>JAPPOO010000067.1 GCA_028817875.1 Alphaproteobacteria bacterium | reverse complement strand
GGGGAACCCCAGCCCCCACGATGACCAATTTACATCCGTAAATTGGGACTTCGAGAACCGTTAAAATACCAAAAATTTAATTCCATATTTTTCATGTTTTCTTCAAAAAAAAATTACGACGCAAAAAGTATCAAAATTAGTGATAAATGAGGCAAAATAAGGCTTAATTCAGCATCAAAAAGTGATGTTTGAAGTCAAAAAAGTGTAAATAAATGCACAAAAAGAGCAAAAAAAGTTAAATTTTCGCAGATTTTTGTACCTCTTTTAAGAAAACAAGTATCTTAAACTCTGTTCTCGATTTAAAATTACCCCTGTCGTTCTTTCTTCAATTCAGCAAAATATTGGTCAGCATGAAAGCTACTACGCACCAGTGGCCCACTCGCAACCATTAAAAAGCCTTTTAGCTTGGCTTGGCGTTCGTAATCTTCAAATTGCTCAGGCGTTACGTATTCCATAACAGGGTAGTGGCGCAGGCTTGGCCGCAAGTATTGGCCAATCGTTAAAAAGTCTACCCCTGCACTCCGCATATCATCCATTACTTGCAGCACTTCATCCCGAGACTCTCCCATCCCCACCATCAAGCCAGATTTTGTAAACATCTCAGGGTGACGTTCCTTCACCCGTTGTAATAAACGCAAACTACCAAAATAACGCGCCCCCGGCCGTACCGTACGGTACAAACGCGGAATCGTCTCCAAATTATGGTTGAACACATCTGGCTTGCCATCCGCCACCACATCAATACAAGGCTCTTTACGGCGAAAATCAGGGGTTAAAATCTCAATGGTCGTCTCAGGTGCTACCGCACGGATAGCCTCAATACAGGCTGCCCAATGGGCTGCGCCACCGTCTTCCAAATCATCTCGGTCAACGCTGGTTATCACCATGTGTTTAATATTCAAATCCTGCGCCATTTTGGCTAATTCAGCAGGTTCGTTAGGGTTTACAGGGTTTGGCCGCCCTGTTTTAATATTACAAAAAGCACAGCCACGGGTGCAGGTATCCCCTAAAATCATGGTGGTTAAGTGCCCACTTGCCCAACAGTCTCCTATGTTCGGGCAGGCTGCCTCTTGGCACACGGTGGCTATACCGCTTTCCTGAACACGTTTTTTAAGGGCAAAATACGTTGGGTCTTGCGGCGCACGCACACGCAACCAATCAGGCTTCTGGGCTTTCATATCTAACCCACCTTCTGGCTTTTTACTACGCCCTACCCCAGAAATACGCTTACTACCACAACCACCTGTTTGCGCCATCGCTGGAGGCATAACATCTGCTTGGTTTTCATAGTTCAAATCCGCCACGGTGGAAGGGTCTAACCCCGCTTCCAAAAGCTCGTTCCGCGCCTGTGCCTGAGTATCCTGCACTGATAAAATTTCTACTTTTGCCATAGCCGCAACTTAGCACCCATCCCCCTAAAGTACAAATGTTGAACATGAAAAAGCAGCTTGGTTTTTACCCAAGCTGCTTTCTCTATTTACTTGCGCGCTAATAGACATTTTATATTAACGCACTTTCTTGTTGCTATCTTTTTCTTCCCACGCTTCCGTTTTTTAAATTTCGACCGCTTTGTGGGAAGAGGAACTTTGGACACTGTCGCTTTTGCCAACAGTTTAGTTTGAGGCTGCGGTTTAACCCACGTCCGTCTAAACTGGCGAGCAACCTTCAAGTCTTTCAAAGCTTTTTTGCTTCTAGGAATCAAAAACCAATGATCCCAACCTGCAGGAAGCTGATGCAACCTCTTTACACTTTTTTGCCACCGCGGATATGTTCGCATTGGCAATGGTGCATAAAAGTAGGTGACATCACGCATAGCATGTTGCATCCAGCGGTACTTACCTGGAACAGTTCCTGTCAAAAACTGGTGTGCCATTTTTTTGGCACGTTTCCAATTTCTGTGGCCAGCATGAGGGTCTCGTGTGCCTGTACAAAAAGGGCTGAATTGACAACCACCTTTTGTTTTACGGCGCCCATTTGCTTTACGGGATCCGTCAAACACAACACCTCTTATGCTGTTTTTCTTGTTAAACCGTACATAGTAGCGGTTGAGTACGGTGTAACCAACAGCATAGGCTCCCTCCAACTGGCTAGGTCTATCAAACAAGTGTCCAACTTCACCCACAAGTACTTGGGTAAAAGCATGAAGTTCTTTTTTATTAACTTCAATAGCCCTTTTTTTGACAAACCCCACCACAGGAGTAAACCTAATTGGCCAATGCCAGTGGTGCTCATTTGGTAACAAAGTTACTGCAACTTTTAAAAGCCCTTTTTGCCGAGGCTTCACCCCCAACTCCAAGGCTGCTGCTAGTGTTAAATCCACCACGTGTGTTTGGCTTGGCCGAACATCCGTATGAACAACACGTGCAACAACACTTTTAAAAGTGCCTATTTTCGTCACTTTTACGAGACTACCGCACGGCATTTGTGGATGATTAACAAACACACCAACTTCATACGAACGATAAGCGGATTTTCTCCCCCCACAGTTCAGTTGAAATTGAGGAATGCCGTCACGCATCCAACCAGCCGTACCGACATAGGAAAGACTGCTCACGTAGACGAGCCAACAGCCCAGAACAATAAAGATAGTAAAAAGAATATAGAGCCACCGGCTCCACTTCCGCGCCAGCACCTGTTTGGGTGCCTCCGCAGAAGGATTTTTCTTCCTAAAAAAGTTACGCATGGGATAATACTCCTAACAAAAAATCCCAAGATACTTTTACCGCCCCCTAACTGGCGGGGGTGGTGGTAACGTTTATAAAAATGGGGCTAAAACCCACAAAAACAAGCCCTATACAGGGCTTAAATGCAATATACAGCAAAAAGAAATGGGCCCTTATTTGGACCCTTTTTCTTTTGACGCCTCCCCAGGTGTTTGTGCTACCAATCTTCTCTCACATTTTCGATAAAATCATTTATGTGATTTTTTACCTGATCAGCAAACTCCATTCCTGCCTCTCCTAAGCAGGCCTCTTGCGCATCCACATCTTTGTGGTGATGGCAGCCTGTCTGAACATTAATCAGACAAAAGGAGATAACAAAAAAAGCGATAATGACAAACGGCTTAATGCCGTTAGGACATGTAAAGATGTTCTCTTTATTATCCATGTCTGCCTCCTATCGACTATTTTTGCTAATGTGCATCATCAAGCGCATGTAGCAATCCTTTTTATTTTTCATTGTTTTTTTCGTGCCGCAGATTTCTGTAAACGCGGTTGGCTCCTCCGTAGAGAAAACCTTTACTGTTATAGCAACGCTCATGATAGTAGCAGCGCAAATAACAGCGGTTAAAAACAAACCGACCTTGTTAAAGAAATCAAAGACTTTTTGCGTGCTGTTTCTAAAGCACACGAATGGCATTGTAGCCAAGTTTATAGCTTTATTCATGGGACTTACTCCTAACTAAAAAACTTCCCAATAGATACCTCTGCCCACTTTTGTGGGCGTTATGAACGTTATGAAGAGTACATGGGACTTTTAGTAAGGGAGTTCAAGCCCCCTAGCTATTAAGAGGGCGTCCTAACGCTGCTAGGGCGCTTTCGCCAATCATTTCACTCAGCGTTGGGTGCGGCAGACACGCGTGGAAAAAGTCTTCCTCCACAGCCTCAACATGCTTACCAAGTACAAACGTAGTAATCATTTCCGTCGCCTCTGCACCGATGATATGCGCCCCCAGCAAAGCACCTGTTTCAACATCAAATACAGTTTTAACAAAGCCGTCTGGCTCACCGATGGCCAAAGCTTTTCCGTTCGCTTGGTAATTAAATATGCCGACTTTTACCTTATGGCCTTGTTCTTTGGCAGCTGCTTCCGTCAGGCCTGTACTGGCCACCTGTGGTGTACAATAGGTACAACCGGGGATGTTTGTGTAATCCATCGGGTGAGGCTCTACGCACTTACCTATTTGCGCACCAATATGTTCGGCAGCGATAACTCCCTCATGGCTAGCCACATGCGCCAACCATGGCGCACCAGCGACATCACCAATTGCATAAATATTGGGCACGCTGGTTTGGTAAAAATCGTTGTGTTTAATTTGGCCTTTTTCGGCACGAATATTTAATTTCTCCAGCCCAAGGCCTTCTACATTACCGGTAATACCTACGGCCAAAATAGCTTTATCAAATGCTTTAACTTCTCCGTTTAGTGTAACGGAAACATTATCTTTTTCGCTTTTCAAGTTTTCAACTTTGGCTTTGGTGAGCACTGTCATACCGCGTTTTTCCAACAATCGCTTAAGTTCTTTAGAAACATCCACATCTTCCACCGGCACAATACGGTCTTGCGCTTCTACCAGCGTAACATCCACACCCAATGCATGGTAAAAACTAGCAAACTCAACCCCAATGGCACCTGCCCCAACAACCAGTAAAGATTTTGGCATTTCTATTGGTGTCATAGCCGTTTTATACGTCCAAATGTTCTTCTCATCCGCTTCCAACACACCCGGAATTGTACGCGCCCGCGCACCTGTCGCTAAAATAGCGTATTTAAAGGTAACCTCCTCTTGCTGACTGTCACCATCCATAATAGCTAACTTAGATGGAGAGGTTAAAACGCCTTTTCCTTCCAATACGGTAATTTTGTTTTTCTTCATCAAGTAACCAATACCTTCAGAGAGTTTACCAGCTACTCCGCGGCTACGTTCAATAATTGCATTAAAATCAACTTCGACCCCCTTAACTTTAAGGCCAAACTCCACTGCGTGTTCCATACTCTCTTTCAGTTCAGACGCCTTTAACAACGCTTTGGTAGGAATACACCCCCAGTTTAGGCAAATCCCTCCAAGGTGAGATTTCTCCACAACTGCTACCTTAAAGCCAAGTTGCGCCGCACGTACCGCTGCCACGTACCCCCCTGGCCCTGTACCAATCACCACCACATCAAAGTTTTGTGTCATCTATTGCTCTCCTTCTGATACTCTGCTCTCTTGCTCCAGCTTTTCAAATAACTTTGTGAGAGATTCCCGAAAACTATCTGCCAATAAATAAGGAAAACGCTGTAACACATACTCCGCCTCATCAGCATCCCAATAGTCCAAAACTTCAGCTTCTTCTTCCCAACCTGTCACTTCACCAGAATAATCAGCAATAAATGCCATAGAATTACGCGGGCTATCTGTATTACGTATTTTAATTAGCCCCAAAGGTTTTAACTCCACGTCTGTTGCACCAAGCTCTTCTTTGAGGCCTCTTACCGCAGCGTCCTCATAACTCTCACCTGCTTGTACGGTTTCCCCTACTGATGCCATAAACACGCGAGGGTTTTTCTTTTTATGAGCACTACGCCACTGAACAATAAGCTCTCCAGCCTCGTTTATCACTAATACTTGTACTGTACGATGCATCAACCCTTTTTCATACACGTCATCTCGGCTTTTTTGGCCGATAACAACATCATTTTCATCCACAATATCAAGTAATTCAGCCATAAAATTCATCCTCTACATAAGCAGGGTTAACGTTCCAAAATTCTAACTGCCACTGCCCATTTTTATAAAGTAAGCTAGATAAATGCCCTGTTTTAACTTTAAGCGTTTGAGCCGCATGGCGAGCATCCCATTCACCTTCTACTAATTTCAAAAAATAACGTAAAACCCCACCGTGAGAAGTTACCAAAACCGTTGCATTGTCGCTGTATTGGTTAGCAATATCCGTTGCAAAATCCTCTACATTTTTGGCAATTTCTTCTGAAGAAGCCCCCCATTCAGCATTTGTCGGCCAAATACTTTGTTGCTGCCATGCTAAACGGCTTTCTTCTCCAAATTTTTGGTTAATTTCTTCATCAGATAGCCCCGTCCATGCGCCATAGTCGATTTCGTTGATTCTTTTGTCGGTAATGGCAAATGTATCTAGCCCCAACTCTTCAATAATAATCTCACACCCACGGAACGCCCGCTGTAACTCAGAACAATACACAGCTTCAGGAAAAATTTTAGCCGCGGCCAAGGCCTGTGCAATTTCTTCCGCTTGCTCTTCCCCACAGGGAACTAAAGGTAAGTCATTGCTCACCCCTGCCATTACAACTTTATCTCCTGCTGCAAAGGTGTTTCCGTGCCGCGCCAGCAATAACCGCATTAGAGCAACTCCCCTTCAGCGGCAATAATCTCTTCAGCACGCTGAGCATCCTCGGGGCTATCTACCCCCCAGTGAGTACGGCCTTTATAGTCAACCTCAACCACGCGAATAGGAATGCCATGGTACAGGTACCGCAGCTGTTCCAGCCCTTCAATATTTTCCAAATCTGTCTCACCGAGGTCAAAATACTGCGCCAAAGCTTCCTTACGGTAACCGTACAGGCCAACATGTCGCATAACAGGGAAAACATCCCCCACTTTTTTACGCACAAACGGAATAAGTGACTTGGAGAAATACATCGCATTACCAGATTTATCCGTTACGACGGTTGTACCGCTTACTTCCCCTGCCGCTTTGGCAGCTTTAAGCTTTTCGTAGGCAACTTCAGTCATTCGCGTTGCAGGCGTTGCAACAGGTACATCAGCATTGGCTTGAAGTTCATCCACAAGCCCTTGAACCACCCACGGTGGCGTCAGCGGGGCATCACCCTGCAAATTCAGAATAATATCAGGCACAGGGTTTAATTGCTGCGCGGCTTCCCACACCCGTGCTGTCCCGTTCGGGCAACTTTCAGACGTCATCACGGCTTGCCCACCAAAGCCTTCTACAAATGTTTTAATCCGCGCGTCATCTGTCGCTACATATACACCGTCTACGTTGTTAACCTGCTTTGCCAAACGGTACACACGCTCCAACATGGCAACGCCTGCAATTTCATGCAGGGGCTTCCCCGGAAAACGCGTTGACCCGTACCGTGCCGGAATAATAATTGCGGTTGTCATAAAAATTAACTCTCTCTTTTATAACTCTATCTAAACCAACATTGTTGCTGGGTTTTCAAGGTAAAATTTAATGCTACTGAGCAATTCTGCACCAAGGGAACCATCAATCACACGGTGGTCAACCGAGAGTGTAATGCCCATAACGGTAGCGGTACCTAACTGGCCATCCGCTTGTACAACAGGGCGTTTTTCCCCTGCCCCTACGGCTAAAATAGCAGCCTGCGGAGGGTTCACAATAGCGCTGAACTGTTTAACCCCGTACATCCCAAGGTTAGAAAGACTAAACGAGCCACCTTCATACTGCTCGGGTTTCAGCTTGCCAGTGCGAGCATCCGCCGCCAACTGTTTTACTTCTTGAGAAACCTGAATAATGGGCTTCTGATCTGCATTAAAAACAATCGGCGTAATCAAACCGCCATCAATAGAAACTGCGACGGAAACATCCACATTTCCAAAATTCACAATACTGTCCTCCGCCCATGCAGCGTTCGCCGCAGGGTGGTCAGCCAAAGCACACGCGCAGGCCTTTAACACAAAATCATTCACTGTTAGTTTATACGCAGACTTACCTTCTCCCGCTTGCTGAGCAGCCAAAGCGTTAAGCTGCTTACGGGTATCTAGCGCAGCATCCAGCTGTACATCTGCATTTAAGTAAAAATGAGGCACATGCTGCTTTGCCGCTGTTAAACGGGTCGCAATCGCCTTACGCATAGGACTTAGCTTTTCCGCTGTATCAGGCTGGCGCGTAACAGGCTGAGCTACCCCTAACCCAGGCGCAGCTTTTGCTTTCATCACATCCCGAGAGACAATACGTCCATTTGGCCCACTACCGGCAATGGCGTTTAATGCTACACCTTTCATGGCTGCCAAACGCCGTGCCAATGGGCTGGCTTTTACACGACCATCTGCTGATATGTGCGACTGGGCAACAACAGGTGCGGGCGATGTACCTGTATTCACTTTTGGTAACGTTGGTACAGCAACCATCCCCGAAACAGCAGGCGCTGCCGTTTGCTGCGTAGTTGGTTGAGCTTCTTCTGTTTGAGGCGTTTCAACTTCAGGCTCTGGCGCAGCAGCTTGGCTTGTAGGCTGATAATCAGCTGGTACCTCTTCACCATTTTCTTTGAGCACAGCAATCGGTGTTCCTACTTGAATATCCGCCCCCGGCTGCCCAATAATCTGATGAACAATGCCATCCTCCGTTGCTTCCACTTCCATTGTGGCCTTATCAGTCTCCACTTCGGCAATAATATCCCCTGCGGAAACTTCATCACCTTCCTGCTTCAACCAGTTCGCTAAACGCCCTTCCGTCATCGTTGGGCTTAACTGCGGCATTAACACATCTATGGGCATATTTTTTCCCTTTTTTTCACTTTTATTTCTTCTAAATTACCAATTTTCTAACTCTGGCAAGGCAATATTTATTGTTTTAAAGCCTGTTTTTGCTAAATTTTTACTATAACCAACCACTGCTTCCATACGCTGTACTTCCTTGAAATCTATCGTACGGATACCTTCCTTATGCCACAAACCTTCCTTAACATCCCTATTCAGCGCCTGAACCTCTACGCCCGACTGCTCAATAATTTTTCCTGCTGCATCAAACATCGTAAATTGCGCGTATATCGGCTGTTTACATAGGATATCATTAGGGTGAACTAATTGCCACCAAACATAAGTACGGTGCCAGTTTTCAGCAATCGCACGTGTTTTTACTTCAAAATCTGAAAAGCAATTTTTCAACTTTTCTTTTTTAACCACAACAGGGTCTGGTACAGGCTGTGGAATAAACTTTTTCTCTAGTTTTACAGTATGTAACGGATAGTTCTGCGTGCGAGATTCATGCCCTTCCATCACAATATGGAACTTCATTTGGTAATCAATTGGGTCGTGCGATATGCGTACGGCATCCTTTACAGTCATCTGCCCGTTGGCATTCATCATACGCTTGACTTTGCCCAATGGCTTATACGTTAGGCTATTCCCTTCAGGGTCAAGCAGTTCATAAAAAATGGTTAAATTTTTCTGTTTAAGGCACGTACTTTTTAGAAACAAACGCCACCCCAACAAGTAGCCACTTTCCTCTGAAGGCATTGTATCAAAATCGAAATTTTCCACTTGAATACATTTTTGCAGCGGGGTTTCAGGGTAAGCCGCCTCTCTTTCAAGGCGAACAACAGCTTGGGCTTGCCCCCATATAAGCGATAATAATAAAAAAGCTGCTAAATAACGCATACTAGCATTGTAAAAGCTTTTGCACGGTTTGCACAATATCTTCCGCTTGCGGCAATACTAAAGCTTCCAAATTTTTGGCGTATGGCATAGGCACATCTGCACTAGAAACCCGTGTGACAGGCGCATCCAACTCATCCCAACAATTATCAGATATCACGCGCATAATTTCAGCGGCAACACCACATGTCGGCCACGTTTCTTCTACCACAACCGCATGGTGAGTTTTAGTAACAGAAGAAACAATAGTATCCACATCTAAAGGACGAATTGTGCGCAAATCAATCACCTCGGCGGAAATACCTTGCTTAGCAAGCTCTTTTGCAGCTTCTAACGCTTTAATACTGTTGATAGAATAAGCAATGAGCGTAACATCAGTACCTTCTTGCATAATATTGGCCTTGCCGATTTCAACCGTATAATCCTCATCATCCGGCACATCCCACGTTTGGCCATACAAAATTTCATTCTCCAACACCATGACAGGAGCATTATCCCGAATTGCAGCCTTAATTAACCCTTTAGCATCAGCCGCATTAGATGGGGAAACAACCTTAAGCCCTGGCACAGAGGCATACCACGCCGTAAAGTCCTGACTGTGTTGTGCAGCAACCCCAGCAGCAGCCCCATTCGGCCCACGAAAAACAATGGGACACGACACCAATCCACCAGACATATAATGCGTTTTAGCAGCAGAATTAATCAACTGGTCCATCGCCTGCATACCAAAATTCCACGTCATAAATTCCACAATTGGGCGCAAACCCGCCATGGCTGCACCTGTTGCTAACCCTGCAAAGCCGTGCTCTGTAATCGGCGTATCTAAAACACGCTTTTCTCCAAACTCTTCCAACATATCTTGCGAACACTTGTAAGCGCCTTGGTAAGCCCCTACTTCTTCACCCATCAAAAATACGTTTTCATCACGCCGCATTTCCTCGACCATGCCATCTCTCAACGCTTCACGATATGTTAGTTCAGCCATTTCAACTCTTTCAATTTCTGTTCTACTTTCTTTGCAATAAGCGCGTGCCCTTCAGTATTAGGGTGCAAGCCATCAAAAAATAAATCGTTCGAAAAAATGTCATTCAAATCCAAAACTTGAACATCGTAGTTAACCAAAAGTTTTGTCAACATATCCCGATAACGTTTCAAATCGCTGTTATCTGCATAATAGCCATCATAATCAAAGGTACCTCCCCCCATACCATCTTCTCCACACGGCATGACACGCGCATCTACATCTAACGGAAATACAATCAAATTATGCTGAATATTTTTAACCATTAAAGGCAGCAATCTTTCCCAAGCCTCTATGAGCTTCATAAAAGAAAGCTCTGTTGACTCAGGTTCAGTTCCAGTCCGCCTCAAACAGTCATTCACAGAAGCTGAAATAATCAAAACATCTGGTATACGTCGTAAAACTTCTCCAAAACGCTGGAATAATTCAGCGGTATTTGAATTAGAAATACCCAGATTAAAAACACGATGCTCAGGAGAAAGCTGAGTTGCTAAGCTAGTAACCCACCCAGCACCAACAGAATCCCCTCCACCTTCCATAATACTATCGCCAAAGCAAACTATCTTAACCATTACAATTAAATTCTCTCTTACGCTACACTGGCATAATATCAGTTGAAATTTCACTCAAGGCTGGTTCAGGGGCTGAAGTCGCAAACTCAGCGCATTCTTTTACCAGTTCTTTTATTTCTTTATCTAGTACATCAAGTTCCTCTTGCTGTACTTTGAATTCTTTTATTAAATACTCTGCAACCTTATTAATAGGGTCTCGCTCATTTTTTACACAATCTACTTCTTCCCGCGTACGGTATTTAGCAGGGTCAGACATACTATGCCCGCGATAACGGTAAGTATCCATTTCAATAATTTGCGGGCCTTTACCCGCTCTGATATCTGCAACAGCATTGCTTACCGCCGCATGTACCGCAAAAAAGTCCTGCCCATCAACTTTTTGACCTTTAATACTAAACGGCTCACCACGCTTGTATAAATCTCCCGCAGCTATACGGCTTGCCGCCGTTCCCATACCGTATTGGTTATTCTCAATAACATATAGAACCGGCAAATCCCACAAAGCAGCCATATTCAAGCTTTCAAACACTTGCCCTTGGTTCATAGCGCCATCACCGATAAAGGTAAAACAGACCTTATCTTCACCTCTATATTTTGCCGCAAAAGCCAACCCCGTACCTAGCGGTACCTGCGCCCCAACAATACCGTGCCCTCCCCAAAAACCTTTTTCAGGGTCAAACATATGCATAGAACCGCCTTTACCACGGGAAATACCTGTAGAACGTCCTGTAAGCTCACTCATGACTGCCTCAGGAGAGACGCCACACGCCAATGCCTGAGCATGACAACGGTAAGAAGTAATGAAATCATCCCCTTTTTGAGAAGCTGCTTTACAACCTATCAGCACAGCCTCTTGCCCAATGTATAAATGGCAAAAACCGCGAATTTGCCCCTGTTGGTACAAGTTCGCGGCGCGCTCCTCAAATCGACGCAGGAGCAGCATTTCTTTATAAATATCAATGAGTTCAGATTTACTCAGCGAGGGGGTTTGAGCCATCAATCAACCTTTTTGCATTTGTTACGTACAAGGTTTAACCGCTCTGACCTGAGAAAACAACTTTTTAGCGTGCTGCGCTGCAACATGAACGTGCAGCGCAGCAAAAACAGTAGCTGCCTTAGCTAGACATTAAACGCTTCTCTAAGGCTGAAACTGCTTTTTCGTCAAACAAGTTTAAATTGTCTTTCAAATAACGAAGCGCTTCTTCATCCTTCATACCATCTCTATAAGAGCGCGGGCGCGTCATCGCACAGTAAGTATCGCAAACTGCCAATACTCGAGAAAGAACATTCACTTCTTGACCTTTCAGCTTGTTTGGATAGCCCGTACCATCCATCCGCTCATACATCTGGCCAATCACATCAGTTACAGGCAAATCAAACTCAATGTCTTTCAATACAGTCAGAGCATGGTCAACATGTGCTTCCACTTCCTTACGCTCAGCAGCAGTAAGCTTACCTTTTTTAGTTAAGGTTGCTTGGGAAATAAACATCTTCCCAATGCCAGACATTTGCGCTGCATAGAACAGTGTTGAACGTTGCCGGACTGGAAGCCCTAAATCACCTCCTAAATTGGTCGCCAAACGTGCTACACGGTTATAGTGACCAGAAAGATAAGGGTCACGTATTTCCACCGCGCGCACAAGGGCTTCCATTGTTTTACCTTGGTGCTGCACACGGTTACGGTTTCGCTGAGCCAGCAAGTGCGCAATAATCATCAACGCTGTTGTAATAAGGGCAAGGCAAGCCAAACTCACCATACCGTAAACACCTTTGCTATAGAGGTCTATAAAAGCAAGGGCATGGCGGCTTTGGTACTCATGCAAAATGCGAAACGGCGAACCATTTACAGGAATTAATGTCGCAAATACACTGCTACCATCTACAGGGCTAGAAACAGGCGTTAGATTTTTAGAGGTTTTTTCCAACAGTTCAGATTCTGTCGGCTCTAGTTGGGATAAGCTCCCTCCACGCACAAGCACAAGGTCTTCCAAACCGTTTTGCTGCAGCAGCGTCACCCGCTCCCCTTTTTGACCTAATGGCCCAAGGTTCAACAAACCACCCAATTTTTCCTCTACAGGAATACTCATTAACAAAGCCGCACTCACAGGTGGGTTTTGGTCTTCATCTTCCAGTGTAAATATAGGCTTGAGGATATCCAACGTTAGCATATCTTTACGAATATGCATACCTAACACCTGAGGCTGACGAGAGGCAAATACGTTGCTTACGCCACGCTGCTGTTCCAAAGAAAAACTTTCCATCGGCTCGCTTGCCAAAAAGGCTTGACCACTTTGGTCAATCACATAAGCGGCAACTAAGTTATGACGGTTTACCAATTCTTTCACCGTTTGCTGCATATACGGAATTTGGGCAACCAAAGCCGTGCGCATATCACGGTTAGGGTCCCCAACCTCACCAGCAGCCATACGGTTAAGCGTCATTTCCGTCGCAAAAAGGCGCATAAGGTCTGAGTTTGTGAGGTTATTCGCAAGTTCCATATGCCCTTGCAACCATTCGTTCACAACGGCAGCACGCCCACTTGCCTGAACCGCTGTACGCTCCTTAATTTCCGCGACCAAATCTTCTTGCCGTGCTTCAATCAATGTATTCGCCAACCAGCTACTTACAAGAGCAAAACCAATAACAATCACCAACGCCCAACGGCCAAATGTTCTTACAGGCAAAGCCCACGGCAACTGAGGCAACGTACGCGGAGAACTTGGAACTGCCACTGGTTTAGTTACTTTCTTTGCTGCTACACTCTTAGCAGCTGTACCATCAGTCGGCTTAGCCTTTTTAGCCGCAGCAGTCTTTTTAGTTGTCTTCTTTGCGGTAACCGTTTTCTTCTCGGCCATAGCCTCTCTCCTTCTTGCTTATTCCAAGCATTTTTTATCTAAATTTTCGCTTTCCACTCCTTAGCGGGGGAATGTACGTCCAGCGACTTTCTTCATTTACTGCATAGTACGGCGTATATTGTAGCATCTTATCGTGCCCGAGCACTGCCGTAAACAGGCTGTCTAAAATCATCCACTTTCCATCAACTCTAACACCTAAAATAGCATGTGCAATATCCCGCACAACATCTCGTACAACTAAAATACGTAAATCTTCAGCAGGAACGCCCAATTCACGCAAAGAAATATATTTTAAAATGGAGTAATCCTCACAATCTCCCGAATGTTCTAAAAACTCCATGGGTGTCGCCCAGTAATCACTCAGCCCCCACAATTGATCATCCGTAATATAAGGCCAGCGATTCACAAATTTATTTACAGCTTTCACCTGCTGCAACCGCGTTAAACCTTGCTGCTCAGACATAAAATCTCGCCAACCAGCTAACGCAGGAGATGAGCAATAGTCTATATTTTCATCACATAACTTAAACAGCTCACCTTCCTGCTCCAAGCGGCTTAAAACCCTTTCCCAACGGGGTAAGCCACCAAAACTATTCATTCTAAAACCAACATATCCAAAAATTTGCTCAGCATAGGCATTTGAAGCCATAAAAAAAGAAAGGGATAACATGCAAAGCATGCAGATTTTCATAGGCTGTAAAAAATATTGACGAATCACGGTTTAGCGTTCTTTTAATGCTCGTTCACGGGCGCGACGTAGAGGCTTCAATAAATAATCCATCACTGTCTTCTTCCCTGTCAAAATATCTACACTGGCAACCATTCCAGAAATAATCGGCAACTTATCATCTTGATCTCCCAAGTAATTTTTCTGCGTCCTTACCCTTATCTTATAGAAAGCTTCACCATCTTCATTAGCAATTGTATCTGGGCTAATCTGCTCCAAATGCCCGTCTAACCCACCGTAAATAGCAAAATCGTACGCTGTAATTTTTACCGTTGCCTCCTGACCTGGGCGTAAAAAAGCGATATCTTGAGGCCGAACCTGCGCTTCCACCAACAAAGTATCATCCAGCGGAATGAGTTCAACCAAATCCATCCCTGGTTGAATAACACCGCCAACCGTATTAACGGAAACTTGTTTAACCTCAGCTCTCACTGGTGCACGCACAGTTGTACGGTCAACCTTATCAGCCTCTGCCTTAAGTATCTCTTCCAAACGGTTAAATTCATCCTGAGCATCTTTTAGCTCTTGTCGTGCTTCGTTTTGAGCACGAAAAACTGTTTCATCCAAACGGCTTTGAACCTCCTTTAACGCTGCTTGCGCACGAGGAACCGAGAGACGAGCGCTTTCTTTTTCTCCCTTTAGGTCATTTACTTCTCGCTCTAAACGAAGCAATTCAACCCGAGAAATAACCCCTTGTCGCTCCAATGGAATTGCCATTTGGTACTCTTGATTAGCTAATTCCCAACTTCTTTGCGTTTGCTTTTGCCGTTCTTTGGCCTCAGCAATTTCCTGCCGCCTTTGGTCAACCTGACGCTGAAGCGTTGTTTCCGCTGATTTCAATTCAGCCCGCCGAGAAGTAAATAAATCATGCGCGGCCACAACAATTTCAGGCGCTTCGCCCTTTAATTTTTCAGGAAAAATCGGCGTACGCCCTTCTGATTCTGCCTGTAAACGAATAACCTGAGCCTGTAGCGTCAAATAACGTTTTTTCTTCTCTTCAAGTGAGGAAGCAAAACCCGTGTCATCTATGATAAGTAAGATATCTCCTTTATCAACAACGTCCCCCTGACGAACAAGTATTTCTTTAACAATACCACCTTCCAAATTTTGAACGACTTGAACTTTACCAGATGGAACAACAGCCCCATCCCCACGCGTCACCTCGTCTAGTTTTGCAATATTCGCCCATAAAATGAAGCATACAACAAAGCAAACCAAGCATTTAAAAAGCAAATTAGCTGCAGGGTGAGCACCACGCAACGTCGCTTGGCGCACATCATCCATAAATGCGCCATCTTCCCACTGAGAGTCAAACACACGTTCATCTAACCAACGGTCAAATTGCCCCTGCTTATTTCGGATTTTTTGAGACAGGGAAAGCTTTTCTTGAGTCATTACTTCTGCCCTCCCTTAACTTGCCCAGACTTAAACGCATTCAGCACATCGTCTTTGGGGCCATCAGCAATAACCTTTCCGTAATCCATCACGATAAGACGGTCTACTAAACTAATTAAGGAAGCCCTATGCGTAATCAGCACCAAAGTCTTATTCTTCGTCCATTCCTTCATATACTGAACAACGTTTTCTTCACTTCGGTTATCCATCTCACTGGTAGGGTCATCTAATACAACAAGGCTTCCATTACGAACAATTCCTCGCGCCAAACCAACAGCCTGCCTTTGTCCACTGGATAAACCTTCCCCTAACTCTCCAACAGGCATATCAAACCCCATGGGGTGCCGCCTTGCAAAATCTATAACGCCAGACATTTCAGCTGCTTGTACAAGCTCCTCATCCGTCGCATCAGGCCGTGCCATAAGGATGTTATCTCTCAATGTCCCTCTAAACAGCCTATTATTTTGAGGGACATATGCAATATGTTGACGAAATTCAGCAGGATCCAGTTGTTGAATTTCCAAATTTTCAAGCAGTACAGATCCCTCTGTCGGCAAATACAGGTTCATAATTAAACGAGAAATCGTACTTTTACCTGACCCTGCCCGACCAATGATTCCCACCCGTTCCCCTGCTTTAATTTTAAAGTTAACGTGAGAGAGAGAATCTATCTTTGCACCAGGGTAAGAGAAGGAAACATCTTTAAAAGCAATATCCCCTTTCAATTTTTTAATATGAACAAACGCCTGTCCTTCACTTCGTTCTACAGGCATTTTCATAATTTGGCTCAATTTATTCATCGCCATCCAAGCCTGCTGAAAACGTACATATAAACCAACAGCCTGCCCTAAGGGCGCCATTGCCCTTGCTGTCAGCATAGAAACAGCTATCAAAGCCCCCATACTCATTTCGCCAGCGACAATCAAATAAACCCCAACAATAATAACAAGCATAGAAACCACTTGCTGAGCATACAGAGTAAAGTGAATACCTAACTGCGCCAAAAACCGACTACGCGAACCTTGGCGCGCCATTTGGCTAACAAATTGCTCCCACTTGTGTTGAGAAGTACTTTGAATCCCCAAAGATTTTATAACTTCTAGTCCATTAATAGTTTCTACCAAATGGCCGTGCTTATTATCCATATCTGTAGAAGATTGTTGAACAATGGCCTGCAACGGCAATTGCACAAAGTAGGATACAAATAAAACAATAGGAATAGCAACAAGCGGTACAAAAACAACTGGCCCACCAATCATCGCCAAAATAGCTAAGAAAAATGCAATAAATGGTAAATCAATCAACGTTACAATTGTTGTGGATGTTAAAAAGTCTCGCAGTGTTTCAAACTCTCTCAGTTGGTTTGCAAAAGCACCTGAAGAAGATTGGCGTGTCCCTAACCTTGCATTAAGTACCTGCTCATAAATACGGCTAGCCAACAAAATGTCAGCACCACGCCCTGCTGTATCAATAAAATACGCACGTAGCTGCCTAAACGTAAAATCAAACGTATAAGCAATAAAAGCTCCTATCGCCAACACCCACAAAGTTTCAAAGGCCGCATTGGGCACAACTCTGTCATAAACATTCATAACAAACAGTGGAGAAACCAACGCCAGTATGTTAATAAAAACTGCTGCCAAAGCAACTTGAGTATAAATTTTCTTAAATTGTTTAACAGTATCCCAAAACCAATCCGTACTTCTTACAAAAGTTTCCTTAACGGATTCAAACTGCGAAACAGCCTTTGTTAAAATAGCAAAACCGCCATAATACTCAGAGAAATGTTGAGCAGTTTGGTAAACTTCCTGCTGCCCCGTTACCATATTGAGTGTGTGGAAATGCCCTTTCTCGTCTATTTCATTAAGAACAACAAAGGAACCATCCTTTAAATAAATAACTGCAGGAAGCACATGGGGGGACAATTTTTCAATCGGCCTATCAACAACTTTAGCATTTAACCCTGCCCGCCGAACTGCCCGAATAAATAACTGAGCTGTTAAAGTCCCCTTTTGTAAAGGTAGTCCGTGTACAAGAGAAGCTAAGCTTACGCGTTTTTTATAATGGTTATTCACTAAATATACGAGGGCGTTTTGTAAGCTGTCAGAAGTCGGTGGTGTAAAATTCTCAATGCTCATACTCTTCTTATACCCTATATAAGCACCTTTGTCTCGCCCTACCCTACTCCATCTTCATGGCAGGCAAGCTTTAAATTTTCATAGAAATAGCAAGAAAAATCAGTAGCTCAAGAAAATAAAAAATATTTTTTTATGGATACCACTTGCAAAAACAGCACATGTTATATATGTATGCAATGCGTAGAATTGTGCAAATTGCATAGTTAAATGAATTTTATAGGGACAGTAAACAGGGAGAACCTACAGAAATGGCCTACACGAAACAACTTACTTTAGTAGCTTTGATGGCTGGTACGGCCTTAACAAGCCACGCGCAAGGCATGCGCGAGGCTGTAGAAGCAGCAATTACAAACCACCCGAATGTAGAAATGGCAGAACACAACCGTGATGCTATTGGTCACGTTCTTCGTCAGTCTAAAGCTGCATACCGCCCAACTGTTGACCTAACAGCAGGAACAGGCTGGGAGCACACAAACAGCTCCACAACTCGTTCACGTGCTGCACGTACAAACAACGTACATGGTCACCGTGACCTATGGCGTAACGAAGCTCGCCTGCTGGTACGCCAAAACCTTTATAACGGTTACGGCACACGTTCTGATGTATCCGAGCAAAAAAACCGTAAAGAATCAGCAAAATTTAATGTTGTTGAAACAAAAGAAATTACAGCGCTGCAAGCTCTGGAAGCTTATCTAAATGTTATGCGCGCTCGTGAGCTTGTTGCGTTGGGTATTGCAAACTTAAAAACACATGAGAGCTACCTAAATCAAATTTCTCGCCGTGTAACAGGTGGACGTGGCAGCCAAGCTGATTTACGTCAAGCTGAAGGCCGTGCAAACCTAGCCCGCGCAAACCTAGTGGCCTACCAAGGTGAACTACGTAACGCTGAAGCTGATTACCTTGAGGTTGTTGGCACTATGCCTAAGCAGCTTCGTAAGGACAACACACCTTTTAGATCCCTTCCAGCTTCTTTGGAAACGGCACTAGACCGCGCTATGGCAAACAGCCCTGCGATTAAATCCGCTCAACATGATATTAAAGCGGCTCATGCAGCTGTACAGGAAGCAAAATCTGTTTTCTGCCCACGCTTTGACCTAGAAGGTAATGTTGGCCGCAACGTAAACCTAGATGGTGTTGAAGGTACAAACAACGAAGCTTCTGTTATGTTAATGATGCGTTACAACCTATACCGTGGTGGTGGCGATACCGCTCGCGTTAAGGAACAAGTTGAACGTCATGGCGAAGCAACAGCTAGCCTAGAGCAAACACGTCGTTTAGTTGAAGAAAACATGATGCTTGCTTGGAGCGGACTACAAACATCACGTATGCGCTTGCAACCTTTGAACGGTCACGTTCTAGCTGCGCAGCAAACACGCGATGCTTACGAAGCTCAGTTCGACCTAGGTCAGCGTACACTACTAGATCTACTTGACAGCGAAATCGAGCTTTTTGAAGCAAAAACAGCTCTTATCAACGGTAAATACGCTGTTGACCTAGCTGTGTACGAAGTAATGGCACACGCTGGTGACCTTGTAAGCACAATGACGACACAAGTAGCAAGTTTGCGCTAACTTAAATTAAAAGCACGGCTGGACTTGAAAAAGGCCAGCCCTCTGCTTACATAGTTGACAGAAAACATGGATAACGGCTTATTTTATTAAAAATAAGCATAAATAGAGGCAATAAAATGGCTGAAATTATCAACACTGTAAGTAATACATCGGTAGCGGTTGAAACTAAAAATATCGCTGTTCGTGTTCCTGAGCAAGGAGGCTTGTTAGCTTACCTTGTAAGTCCAGGCACACAAATTGATCTTTCCGCCATTGACTTTGACCAATCCATGCTTGAAATGGATGATGGAAACCTTCGCATTACCCTTCCTAATGATCAAGGTGAAATCTTACTATTAGATATCTCAATAGCAAGTTCATCCGAAACTGAAGAAGCACCCACACTTCTCTTTTCAGATGGTAGCACAATACACACGGATGCTTTATTACAAGCTTTAGCAGCAGCTGAGCAAGCAGAAAACTTCAATAGTATTGAACCTGCGGCAGGCCCCCAAGCAGCGCCTATCTCTCAGGTACAGGATACTTCACCTGAAAATAATGGTTTTACTGTCCCTGGTATTGTTGGAGACGGTTTTGGTGATAATTCTAGTGTTATTTCTGAAGTTATTGGCCCTTTCACAATTGCTCCTGCCTTCGATGAAATCGACACAGACGAAATTTTAGAACCAGCTTTCGCTTCTGCACTAGCCCCTAGCAATCCAGACGCTATTGACGATGTGCGCTCCACTTTGCGCGATACGCCGATCACAATCGATGTACTCACGAATGATATTGACCCTGAAGGTGACCCACTCAGCATTACAAGTGCAACAAGCCCAACTAATGGAACAATTACCATTAATACAGGTGGTACCATTACTTATACGCCAAGCACAGGATTTAGCGGGACAGATACCTTTACTTACACCATTACAGACGGTACGAATTTTGATACCGCCACTGTAACTGTCAATGTCACCAATACTGCACCTGATGCTGTAAATGACAGTACAACAACAGCTTACAATACGCCTGTTATAATTACTGTACTAACAAATGACACCGACCCTGAAGGTGACCCATTAAGTATTACAGGCACAACAAGCCCTAGTAACGGAACAATCGTTGTGAATGCGGGCAGTACAATCACTTACACGCCAAATACAGGCTTTAGCGGAACAGACACTTTCACCTACACCATCACTGACGGCCATGGCGGTACCGATACAGCTACTGTAACTGTTGTGGTAGACAATGCTCCGCCTGCAGCAAACAATGATACAGCAACAACACATTGCGGCACCGCTGTAACTGTTGATGTACTGGCAAACGATACTGATCCAAACGGTGACACACTGACCGTTACAGGTATCGCTTCAGCACCAACCAATGGAACAGCTATCGTAAACGCAAGCGGTACCATCACTTACACACCAACTGGTACGTTCACAGGAACAGACACCTTTACCTACACCATCACTGATGGTAACGGCGGCACGGACACAGCTACTGTAACGGTTACTGTTACAAACACAGCGCCTGACGCTGTGAACGATGCTGTTTCTACAGCTTACAATACGCCTATACTTATCGAAGTTCTAAAAAACGATACCGACGCCGACAGTGACACTATCAGCATTACAGGCACAACAACCCCAAGTAACGGGACAATTGTTGTAAATGCAAGCGGTACCATCACTTACACGCCAAATACAGGTTTTAGCGGCACCGATACCTTTACTTACACTATCGACGATGGTTGCGGCGCAACAGATACGGCAACCGTAACAGTTGTGGTAGATAATGCCCCACCAGCAGCAAACAATGACACAGCAACAACACACTGCGGAACTGCAGTAACAGTTGACGTACTAGCAAATGATACTGATCCAAACGGTGACACACTTACCGTTACAGGTATTGCTTCAGCACCAGCCAACGGAACAGCTGTTGTAAACGCAAGTGGTACAATCACTTACACACCAACAGGTACATTCACAGGAACAGATACTTTTACCTACAGCATTAGCGATGGTAACGGTGGTACAGACACAGCTACTGTAACGGTTACTGTTACAAACACAGCACCTGACGCTGTGAATGATACTGCAACAACAGCGCATGATACCCCTGTAATCATTAGTGTACTCACAAATGATACAGACGCTGATGGTGATACGATTAGCATTACAGGCACAACAAACCCAAGTAACGGAACGATTGTTGTAAATGCAGGCGGTACCATCACTTACACACCAAATGCAAGCTTTATCGGAACAGATACCTTTACTTACACCATTGATGATGGATGTGGCGCTACTGATACGGCTACTGTTACAGTGACTGTTACAAATACAGCACCTGATGCTGTGGATGACACTGTTTCTACAGCACATAACACGCCTATACTCATCGAAGTTCTAAAAAATGATACTGACCCTGAAAGTGACCCATTAAGCGTTACGAGCACAACAAGCCCGAGTAATGGAACAATCGTTGTGAATGCGAGCGGTACCATTACCTACACGCCAAATACAGGTTACACAGGAACAGATACCTTTACATACACCATTAGTGATGGCCATGGCGGAACAGATACAGCAACTGTAACGGTAACTATTGCGGCTCCACCAAACACACCACCCGTTGCAAATAATGACTCTGTAACTGCTCATTGTGGTGATACTGTAACTATCAGCGTACTAGCAAACGATTCTGACGCTAACGGAGACACGCTTACTGTAACAGGTATTGCCAGCGCCCCTAGCCGGGGAACAGCTTCCATTAACTCAAATGGAACAATTACCTACACACCTAGCAGCCACTTTGTAGGAACAGATACCTTTACCTACACCATTAGTGACGGTAATGGCGGAACAGATACGGCAACTGTAACCGTTAATTTTACGAATACAGCACCTGATGCAGCAGATGACTTCATCAGCGCTGGTGTTGGCGGAAGCTGGGTAACATTTAATGTACTCAGTAATGATAGCGACCCTGACGGAGATGCTATCAGCGTAACAGGCTTTAGCAATGTTGCAAACGGCACCGTTGAAAACCTAGGCGGCGGTAGCTTCCGTGCTTTCCGTACAGATGCAGGAACCGTAACCTTTGACTACACCATTCAAGACGACTGCGGCGCAACAGATACAGCAAGCGTACGCGTAAACTTTACAGCCCCTCCTATCATCGGCGGCGGGTGCCCATTGGAACTAGACTTGGACGGCGATGGTCTAAATCTTATTCCTCTCGCAGAATCAGATGCATTCTTTGACTTGGATGGTGATGGCGTAGCTGAACACACAGCTTGGACAGGCACACGCGAAGGTATTTTATCTATCGACCGTAACGGAGACGGTATCATCAACGGTATCGATGAAGTCTTTGGAAACACAGGTATTGATGGATTTACCGAATTAGCTCAACGTGAAGACTCTAACCAAGACGGACGCATTGACGCAAACGACGTTAGATTTTCTGAGTTACGTATTTGGTTAGATGCCGATAGTGATGGATACTCTGATGACGGTGAACTATTCAACCTATCTGACTTCGGTATCACAGCTATTAACCTAGAAGCTGACTTTATTGATGAAACAGTTTCTGAGCAGTGGGTTAGCCACAAGGGAACCTTTGAGTACTCTAACGGCGCAACTGGTGATATCTACAGTGTCTGGTACGACTATGAGGAAGTTACTGAATCTGACGTGCTAACGTACAACAGCCCATCTTCTGAAGACTCTGCTCTTGACGATATGTTCACAGCAGATACAAGCAACGACATAGGCTTAGGCGATGTTAGCGGTATCGATTCTCTTGCAGGGCTTGGACTAGACTACCAGCCAAACCAGGATTACAGCTAATCCTACTACTAAAAAGAGACTCAGTTAAAAAACTGAGTCTCTTTTTTTAACTAATCTGTTACTACCCCTTCAAACGTTACATAGCCATTAGTTAACTTCATATGTTTGCCTTCTAAAGGCATACTACGAAACAAGCGAGACATCTCATCTTCACTAAAAAAATGAGATACCCTTATAACATCAGCGTTAGCTTGAGTATTAAGGCCTTTAGATGCTCGAACTTTAGACCAACTTACTGTACGACCAATTTTTTGACCGTCAATCATGACATCAAAGTACCATGTTTTATCAGGAGTTTCTTTTGGCAAAAGTGTTTTATCAAAGTTAAACTTCAACACAACCTGCTCTTTTTCAACGCCATTTCTTTTACTTGTTCGATTATAAATTTGCGCTGGCCTATCAGATACAGAAACACCATTTAATAATAAGTTGATTTTAAAATTACCAACCTTAGGAGTCGCCGCAAAGCCGTCTTTTTTACTTTGCTCACTAGACTGCAACTGTACATTTGTATCTATAGACACCTTCATTTCAGCTAGATGATGACAACCTGCAAGCATTGTCAAACCAAATGCAAAGTGAAGCCCTTCCTCATCTGAAAGTTTTTGCCCATCTTTCAGCTCTTGCAAATCAAGTTTATTCCCACTCCAGTCTTGGGCTAAATCAGCTAAAACCTTCTCTCTTAAGCCTTGCTTATCTTTCGCCGCTGCAAACTTTTCCTCCATCTCTTTAGAAAATAATTGATCAACTGCACATTTACAAAACTCAGAACTTCCTCCTCCCGAGTCTTTTACACAAGAAGCTTCTAGCTTTGAGCGAAGGAGCTCATTTGCGTGGGAAAAAGGCAGCAGTAAAAAGCTCGCAAACAATGCACCTATAAATAATTTATTCATAACTTATTATTCCTTTTTTTGATTTTTGAATTTTCTTCTCTACGGGTAAAAAGATAACCTGATCCCCCGGTTTTAGGTACGGCAAATTACGGCGTACTTGCTCATCCAAAAAATCCTCATCCAGCGTAGCAGGGCTTAATCGACGTGTTTTATCTTCTAAAAGAGTCTTCTGCTCTTCAAGGGCTCTATTCTGCTGTTTCAACCCGTTTACTTGCTCTCGCAAGTCAAGCCAAGTAAACAGTCCTCTTTCCCCGCTAAAAAGCTGGTATATTGTGTAAGAAGCGAAAAAAACCAGTACAAACGGTGCTAAAAACCGTATCGTTCTATTTCGAAGTGATCTCTTCCGCTTCCCCATCTTTTTAGATTAAGCGGCACTCGGCAATTGTAAGCGCTGCTGCCCTTTACAGAAGTCATCCAACGCCTTGAGTTCCGCCAGCAACTCAGGCATGAGGTTAAGAGGAATCTGCGTTTCTTTATCAGAAATAGCAGAGGCAGGGTTAGGGTGTGTTTCCAAGAAAAGCCCTGAAACGCCAATAGCCAAGGCAGCCCGCGCCAACGGCGCAATAAACTCCCGCCGTCCACCAGAAGCCGTACCGTGTGTGGAAGGCTGCATAACAGCGTGTGTTGCGTCCATAAGTACCGGAAAACCAGTCTCTGCCATCTGAACCAAACCACGCATATCCACAACCAAATTGTTATAACCAAAGGTTGTACCACGCTCGGTTAAAAGCACTTGGTTATTGCCGGAATCCGTCACTTTCTTGGCAGATTGAGCCATATCCGCAGGCGCCATAAACTGTGCTTTTTTGATATTAACAGCCTTACCTGTTTTAGCGCAGGCAATCAGCAAATCGGTCTGACGCGCCAAAAACGCAGGGATTTGAAGCATATCCACAACTTGGCCAACAGCCTCAGCTTGCTGGGATTCATGAACGTCCGTAACCACCGGAACATCAAAGGTATTGCGGACTTCTTCCAGAATCTTCAGCCCCTCGTCCATACCTGTTCCGCGGGCACCAGTGATGCTGGTACGGTTGGCTTTATCAAACGAACCTTTGTAAACCAAGCCAATGCCCAATTTTTCGCAAACGCTTTTAAGAGTCTCCGCGGTTTTGAGTGTCGTATCGCGGCTTTCAATTGCGCAGGTACCTGCTAAAATGCTGAGTGAGCCTGTGTTACAGAAGTTTACAGCGGTACTTCCCTGCCCGCCTACGGTAATGGTTTGCATAAATTCCTATCTCCTTTTAATGGCTGGTACTATACGGTATTCCTGCGCAGGTATAAATCCTTCTCCCAAAAATATTATCCCCATTTTTTATATTCACTTTCATTTTTTCGCTCAAAAAAATTTACGGTGCAAAAAACATCAAAATCAGTGATAAATGAGGGTGAATAAGGGTTAATTCGGTATTAAAA
>JAPPOO010000059.1 GCA_028817875.1 Alphaproteobacteria bacterium | reverse complement strand
AATTCAGCTGTGTCTAATGCCGTATTACTGATGTTGACCACACCTGTTGGTACATTAGCCACATCATACCAATCAATACTACTTGCGATGATATTAGTTAAATTTGAACCATCTCCGTAAAAATTAGTTGCACTCACATCACCCGTTGCACTAATCCCACCTTGAGAGAACGTGACCCCTTGAACCGTTAAATCACTACTTGTAAGCAAATTACCAACAACTGTTAAATCCCCGCCAACAGTGGCATTCCCTGTTGTTGCAACCGTTGTAAAACTAGCCGCTGCAGGGGAAGCTGCGCCAATAATGGTTCCATCTATACTACCACCATCTAAATTAACAGTATTGGCCGTCACACTATTAAACGTTACATCCGCTGTGGTACTCACATCTTGGTTCATCAGCCCTACGTAACCCCACTGGGCAGCACTTATTGTATTCGTCCCAATATTCTGTAACTGCTGTAATTCGGCCGTATCTAACGCTGTATTACTGATGTTGACCACACCTGTCGGGATGCTCGTCACACCATACCAGTCTACATTGCTAGCTGTTACGTTCGTCAGGTTAGAACCATTCCCATAAAAGTTAGTTGCACTCACATCACCTGTCGCGCTAATCCCACCTTGGGAAAACGTCACTCCTTGAACCGTTAAATCACTATTCGTCAAAATATCTCCAGTAACAGTCAAGTCTCCCGTCAAAGTAGAGTTACCCGTCACATTAAGGCTTGTAGCCGACACACCGCCAACAACTTCCAATTTAGCCGTAGGGTTCGTCGTGCCAATACCCACATCCCCAGCACTATCAACATGAACCGCCGCACTACCGTCAATCTGAATTTGAGCAGCACCAGAACCACTATCGGCAACAACAACAGCACTATCACCTTGAGCAATCTGGTTAAGTGTTGCATCTACCCAAGTCGTCCCATTAAACATCAAAACCTGACCACTCGTTGCACCAGTTGTATCCACATCTGAAAGATCTGTTAAAGAAATATTATTACTAACCCCGGCTGAAATATCTAAACAGTCCCAAGTTGTTCCCGTCCACCGGATAACATTAGGGCTACTACAAGTTACAGGCGCATCCGTACCACAGGTAATATCAGAACCATCACTTGTACACCATTTGTTATTTGTAAGAGTACCAATCTTATCGCTACTATTAACCCAAGCAGTACCGTTGTAGCGAAGCACCTGATCATTCGTAGCAGATGTAATCGTCACATCGCCCAAATCGCCCAAATCAATCGCTGTAGCAATACCTGTAGAAACATCTGTACAAGTCCAATCTGAACCATCCCAACCTAAAATCTCATCACTATTACAAACATCAGGAGGATCAAGATCACAAACAATTTCACCGCTTACAGCACGACACCAATTTGTGTTCGTCAAGTTACCAATATAATCGTCACTATTAACCCAAGCAGTACCGTTATAGCGAAGCACTTCACCATTAGCCACGGCAGTAATCGTCACATCACCTAGCTCACCTAGGTTAATGGGGTCAGCTGATCCTCCAGCATCGTTCGCACAAACCAATTGAGAAGCATCACCATTCGTTGTTAACACTTGCCCTGAAGCACAAGCTGCCAAAGTGTAGGCTGTTTTCGCAAAATCCTGAACATTCGGGTCAGTTTCAGTTCCTGCTATCCAATTTGTACCATCAAATTGCAATACACGGTTCGCAACAGCCCCAGTTGTATCCACATCTGATAAATCTCCCAAAGCAATCGCATCCGCTGCAGAACCTTGGTCAGGAATACATACAAGCTGAGTTCCATCAGCATTTGTCGTTAAAACATTGTCAGTTGTACAAGCGGCAAATGTATAACCAGTCTGATCATTCCGAGCAAAAGGATGAACAGCAGGGTCAGTCTCAACCGTAAGGCCAGCATCATCCGTCACACAAAATAAGTTAACACCGTTAGACTTCAAAACTTCGCCTGTTGCACAGCTAGGAGGGTTAACTTTCGCAAATCCCTTAACGTTCGGGTCAGTTTCAACTGTAATACCGGCATCATCTGTCACACACTCAAAACCATTACCATTAGATTTCAAAACTTGCCCAGCACCACAATTTGGCAAAGGCGTTTTCGCAAAATCCATAACTGTCGGGTCAGTCTCACTTAAAAGACCTTCATCTTCCACACACTCAAAGCGACCATTCTGAGCACTCAAAATCGTTCCATCCACACAACTTGGCAGAGGCTGCTTTGCAAAGTCTTGCACAGTAGGGTCTGTTTCTTGGTCACACGTCCAAGCAGTTCCTGTCCAACGCAATTTGTTGTCTACCGTACTACAAGCCGCCATAGTCGCTCGAGCATGGTCTTCAATATCTTCTAAATCTTCAAAAATAACGCCAATATCACGTTCGGCCTTTGAAACACGGGCTGTCATCTTAGCGTTCTGTAATCCACGACCACCACTTTGAGTGACAAAGCGCTCCTGCGCGGTCACAGTACCGCCCAAGAGTAAAAATCCTGCCAGAACCAATAAGGTCCAGCGTGTTGTCGTTTTCAAGAACATCCGTCCCCGCTTTTATTATTATCCTTTTTACTTATAGCGGTTCACACCAATCCGTTACAGACATCATCTCCTATCCAAAAACAAAGCACACGCTTTATCATGCCTACTACAAAAACCTTTTTATACTTTTCCAACCCCCCTGCGACAAAAAAGAAACTCAAACGAAAAATATGTGATATTATCAACACTATGATTTTATCCGTCACAACTTTATCTGCTGATTTTGCAAATTTAGGGCAAGAAGTAACAAACATTACCCAAGCTGGTGCTGATTGGATACATATGGACTGCTTTGATGGCCATTTCGTGCCAACCCTTACATTCGGGCCTGATATGATTAAAGCCCTGCGTCCATATACAGACCTACCGTTCGACATCCACTACATGGCCAAAAATCCAGAACAATACGTTGAAGCAACAGCCAACGCAGGCGCCAACCGTATGACCGTCCATTTTGAAGCATGTGCAAACCCTTCAAAAATATTAGACCAAATCAGAGCCTCTGGCATGGCAGCGGGCTTAGCCTTAATGGTAAACACCCCAGCAGAAGCTATTAAACCTTTCCTAAGCCAGCTAGACCAAATTTTAGTCATGACTGTCCGCGGCGGTTTTGGAGGCGACCCGTTTAGAGAAGACATGGTTCCTAAAATCCAACAATTACGTGAGTGGATTGACGCCATGCCAACCGATAAAAAACCACTCCTCGCGGTTGATGGCGGTGTATCAGAAAAAACTATTGGGCTACTTGCCCAAGCTGGGGCAGACGTATTCTGCAGTGGCTCTGGAGTTTTAGGAAAACCGCGCGATCCATCCAAGTACGCTGTGAATATTCAAAACTTGCGAAAAAAAGCTGCTTCACCTATATAAAAATAATGATGAATAGTAACCAACCCAAACGCATCCTAACAATTTTTGGAACAAGGCCAGAGGCTATCAAAGTAGCCCCTCTCATTACGGCCTTAAAAAAAGACCCTCGTTTTGAGTGTTCCGTCATCTTTACGGGCCAACATAAGGAAATGGTACTCCCCATCATGGATTGGTTTGACATCAAGCCAGACCACACCCTATCCGTTATGGAACACAAACAGCCCCTCGCCCGCCTTTCCGGAAAACTTCTCAACGGGTTGCATGAAATTATTGAAGAAACCAGACCCGATACAGTCATGGTTCAAGGGGATACAACCTCCACCTTTATGGCAGCCTTAACCGCCTACTATGGGTACGATTACTACGTACGGAACGACCTACACGACCGCCGTCGTAAAATTGAAATTGCCCATATTGAAGCAGGGCTACGTACGTACGATAATTACGCCCCTTTCCCAGAGGAAGCAAACCGCCGCATGGTTGGCCACCTAGCAACCCACCACTTTGCTCCAACCCTAACAGCCGCTACTGCCCTATATGATGAAAATATTACTGATAACGTCTTCATCACAGGTAATACAGTTATTGATGCGTTGTTTGAAACTGTGGAAATGCTTAAAACAAAACCGTTAAATCCTCTACCTCAGTTACCGGAGAACGCCCGCTTTGTTCTTATCACAGGCCACAGACGCGAAAACTACGGCGATGGTTTTGATAATATCTGCAAAGCTATCAAAACATTAGCACACCAACACCCTGAGACATTTTTCGTGTACCCAGTACACCTAAACCAACACGTGCACAATCCTGTTATGGAGCACTTAGACAATACACCTAATATTATACTCACAGACCCACTAGATTACCCGAATTTCATCGCGCTCATGCAACGGTGCCACCTTGTATTGACGGATTCAGGCGGTTTGCAAGAAGAAGCGCCATCTCTAGGAAAACCCGTTCTTGTTATGCGGGATGTGACAGAACGGCCAGATGCCGTTATGGCGGGAACAGCCAAAATAGTGGGCACCCAAACAGATAAAATCATCACTGAAACAAATACGCTTCTAACAAATAATGATGCCTACACTAAAATGGCGGAAGCTATTAACCCATATGGAGACGGCTTAGCGACACAGCGCATTCTCAACATTTTGGCTGGTCAAGCAGGGGCAGATAATATATTTGATGCTTCTGTCGCTTTAAAAGCGGCTTAAGCTGCCGCTTTTTTCATATTTGGAAACGTCATAACCTCGGGTTTAATAAAGGTTTTCCACCACAGAGCCAAGTTAAGTAAGTACCAAATATGTTGAGCACGTTTTTCTTCAAATAACCGTTGAACTTGCTGCCAGTCCAGCATATCCGTCTCATCGCAAAATTGCTTAATCTCTCGCTCTGCCCGTTCGCCATACTGTTCTAGCAACCAACCATGCAAAGGAATTCCTAACCCTTGTTTACGTCGATCAATTATTTGGTGCGGTATAAGGGGGCGCACAGCTTTTTTAAGAATAGATTTCAGCACTTTCCCACGGAATTTAACGGATTCAGGAATCCCCAACCCAAATTCAACCACATGATGGTCTAAAAACGGTACACGCACTTCCAAAGAAGTTCCCATACTCATCTTATCTGTCCGCATCAGTAGCTGTTCTGGCAAACGCATATTTAAATCCATATAGCTCATCCAGTTAGTCGTTGTCTGCTTAACTTTATCCTGAACTACAAACCGCTCACGTACTTTTTCAACAATGTCAGAACTGCTTGTATCAGCAAATTTTTGTCGCAACCTATCAGAAAGAAGAACGCGCTTTTCTGTCTCTGTAAAAGCCTCAGCACCGCCCCAAAATATAGGCTTTTTGGCAATGGCACGCCGCAAATATTCCGTATAAAAACGGTACCCCTTTCCGCTTTTTTCCAAATACCGCAAAACCGCCTTCTTCAAAAATGTAGGAACTGGCCAACTGTTATAGTTCATCAAGTTAAAAAATTTCCGCCAGTCTTCATACCCAATAAAAATTTCATCAGCCCCCTCGCCCGACTGTGCCACAATAATACCCTCTGCCCGCGCTTTAGCACTCACAAAGTAAATAGGCGCACAGGAAGGATCAGCTATCGGCTCATCCTGCAACCACACCATCTCTTCAACAAAGTCTAGCAATTCTTGTTGCGTAATCCGTACATCGTGGTGCTCTGTTCCCGCATGGTCAACAACAGCATGAGCATACTCAAATTCATTGGCATACCCTTGGTTATCTTCACCTGCATACCCAACACAAAAACTCTTTACCTGCCCCTTCTCAGTGCCTTCAGCAAAAAGGGATGTAATCGTTGATGAATCAATCCCACCCGAGAGAAACGTCCCAACAGGCACATCTGCCATTTTCCGCAACGTCACGGCCTCTCTTAGCTTTTCCTGAACACCAGAGGCATAAGCTTCATCATTCTCAAAATTCAGCATAGAACTCTCCGTCAATGGGTCATAGTAACGCGTCACCACACTTTCACCATTTTCATCAACAGTAAGGTATGTACCATTGGCAAGTTTATGTATACCTTCAAACAACGTCATAGGAGCAGGCGTCGTCAAAAACGTAAGATAATGAAAAAGAGCTTCTTCATTCACTTTCCGAACCTGAGCAGGGTTTATCAACAACGCTTTAATTTCAGAAGCAAAGTGTAACTGCCCATCTACCTGCATGTAGTAAAGCGGTTTAATACCCATACGGTCTCTTACAAGGTGAAGCACCGGCTTTCCTCGAGTATCCCAAACAGAAAAAGCAAACATCCCGCGCAACCGCTGTAAACAGCCTTCTAACCCCCAGTGCATATAAGCTTGAAGCAAAGCCTCCGTATCAGAGTGGTCTGTCCGCCAGTCAGTAACTCCTTCGGCCATCAATTCCGCCCGTATATCTGCATGGTTATAAATCTCACCATTAAACGTCAACACAACTTTTCCACATTCACTCACCATAGGCTGGTCAGCCTCAGGGGTTAAATCTACAATCGCTAACCGACGGTGCCCAAACCCCGCCTTCTTATCATCTGCTAACCATAAACCACCTCCATCAGGCCCACGTAGATGCATCGCATCTCGCATTTTCTCCAGTATAGACGGTTCAACAACACCAACACCATTTGTCACCAACGTCCCAACAATACCGCACATCTAAGCAGACCTCCTTCTCAAACTCACAATAAACCACAACACGAAATTTTTAAGCACGAGCCAAAAAGGCCCTTTTTGCAAAAGTACCAATACCCATTTGAACATCTGCCATATACTCCCAAAATCAGGCTCTCTAACAGATAATTTATGATGCAACTCTAACTCTAATTCTGTAGGTTTGCGCTTCAGTAAACCTTCCAAAACTTTCCCCTGCACTTGAGCATGAACCAAACGCTTTTTTTGCTTTTTTTGTGCCGTTGTTGAGCTTTTATGCACTCTATATTGCAATAAATTATCCTGCAAATTCGCAAATTTAACCCCTTTTGACACTAAATTTACCCACAAAGCGTAGTCTTGAGCACAAGGAACAACAGGATAACCTCCTGTTTTTTCTAAAACTTCCCGCCGCATCATCACCGTGGGGTGGCACACACCAGTCGTAAACAGTAGCCTTTCTACAATTCTTTTATGTTTCAATGGCATACGCAATTTTTTGCCACTAGGAAGCACCTCAAAACCCGTCCCACAAACACCAATATCAGGGTGGTTATCCAAAAATGCTACTTGCTTCGAAAACCTTTTTAAATCAGCTACATCATCCCCATCCATCCGCGCAATATATGGCGCTTGCGCTATAGCCAAGACCTCATTCAACCGAACAGCTAACCCTTTGTTATCTTTATGAGATACAATCTTCACTCGGCAATCACTTTTAAAATTCTCTAATATTTCCGCTGTTTCATCTGTTGAAGCATCATCAACAATAATAAATTCAAAATCTGTAAACGTCTGATTTAAAACACTATCTATAGCCTCTTTCAAAAAAGGAGCTGCATTATAAACGGGCATAAGAATAGAAACACGAGGCATTCTAAAAAACTAGCACAACTCGTAAGAAACTTTAATGCTTCCTTTTTTAGATTTCACTTTACGTATTTTAACTTCTCCAAGCTCAGAAATATTCTGTACATGAGTTCCACCACAAGGGATACCTTTTTCTCCCCAAACAACCACAACGCGTGTTGGTTTATCTTCAGGCATATTCGGCAAAACAAAGTGACATAGCTTTTCTAGTTCATCCTTAGGTGCAAAAAATGCCTGTGTCTCAAATCCTTTTTGAATTAAACTATTTAGTTCATTTTCAATAAGTTGGCAGTAATTTTGCTCACCTTCCAAAGCACC
>JAPPOO010000005.1 GCA_028817875.1 Alphaproteobacteria bacterium | reverse complement strand
TACTCATATACTCAGAAAATTCAGATTTTGCCTTTTTTACGTATTGGTAGTCAGATAAGTTTTCATATATTTCTACCAAACTTAAAATAGCATCGTGGTAAAATCTATTGAGGTTATCCTGACAGCCTAAACTTAAAAAATATGGCGTAAATTTTTTCATCAAAAATAGCTGATAACCTATTCTGATTTGGTATATTTTTTGGTGAGAGTCACGACTATACAACTTGTTTAAATCCTTAAAAAGCGGAGAAACGCCAGAGAGGGCACCTCTAGTAAAATCTAAAGGTATACTTAAACTCCGTTCAATTCCCATTAGTGTGCCACCATCAGCACCGTACAGTAATAGGCTTAACCAATAATTGTCTCGGAAAAGCATTGGGGTTCGGGCTGCCTCATGCGTGTTCGCGTACAATACACGGTAAGCTAGCTGGTAGCGGTAATCATGAATAAACGCTTCATCTGTAAATTTCTCTTTTGGTGATAACATACCCAATGCCTGTGCCATGGGTTTTCTATCCTGATGGCGCTTGCAACAGTTGCCGTATGTTGTATAGAGCACCTCTAAAGTGGCTAAGTTTTCTGGCTGCATTTGCGGATGCTTTTTAAGGGCTTCATAAGTTACCGTTAATTTTTCTTCTAAATCAGGTCGCCAGCCATCCAACAAAATGGTTTGATGTACAACTTTTCGCTGAGCTAACTGCCACTTAAATGTATGTGCTAAATCAGTTAATGCAGTGGGAGAATTTTTGGGAACCAGAAATTCAGAAATAAAGCTCTGGTCTTTCATAATTTGGTAGGCAAGAATTGTTTTGCTAATAACAAACCGCGCGCCAATACAAACAACCAAAAAGAACATAATAACAGCAAACAGTATACCTAGTAGCGTTAAACGCTTTTTACCTGCTTGGTTATATTTTAGTAATTTCATTATTCCCTTTTCCCTTACGCAGCTATATTTACACCATTAGCGAGTGTTTATGTACAATTATTTGGGCGGAGGGGTAAAATTTTGCCTTTTTTTGCTATTTTTGCACTAAAATTTACACTTTTTTGACTTGGGATATCACTTTTTAATACCGTTTTAGCCCTTATTTTGCCTCGTTTATCACTGTTTTTGATGTTTTTTACACCGTAATTTTTTTTGAGGGGAAAATGAATAATTGCCCGCTCACTCAGCATGCTTGCAAAGTCAGGCAGGTGTAGTTTTTTTATACTGGTCTTTTAAAGACTAAGCCTTAACTAATCATATACTTATATACAAACTTATACTTTAAATATATCCACTTGCTTTCTTAGCGCTTCTGTAACAGTTGATACGTTACGCGCTGCGGTATTGTTTTCCGTAATCAACTGACCAAAGTGCGTCATCTGAGATGAAAACTCTTCAACCGTTGCGCTTAGCTCTTCAACAGTTGCCGACTGCTGGGTAACGTGTGATGATACGCTTTCTACCTGATCATGAATTTCACGCACAGATATATTGATTTTACTTGTCGCTTCCTGAGAACGGGTTACATTACTACGCAAATGTTCAATAACTTCTGCTATTTCTTTGGTAGATTCATGAGTATTACTGGCAAGCTTTCTTACTTCTTCGGCTACCACGGCGAATCCACGTCCAGCCTCTCCAGCCCGTGCGGCTTCAATTGTCGCATTCAACGAAAGTAAATTCACTTGCTCTGAAATATCGTTAATAACCTTAATAACATTACTAATAGCTTCCGAATTTTGGATAAGTTCCTGCATCACCTGCATAGACATCTCTACTTCGCTAGAAATGGTAGAAACTTTACTGGAACTTTCTTCTGCCATACCACGAATCACACTTGTTGACTCTGCGGAGTCATGAATGGCCTGAGATATTTGTTCTAATGCCGTATTTTGTTCACCCATAATGGAACGAATACTTTCGGCACGCTCTTCCATTTCAGTAATAGACGCATCTACACTATTTGCACTACTCTTAACATCGCCTAAAGTGTTGCGAGTTTCCTGCGTAAAGTCGTTTACTCCACCTGCAATCAAACCAAACTCATCTTGACTACTCATTTCTAGATTGTGTGTCAGATCAGCCTTACTTAATTTTTGGCATTGGTCTAAAATGGTTTGAATTGCAGATGTAATATAACGAACAATACTAATACTTACCATAATAGAGAAACTCAAAGAGGCTAGAAATACAACGACAGTTATCATCATATTAGAAAAGGCCTGTTGTTTTACCCGAGCTGTTAGCTCAGCTAAATCTTGGGCAAGTCTGTCCTCTACTTTTTTTAGCAGGTTAATGCGTCCGGTCGTAACTTCAAACCAATGGCCAGCCTCTTCTTCCAGCTTAGCTTCCGGACCAGCTAAACTAATGAGCTGACGAATGCGCATAACTTCATCAACATCTTTCCCTACAACTGTTTTTTCCAGATACTCTATTTGTTCTGGCCAAGCAAAAGATTTAAATACTGCCGTATATGCATCTTGTGTTGCGATCAAGTTCAAAAATTTACTATATACAGCCTTGCTGAATGAACCAGAAGCTAATGCGCCAGACCCCACTGCCCGTTCGATACCTGCCCTTTCTTTTCCTTGCAGTAGGTTAATATAAGAAACAACTGCCTGCGTTACCTCCGCCTGCGGACTAAAAATACCAATCTCATTAAATACTTCCAGCACAATAGCGTTTGTTTGAGTATAAAACCCTGCGGTTTCAGCTACACTTAACCTCAAGGAAGAAATACTTTTACGCATTCCTTCTAACTGATTAAAACGTTCCATCATTTTATTAAATTTTGTCGTAAACTTTGCACCGTATTTACTGGCATTAAACCCCTCTAATGCCGTATGCATATTTGCCATGCTTTTATTGGTTGACTGACGCTGTTCTAGCATCTGCTCGCTAAACTTTTTCCCTTTACTCCCGACAAAAACAGCTGATGCTCCACGTTCTTTTTGTAACTCATGCACTACAGAGCTAATTTTAACTCCCATCTCAGCCATTCTTTCTAACTGTTTACTATCGCTCCATTCACCATAACTATCTACCAATTTTGTTGTTGCAGTGAATAGCAACCCTAGTAAAGGCACTGCTAGTAATACAACTAGTTTCTGTTTCATAGACAGGTTTTGAATTAGCGTGCGCATGGCATACTTCCCTTTTTATTTTTATTATTTTTGCATATTTATATTTTCGAATCCAACTGTTTTCATCCAATGAATTTCTATACTAGGTAAAGCTATCCAAGCACCGTGCACAGTCAATTTTTTTTGTGCTATTTGCTCTTGTATAAACGGGTAACTTGTTAAATTTTCTACAGATTTTCTTATGGCAGCTTGCTCTAACAGCGTTATATCATTGGTTGGTGCTACATCTTTTAACTGGTGCATCCAAGCTGAAATATGCTCTGTATGCTCCATATCTGGTTGTGTAAAAGCTTTTATGCCGCCGCAATGTTGATGTCCCAATACCACGATATGCTGCACCTGCAAATGGCATACAGCAAATTCTAACGCTGCGGCTGTACTACGGTACTCATCAGCACCACGGTACGGCGGCACAAGGCCTGCAACATTACGAATAATAAATAAATCGCCCGGCTTTGCATCAAAAATCTCCGTCGCATAAATTCGACTATCGACACAAGCAATCACCGCTACCGTAGGTTCTTGTCCCTGTGCTAGTTCCTGAAACAAAGATTCTTCCTGCTGAAATCTGTTTTTCCGGAAACGTTGGTATCCTTCTGCTAGAATACGAGGCAGCGACACCATTACTAGCTCCTAGCTCTCTTACGCACAATTTGCGGACTACGGCGGAACAAATAGCCGACCGGTACACTCAGCATATGCACCAACCGAGTAAATGGGAATATCAGAAAAATTGTTAAGCCTAGGATGATATGTAGTTTAAATACCCATTCCGCACCAGCCACATAAATAGCTGCATCGGGTCGAAAAGTTACAATATGCTGCGCCCATTCGCCTAGCTCTACCATCCGTCCGCCATCTGCGTGGCTGGCTGAAACAGGAATAGACCCTAGTCCTAATAGCAGCTGTACTAATAAAATAACCAACACAGCAATATCGGCAAAGCTGCTGGTGGCGCGTACACGTGGGTCAGTCAAACGCCGCCATAACAGCATTACTACCCCTACCAAGCACATCAAACCAAATACACCACCTGCACCCATGGCTAGCTTTTGTTTTAGTGCAGCAGATACACCAAATACCCCTTCATACAACCAGTGCGGTGTTAGCAACCCGACAAAATGTCCCATCATCAGCAAAATAATACCCGCATGAAACATATGACTAGCCATAATAAAATGTTTTTTTCGCAAAAATTGGCTAGATTTAGCCCTCCATGTGTATGGGGCACGATCCAAACGCAATACACAGCCCACCACACATACGGTCAAACAAATATACGGGTATAGACCAAAGAAAAAAGTATCTAACGCCGTAGCTACCGGCAGTGTATGTGTCGCAATATTCATGACTGAGCACCTCCTTGTTGACAATTTTGAGCATGAGGACAACTTGCAGCAGATGCTGTTCCGTTAAAGGCTGGTTCTTCCGCCCATAATGCATCTACTTTTTCAGGATCCGGAAGACTACCGTCTGCCAATTTCAATGCATCCTGCACCTTACGTTGGTTCGGCTTCAGTTTGGCCAAGGCAACTAAAGCCCGTAGTACAGCAGCATAAGGTGTTTTTCTTTTTACTAAGCGCTGATGCAAAATTTCTAATAAATCTACCAATTCTTTCAAGCTTTCCTGCGCCGTTTCCACAGGTACTGCGGCTAAATACGCTAAAAATAGCGGCAGATAATCCGGTAACTCTCCTGGGTTTAGCTCTAATCCAGCCTCTGCATAGACCCCCTGTAAGTCAGCTAATGCTTGCCCACGCGCACGGTCATCTCCATACACATGCTCAAATAAATGAAGAGCTAATGCTGGCGTCCGATCAAATAAGTCCACATACTGCATTTGCAGAGTTAGCAAATCTGTCTGCGCTACATGTGCTAATAATGCCTTCACTTCTTGTCGGCACGCCCGCGACAACAGTTTGTCTTGTGTCAATAGCATTTCGGCTTCTGCTATATCAGCCTGCATATCAGCCGTAGGGTACTGCAATAAAGCAGATAAAAGCGTATATATCTGCATTACTCTATCTCCACTTTTACACCATGAGCGACTTTATGCGGTGTATAGTGATCCCGCTGAAAAATCCGATTGATATGCTGACCCGGTTTTTGCCCTTCAAACGCATCAAACGTGCCGTTACTGTGGCTTGAACACCCATTACCAAATGTGAATCCACATCCACCACGTTCACTAAAGGCATCCAACGTATCTTCCTTGTGAGATGTTGGTATCACATACCGATCTTCATAGTTGGCAATCGCCATCGTGCGGTACATAGCATCCACTTCCGCCTCTGTCATCCCCACATCTTCCAATAATTTACTATTAGGCTTTTTGTCCACTGTTTTTGTGCGCATATAGGCACGCATAGTCAATAATCGCTCCAGTGCATAGCGCACAGGTTCTTCACTCCCTGCCGTTAGCAAATTTGCCAGATATTTTACAGGTATCCGTAATGCTTCTACGTCAGGTATTCCGTCCTGTTTCCATGGAATACCCCCTAACTCAGCCGCCGATTTAATCGGACTTAACGGCGGTACATACCAGACCATTGGCAACGTGCGATATTCAGGGTGTAATGGAAAAGCTATTTTCCACTTCACAGCCATATCATAAACAGGGGAACGTTGCGCAGCTTCTAACCAATTGTCGGGGATTCCCTCTTCTTTTGCCGCAGCAATTACCTCAGGGTCAGTTGGATCTAAAAACACGTCTAACTGACCTTGGTACAATTCACTATCGTCTTCAATGGTGGCAGACTCACCTATTTTGTCAGCATCGTACAGTAGTACGCCCAAGTAGCGGATACGCCCCACGCAAGTCTCAGAACATACTGTTGGCTCCCCTGATTCAATCCGTGGGTAACAGAAAGTACATTTTTCGGCTTTGCCAGAATTCCAATTGAAGTAAATTTTCTTATACGGACAGCCAGACACACACATCCGCCACCCCTTACACTTGTCCTGATCGATTAGTACAATACCATCCTCTTCCCGTTTGTAAATGGAACCAGACGGACAAGAAGCTACACAAGCCGGATTTAAGCAGTGTTCGCATAAACGAGGCAGGTACATCATAAAGGTATTCTCAAACTGACCGTAAACCTCTTTCTCGACTTGTTCAAAATTATAATCAGCCTTACGTTTGGCAAATTCTGTCCCTAAAATTTCTTCCCAGTTTGGCCCCCATTTAATTTTATCTATCCGCTCACCAGAAATAAGCGAACGCGGCCGCGCCGTCACTGATCCTTTACTTTCAGGTGCGTTATGCAAATGCTCGTAATCATAGGTAAATGGTTCGTAGTAATCATCCACCTCCGGCATATTCGGGTTACCAAATAGCTTACCTAAAATAGAAAGTCGGCTCCCTTGTGCTAACTGTAGCTTACCGTTGCTGGTACGCACCCAGCCGCCTTTCCACTTTTCTTGATTTTCCCAATCCTTCGGGTAGCCTACCCCTGGCTTGGTTTCTACATTATTGAACCATGCATATTCCATCCCTTCACGAGATGTCCATACGTTTTTACAGGTAACAGAACAGGTATGACAGCCAATGCACTTATCCAGATTCAATACCATGCCTACTTGAGCGCGCACTTTCATCAGGCAACCTCCCCTTCATCTTTTTTCAACGGCTCATCTAACCAATCCACGTTGGTCATCTTCCGCACAATCACAAATTCATCTCGGTTAGAACCAACAGTACCGTAATAGTTGAATCCCCAAGAAAGCTGAGCATACCCCCCCACCATATGAGTTGGTTTCAATGTCGCACGCGTTACAGAATTATGAATCCCGCCCCGCATACCCGTCAGTTCACTACCAGGCACGTTCACAATTTTTTCTTGCGCATGGTACATCATCACCATGCCGGCAGGTACACGTTGGCTTACCACTGCCCGCGCCACTAAGGCACCGTTACTGTTAAAGGCTTCAATCCAATCGTTATCCTCAATGCCTGCTTTAGCAGCATCATCTTCACTTAGCCACACAATTGGCCCACCGCGGGATAACGTCAGCATCAATAAATTATCACTATAGGTGCTATGAATTCCCCATTTTTGGTGCGGCGTAATAAAGTTCAACACAATACTAGGTCGGTCCTTACCGTGCTCTTTCATAAGCGGCTCTACCGCCCCCATATCCACTGGTGGCTTATAAGTTACGAACCCTTCTCCAAAGTCCCGCAGCCACGGATGATCCTGATAAAATTGTTGCCGTCCAGTTAATGTCCGCCACGGAATTAATTCGTGTACATTCGTGTAGTTGGAGGTATAGGACACATGCTCATCCTCCAACCCACTCCATGTGGGGGAAGAAATAATTTTACGCGGCTGAGCCTGAATATCTCGGAATCGGATTTTTTCATCTTCCTTGGGTTTTGCCAGATGCGTGTGGTCTCTCCCCGTTACCCGAGACAAAGCTTCCCAAGCTTTTACAGCTACTTGCCCATTTGTTTCTGGTGCCAAACTTAATACCGTATCACAGGCTTCAATATCTTGTTCCATCCGTGCTCGGGTGCCCACCTCATCCGTTACAGTTCCATGTAATTTTTGCAACATGGAAACTTCTTGTTTAGTATCCCATGAAATACCTTTACCCCCATTGCCAATATTCTCCAACAATGGCCCTACAGAGGTAAATTTTTGGTACACCTTCGGGTAATCCCGCTTCACAACTTTAATCGCAGGCATTGTCAAACCGGGTATAGGGTCACACTCCCCTTTCTTCCAGTCTCTTACCCCAACAGCCTGTGCCAGCTCTCCGGGTGTATCATGCAGAATAGGCGTTAATATGATATCTTCCGCTTCTCCTAACTCTCCCTCTGCTAATTCAGAGAAACGCTTGGCCAAACCTTTATAAATTTCCCAGTCAGACTTACTCTCCCACACAGGATCTACTGCACGAGACAAAGGATGAATAAACGGGTGCATATCCGACGTATTCAAATCGTTCTTCTCGTACCAACTGGCTGTGGGCAGAACAATATCGGAGTAAATTGCTGTGGTAGACATTCGAAAATCGATTGTCACTAATAAATCCAACTTACCTTCTGGAGCTTTATCGTGCCACACGGCTTCTTTATTGCGTACCGTACCTTCCTTACCCAAGTCTTTCCCTTGCACACCATGGCTGGTACCTAACAAATGTTTTAGAAAGTATTCATGCCCTTTACCAGAAGAACCTAGCAAGTTAGACCGCCACACAAACATATTTCGTGGCCAATTGGCAGGATTGTCTGGGTCTTCGCAACTCATTTGCAACTTGCCAGATTTTAACTGACTTACCACATAATCTACAGGATCTTTTTTACCGGCAGCCTTAGTTAATGTTAGTGGATTCACTGCTAACTGTGGTGCTGATGGCAACCATCCCATCCGCTCTGCCTTAATGTTGCAGTCAATTAAAGAGCCATCCCAATTTGCTTTGTCTGCCAAGGGCGATACCAGTTCCTGTGGCTGTAAGTGTTCGTAACGCCACTGGTCCGTATGTGCATAAAAGAAGGAGGTACTGTTCATCTGCCGCGGTGGACGTGCCCAGTCCAACCCAAACGCCACTGGCAACCAACCAGTTTGCGGACGCAGTTTTTCCTGCCCCACGTAGTGCGCCCAACCACCACCGCTTTGCCCCACACAACCACATAACATCAGCATGTTAATCAAGCCACGGTAATTCATATCCATATGGTACCAATGGTTCATAGCGGCACCCACAATCACCATAGATTTGCCTTCAGTTTTGGCTGCGTTATCGGCAAAGCCACGCGCTACATGAATAATTTGGTCGCGCGGTACTCCAGTAATTTTTTCCTGCCAAGCTGGGGTAAATGGTTTGTTATCGTCATAGTTTTTTGCAACCCAATCCCCACCTAAACCGCGATCAACACCGTAATGTGCTACCAGTAAATCAAACACCGTAGCTACAAACATGTTGCCATCTTTGGTTTTTATTACCCGTATTGGTACTTTCTGCTGCAACACATCTTGCTGTTTGTTGTTTTGAAAGTGCTCATGAGCAATCCCACCAAAGTACGGAAAGCTCACATCCTTAATATCGTCATAGGCACCTATCGTCGTTAACATGGGGCGGATGTCTTCGCCATCTTTGGCACTACGTGGTTCTAAATTCCAACGCCCTTCTTCTCCCCAACGAAAACCGATGCTGCCTTGGGGTACAATCAACTGCCCATTTGTTTCATCAAAACAGAGGGTCTTCCAATCGGGGTTGTTCTTCTCGCCCATATCTTGCGCCAAATCGCTGGCCCGCAAAAAACGGTCGGGCTTCAAACTATCTTCATGCCCTGTTAAACAAACTAGATGGGACAAATCTGTATACTTTCGAGCATACTCTTCAAAATAAGGTACCTGCTGGTCAATATAGAACTCTTTCAGCATTACGTGTCCCATAGCCATCGCCACAGCGGCATCCGTCCCTTGTTTAGGTGACAGCCAAATATCGGCAAATTTGCTGGCTTCGCTATAATCAGGGCAAATCACAGCTGTTTGCGTCCCTTTATAACGTACCTCTGTCATAAAGTGAGCATCCGGCGTCCGGGTTTGTGGTACGTTAGAACCCCACATAATAATGTATCCAGAGTTGTACCAATCAGCACTTTCCGGCACGTCTGTTTGCTCACCCCAAGTTTGTGGAGAACTTGGTGGCAAATCACAATACCAGTCATAAAAACTCATACATACACCACCCAATAAAGATAAGTATCGGCTCCCCGCAGCGTAAGAAACCATAGACATAGCAGGAATCGGTGAAAAACCGATAAGTCGGTCAGGTCCGTAGGTCTTAATTGTATAGATATTTGCCGCTGCAATCATATCATACACTTCTGCCCACGTGCTACGCACAAACCCACCATGCCCCCGTATTTCCTGAATTGATTTACGTAGTTTTAGGTTTGTTTGAATTGTCGTCCATGCCTCTACAGGCTTTTTACCTTGTGCCATTGCCTCGCGCCATGCCTTGGCCAAACGCCCCCGTACTAATGGGTATTTCAACCGATTAGCACTGTACAGATACCAAGAATAACTGGCTCCCCGTGCACATCCACGTGGTTCATGGTTTGGCAGATCAGGCCGAGTGCGAGGATAATCCGTTTGCTGAGTTTCCCACGTTACAATGCCATTCTTTACATAAATTTTCCAACTGCAAGAGCCAGTGCAGTTTACCCCATGAGTGGACCGTACGATTTTGTCATGCTGCCACCGCTGGCGGTAAGCATCTTCCCACTGACGGTTCTCATTCGTGGTTACGCCGTGGCCATCAGCAAATGTTTCCTGTTGTTTGAAGAAACGCCCTTTGTTCAGAAAGTATCCCATAACTCTACCTTTATTCTTCTTTAACTTACGGGTTGTAGTGCGCCACGCCAGGCCGCAAATAACACCACCAGTTCAGCACAACGCACAACAGGTAAAATGCGGCAAAACCATAAAGAGCCACTTCCGGTGTCGTTGCTGTAATTTGCTCGCCCAATACTTTTGGGATGATAAAAGCCCCATACGCTGCTACGGCAGAGGTCCACCCCAATACTGGCCCTGCTTGTTCTTTGTTAAACACCATGGCAATGGTACGAAAGGTAGAACCATTCCCAATACCAGTTGCAGTAAATAACACCAAAAATAGAAGGAAAAATGGGATAAAAAATTGTTCTGGCGTCGCAGACTGGTAGGCTTGCTGCATATAGTATGCTACCCCCAGAGCGCTCCCCACCATACTAATGGACACCACCTGCGTCACCAACGCACCACCTACTTTATCAGAGATCCAACCACCCACAGGACGAATGAGTGCTCCAATAAATGGTCCCATCCATGCAAACATCAACGCACTCGGCCCATTAGGGTTAATCGTGTTATGTGTCATCACGCCATCTACCACGATATGAGAGAACCCAAAAATAACCTTAATTGCTAAAGCAAATGCAGCAGAAAACCCAATAAAAGACCCAAATGTCATGGTGTAAATCACCGTCATCACCCATGTATGTGGGTTGTTGAATATTTTATACTGCCGCTTCAAATTTTCTTTTGCCTGTCCTTGCAATAAGGTACGCAGTAACAGTACTGTTAATACAATTACCGCTGGCAATATCAACCACTTGCTAACTTCTGTACCGGCACCGTTCGCAGCCGCGGGCAACATCAGGTACAACCCAGCAGCAGCCGTCAACAATCCAGCCCCTAACATCAAACTTATTAAACCAAAGGAGCTCACAGCTCCGCCAATGTCTGGCGATACATGTTTTGCTTTAATGTTATTCATCCCTACCCAAGCGGCTAAAACTAGAGGGATTAAAATAGCTACCCAAATAAGACCCGCGTTGTGAATCCATGTTTGGGCACCCGCTGGAATTTTACCAATCAGTGTTCCACTGGTGTTTTGCAGAATCATAGCATCCCCACCAAACAAGCCAAATGTCATCACCAACGGCACTAAAATTTGCATGGTCGTTACCCCAAAGTTGCCTAGTCCGGCATTTAAGCCCAACGCCAACCCTTGCATTCGTTTCGGGTAGAAGAAGCTAATATTAGACATGGACGATGCAAAATTCCCGCCCCCAAAACCTGAAAGCAGGGCTAAAACTTGAAACACCCATAATGGTGTGTCCATACTTTGCAGGGCAAAACCTGTTCCTAGTGCCGGTAAAATGAGTAATGCTGTAGTGAAAAAAATCGTATTTCGCCCTCCAGCCAGCCGAATAAAGAATGTACTTGGAATCCGTAATGTTGCGCCAGATAGACCTGCTATTGCCATTAATGTAAATAATTGGCTTTTTTCAAATGAGAACCCGAGGTTTAGCATTTGAACCGTAATAATGCCCCAATATAACCACACGGCAAACCCGCACAATAAACAAGGAATGGAAATCCATAGGTTCCGGTTAGCGATACATTTACCTTCTTGTTTCCACTGCCCTGCATCCTCTGGGTTCCATTGGGTTAGGTTTTTATCCAATGTCATAGTTTTGCCTCCTATTTAGACAATTTCGGGTTTAATTTATCCAACTCAGGTAAATAACGAGGCACGCCCCTTTTTGGATTTTTTCTTGCTTCCATCCGTGAAATCGCCATATGCATCCATACCGTTGCTACAGCAGTTAATACAAATAGCAGCATGAAACAGCTGGTCCATACCCCTATAATATCGTTCATCACACCAAATAAAATCGGCAAGCAGAAACCACCCAAACCACCTATCAGCCCTACCATGCCACCTACAGCACCAACGTGATCTGGGTAATATACGGGGATATGCTTGTACACAGCTGCTTTCCCTAAAGACATATAGAACCCCAATATAATTGTCAGCCCCACAAACACCGGCAGAGGAATACCAATTGTAAAACCAATGTTTTGCTGAATACCGTGCACCACGTAATCTGTGAGCGGATAGGACATAAAGAACAGGCAAACAAGCGATGCCAAAAATGTCCAATACATTACTGTACGGGCTCCATATCTATCAGAAAAATAGCCGCCTAATGCCCTAAAAATACTACCTGGCAAAGCATATGCGGCAGCCAGCATACCAGCAGTTTGCAAACTTACACCATATACCCCTACGTAATAGCGTGGTAACCACAAAGCCAGTGCCACAAAAGCACCAAATACAAAGAAGTAGTACAAAGAGAAACGCCATACTTGCAGTTTAGCCAAAGGGGTCATCTGTTCCAAAATACTGCGTGGTTTTTCTTTTTTCTTACGACGCTCCACCAAGTGTGGGTCATCCTTTGTAACTAAGAAAAACAGGACGGCTGATACGGCCATAATTACGGCATATACCTGTGCTGTTTGCTGCCACCCCAATGCTAGTACCAAAAATGGAGCACCAAAGTTAGTTACTGCAGCTCCTACGTTTCCCATGCCAAAAATACCTAAGGCCGTCCCTTGGTGCTGTTTGTCATGCGTATACCATTGAGATACATAAGCAACTCCCACTGCAAAAGAACCACCAGCTAAGCCAACCCCCAGCGCTGCCGCTAGTAATAACGGGTACGTTGTTGCCATTGGCAAAATAAATGTTGCTAGGGCCGATGCCAACATGGTCAACGCAAAAACTTTACGTCCACCGTATTGATCGGTCCAAATTCCTAAAATAAGCCTACTTAAAGAACCCGTTAACACAGGGGTCGCCACTAAAATACCAAACTGTGTGTCAGACAAACCAAGTTCTGTTTTAATTTTCAATCCCAAAATTGAAAAAATCGTCCATACGGCAAAACAGACTGTAAATGCTAGCGTACTAGAGGTTACAGCACGATGTTGGTCAGCAATAGTTACACGCATAAGCAGTATTCCTTATTTTCTATGGCTATGATTACGCCATACTTTATGCTAAACAGAATTGATTTAGATCAACCAGCTGCCATCTTAATTGAGCTAAGAATGTTAATAATATGATGACTACTATACCTACTAGTATCCGCCAACGCTTTAACGAGCTCCAGCATGTCAAACTGTTTGAAGGTATGGATATAGGAGCGTTAACCCCTCTTCTATCTGCAGCCCGCATCCAAAAATATCATGAAAGCAAAATTATACTTCGGCAGGATGACCCGCCTACTCACCTTTGTATTATTTTAGAGGGACAAGCTCGTATTTACCGTATGCACGAGGATGGTCGAGAGGCCGTTACTCGCATCCTTAGTAAAGGACATACTATGTTCGAAAATGTCATTTTTTTTGATGAGTTTTCCCCTGTAAATGGGGAAATCATCAAACATGCTGAACTTATGATGATTCCAGCCCGATTAGTGCAAAAATTTGCTGCTGATAATGCCACATTTGCGGTAAATGTTGCGAAGGTATTAGCTGAACGCACAAACCAGATGATGTTTCAGCAAGAATTAATTTCTTTACATTCGGCAAAAGACCGCCTAGGAGCTTTCTTCCTTTCAGCCATGCTAGAACAAAAAAAATTCGGGCAAAATTTTAAATTGGACTTCGAAAAAGCTTTAGTCGCCCGTCACTTGGCGATGACGCCCGAGACATTATCCCGCACGCTGAAAGAACTGAAAAACCTTGGTATTAATGTAAATGGTAATAGTATTACACTAGAAAAACCCTGCACCCTCTGCCAGTTTTACGATGGTATGATTGCCCGTAAATGCGATAAAGCAAGAACTGATGCTTGCCCCCATCACCACCGAAAATACTTAAACAATTAGGAACATAACATGACCGACCGTTACCACCGCCAAACTGTTTTGCCTGAATGGGGTCCACAAGGACAGTTATTGATTAAAAAAGCCCGTGTTGCAGTTGTTGGTGCAGGCGGCTTAGGTAGCCCTTCCCTACTTTACTTAGCTGGCGCTGGCGTCGGCCACCTTACTATTATTGACCATGACGTGGTGGAAACTAGCAATCTTCAGCGTCAAATTCTTTACCGTACTGATGAAGTTGGTCAACTCAAGGCTGAACTCGCTCAAAAACAGCTTTTACGCTTAAATCCAGAAATTTCTATAACCATTCACACAACACAACTAAATGATGATAACGCTCACCAATACCTTGCAGACCATGACATCATTTTGGATGCTGTTGATAACTTTGCCACCCGCCACCTTATTTCAAAAACATCTCAAATTCTAAAAACACCTGTTGTTTTTGGAGCTCTACAGGGCTTTGATGCTCAACTGAGTGTCTTCCCACCACAAGGACCTTGCTACCGTTGCCTTTACCCGCAAGAACCAAATTGGAAACCACAAGGCGCCAACCGAGGAGTGCCTGGCCCAATGCCAGGTATGCTAGGGGCACTCATGGCGTTAGAAGCTATAAAAATTGTCCTTAACCAGCAGCCAGAAAGCCAACAGCTCATGGATATACAAGAAGGGTATATCCTTACGTTTGATGGCCGCACAGGGGAAAGCGCCCGCCGAAAACTGAGCAAACAAGCTAATTGCCCACTATGTGGTTAAGCCTTTAAATCCACAGCTATTTCTACCGTCACCTCACCTGTCAGTACAACTCCATCCCGCTGGCATCCTATTTCGGCGACAATAAAAGGAGATAATTTCAAGCACAACACACCTTCTATCCACGTCATTTGGTACTCATTCTTTATTAATGACACGGGGGTTATACGTGCCTGTAGTACGTTCGCAATATCTAGTAACAACTCCTGCCCATCTAGCAATATTTGGTACTCAGCTTCTGTTATCCGGTAGCGGACCCTTCTTTCAGAAAATTGAACTTTCATGCAGATACTACTGCCCTAGCATACTCTTCGGGTGTATTTAAATTTTTTAAAGCAATTGGTTTGGGCACTACTTCGCAAAGCAACTTCTGTAGCCACCCCCCTACTACCGGCTTATTTGTTTCCAAAAAAACTGCTAATTCTTGCCGTAGCGCTGGTATATTAGCCACTAACAATGGCAAGGGCCAATGCTGAAAATGTACAGCCACTTTACCAGCTTTTCGCCCTTCCAATAAAGCGTGTACCGCTTGTGGCTCTACCGGTACATCCACCGGCCAAAACAATATCCATGCCGCTTTTGGCAATGCTTCTAAACTACTGTAAACCCCGCCTAATGGCCCCAAGCCAGAGCGTATGTCCATAATATCCTGCGGACCACTGGTGCGGACAACCGTACATCCACTTTCCAGCAAGTCATGCGCTGCACACTCCAACAACGTAACACCTTGCCATGGTAACTGCGCCTTATCTTGCCCCATACGGGTGGATTTTCCCCCTGCTAGTACCACAGCTGTTACATCAGCCTGCCAAGGCATGACCAGGCAACCAATTGGTTGTTTTATCTGCATAGTGTTCCTGTTTCCAAATTGGTACGCGAGTTTTTACTTCTTCAATAATATAGCGGCTTGCTTCATAAGCTGCTGCCCGATGAGCCGATGTCACTCCTATCGCGATACAGCAACCACCAACAGTAATTTCGCCATAAGCATGGGCAATATAAACCCGCATATCTTGTTCTCCAGATGCAGCTATAGCTTCTGTTGCAATTGTTTTAAGTGTCTCCACAGCTAATTGCTGGTGAATATCAAAGCTTATCCCCGTTACCATTCGGCCGTCATTTTTCCCGCGCACAGCCCCTAAAAATACAACTTGAGCACCATGCTTTTCATAGGGTAGCCACGCCATTAATGCCCCTGCATCCAAGGCCCCTTCTTGCAAAAAAATATTTATATTTTTCAATAGTTAGCCTCCACACACTGGCGGTAATGCTGCTAACACCAATGCCCCTTCAACCAAACTATCCGTCCCCAATACTTCCTGATCTGTTGCCAGAACGGAGTGTTCTAGTATTTCAGCAGCTTCTGGTTTTAATTGCGCCTGTAAGGCCTTTTTTATTTCTTGCACAGTTTGCGGTAATGTTGTTGTCACCGTTACCTCCGGTCTATCAGCAAACTGCCGTAGCCCACCGTAAAGTTTAATATTAAGCTGCGTTGCAGACATTTTTCCATTCTCCTTGTTGTTGAAACCCTGTTAATTCCGGCCATACATGGGGCATCACTTTCACAGTTTCACCTATAGCTAGGCATTTCTTATCTTCCGGCACTACAACCCATGCATTGGCTGTCACAAATGGCTTTAGTTGAAAAGATGCCTGCGCTCCTGATACAGACACACATGCTTCTCCATCTTGATGAAAAAGCTCTGCTTTTTGTAAATGAGTAAAACCTGCTTTGCTAGATACAGTGCTGACCAGCTTTGCCTCTATAAACTGTTCTTGCGGTAAGCCTTGCAAAGTGCGTAACAACACACTCCCCAACCCTCTCAACCCCGCCATGGTAGACACTGGATTACCCGGCAAACCTAGTAGCCAGCTATTGTTCTTGTAACCTACCAAAATTGGTTTACCTGGCCGTTGCGCCACCTTATGAAAGAGTGTCTCTCCCCCCATTTTTTCCCATAATGCCGGCACAAAATCATACTTCCCAGCCGATACTGCACCTGTTGTCATAATCATATCTATATTTTTGGCTAAAGCTGTTTTAAACGCTTCTTCCGCCAACGCTACATCATCCGGCAACACAGCTGTATAAACAACTTTAGCCCCCAATTGTGGTAACATGGCCTGTAAATAATAGAGGGAAGAGTTATAGATTTGCCCAGCCTCCAGCGTAGCTTTCAAATCAGCAACTACTTCGTTGCCTGTTGTCAAAACAGCAACACGCGGCTGACGATGTACAATAATATCCGCCTGTCCTATAGCTGCTAACATTCCTACCTGAGATGCTTGTAATAGTGTACCTGCCGCCAACAAGGCTTCACCTTGCCGTATATCTTCCCCTGATAAGCGGACATGTTGACCAGCTTTGGGAGGTACGAGTACATGTACCATATCCCCTTCGCGCTCTACCTGCTCTACAGGAATCACAGTTGTACCGTTTTGCGGTACTGGTGCCCCCGTCATAATTTCCAAACATGTGCCAACATTCAGTGGTTTTTCAGGTACAGTATCTCCTGCCGCAACCTTTCCTACACATATCAAATTAGGGCTATCTACATCTTCTGTCCGACACACAAAACCATCCATCGCACTATTGGCAAATGACGGTAAGCTAACCTTGCTTACGATATTCACTGCCAACACCCGATGTAAAGCCTCAGCCAATGGTACTATTTCTGTCTCAAGTGAAGCAGCGCGCGCCGCAATACAATCACAAGCTTGCTGGTAAGAAATCATACCTCATCTCTCCCTATCAAACGCAGTAACGTCGGTACCACATCATCCAACACTGGAAAACTCTCTGCTATTGCTTTTGGATTACCTGGCAGCGTCACCACTAAACTCTGCCCCAAACGTGCACCTATACTTCGGCTCAGCCATGTGGTTTTGGTAAATTGTAACCCATACTGACGCAGAGCCTCTCCTATCCCCGGCAACACTTTATCTGCCAACTTTGTCACCACTTCGGGCGTTATATCCCGCGCTGCTGGGCCAGTACCTCCTGTTGTCAATACCAATGGATACTCTTGCACTAGCTCTTGTAACACAGCGGCTAGTATCTCTTCCTCATCAGGCACAATCCGTACATCTACAGATGTTACATGTCGTTTCTCCAATTCTTGTGCTACTGCTGGACCTGCCAAATCTTCATACTCACCTCGACTAGCTCGGTCGCTCACTACAACCACAGCTGCCGTAGTATTGTATTGTACAACTTTCTCTAACAATTGCTGCCAATGCTCACTGGCATCAGGGTGCACCCACACCCCCGTTTTGCCACCTTCTTTTAGTTCCAAGCGGCTTGCTAGCACCGTGAGCGCAGGATCAGTGCCTTTCAAAACATCGTACAGACATAGTAAAGCTCCATTCACTCCGGCCAAGGCTTCCATCTCTACGCCTGTTTTAGCAACAGTACGCACTTCACACCACATACGTGCCGTGCATGTTTCTTCTATCAGCTCCCATGTTATACCTACCACATCCAATGGTAGTGGATGGCACATAGGCAAAATATTTGCTGTCTGTTTAGCTGCCTGAATACCTGCTATTTCAGCCAGCGCTAAGGCATCTCCTTTTGGCAGTGTTCTGGTTTGAAGTTTTACAAAGGCTTCTTGCCCCATTTGGATACCACCACACGCCACGGCTCTGCGCTTAGTTGCAGGCTTTTCACCTACATGAATCATCCCAAATCGGCTTTCTCCCGGCACAGTAACTTGCGCCTGCGCTTCGTCTCGTGGAGAACAAGGGTGCGCCATTTTTTTCTTCATATTACCCTCCTATCGCAGCCAAATAACGCGTTTGGCCAGAATTATTATCATGTAAATAGTGGTGTTCTGGTTTTTGGTGCAATGCTTGCTGAATTACATTTTGAAGTTCAGCGCACTGGTTATCTGCTTGCAACCATGGGCGTAAATTTATCTGACCTTCACCAAACAAACATAATTGTAATTCACCATAAGCGGAAACACGTAACCGATTACAGCTATGACAAAAATCTGACCGATACGGCTGAATCAAACCTATCCTTCCTACCGCCTGCGGATGCACAAACTCCACTGCTGGCCCTGCATCATTAGCACGGATGGTTTGCTGCCAACCTTCTGCCAGTAACTTTTCAGCTAAAGAACTGCTACGTACATGCTGGCGCTGAAAATAATCCGTATTATCCTGCGTTCGCATTAATTCAATGAACCGCCAACTCACTCGCCGTTTTTTCACAAAAGCAAAAAAATCATCCCACTCATCTTGGTTTTCTTCCCGCAGCAATACAGTATTTACTTTTATATGGTCAAATCCCAACTCTAGACACTGCTCCAAGCCAGCCAATACCTCTGGTAACCGATCATGACCAGTTAATTGCTGGAAACGTTCTCTCTGCAATGTATCAATACTAATATTGATATGCCGAATACCAGCTGCCCACAACCGTTCTACCCGCTGCGGCAACTTGTAACCATTGGTAGTCAATGCAACTGTTTGTATATGGGGTACGTTGGCAATAGCCTCCGCTATTTCTGGTAAATCCGTCCGTACCGTTGGTTCTCCCCCAGTTAAGCGCACTTTGCGTGCTCCCAACCCTGCAAACGCGGCCACTAACCGGCGGATTTCCGCCACGGTTAAGCAGTCCTGTTCTCGCCCTGTTTTAGCATACCCTTGTGGTAAACAATATGTACATTGGTAGTTGCATACCGGCGTTACTGACAGCCTTAAGTACGGAAAAACCCGACCATAATTGTCTGTAATATTAACTTTCATTTTGCTCCTTTCCAAAAACGGGAGGCCGCAACGTTTCCGTTTACAACCCTGGTAGCAACCTGTCATCAGACTACTACGGCCAAAGCACCCTATAGCATCACTACGTAGGTACCTTCGGCTCGGCAGCTTTTTTGTTTAAGTTAGTTTAGGAGAACCTTCAAAGACAGTAATTGATCTGTATCAATTTCGATCCATAAAAAAATACGGACGTTTGATATAAATCAAATGCAAAAAACACTACATTTTGTATTTTTAAATTTAATCACATACAAAATATAGATAAAGGAGCTTTCACATGACCAACCCAACATCCCCTGCTACTGTAACGCACCTGAAAGCTCAAACACCTACCCCCCCTCCCCCCAATGTTGTTTCTTTATTTAAGGAAACAAACATTGGTTGCACTCACACTGTTGATGAATATATCAGTCGGCAGGACTGGCGCGTAAACGCCAATGCAAATGTGGGCTATAGCAATGCTGGGCTAGTCAGTAACGTTGCCGGTAAAGTTATTGCCAACTACTGGTTAGATGAGATTTACAGCCAAGAAGAAGGTGATGCTCACCGCAATGCGGACTACCACATCCATGACCTCGATTGCCTAACCGGCTACTGTGCGGGTTGGAGTCTACGCGTACTACTAGACGAAGGCTTTAGTGCCGGTTCTGGTCGCGTTGCGAGCCGTCCACCTCGCCATTTTAGGGAAGCCCTTGGTCAAATGGCGAACTTTCTTGGTATTTTGCAGTCGGAATGGGCTGGTGCACAGGCTTTCAGCTCGTTTGATACCTACCTTGCCCCCTATGTTTTTCGGGATCAACTCACCTACACAGAAGTCAAAAAAGCTATTCGTCAATTTGTGTATAACCTGAATGTCCCTGCGCGCTGGGGGCAAAGCCCCTTCACCAACATTACGCTAGATATCACCGTACCAGAGGATCTGCAAAATAAATGGCCTACAGCCAACACGCACCACTTATTTAAAGACTTGGAAGACGCTGACCTGCTCAACATTGCCCAAAGCCGAGATTTCACGATTATTAACTTGAGTGATATGTGCTACCGCCACTTTACGTCGGAAATGGAAATGATTAACCTTGCCTATTACGAGGTTATGACAGAAGGCGACAGTAACGGTCAACCGTTCACATTTCCTATCCCAACCGTCAACATTACAGAAGATTTTGACTGGTACAGCCGCGTGGCAGAGGCTATTTTTGAAAACACTGCAAAAGTGGGGAGCTCCTATTTCCAAAACTTTATTGGAAGTCAATACTTAAAGGATAAAAACGGAAACCGCACCCCTAACCCAGAAGCCTACGAACCTGGTGCTGTGCGTAGTATGTGCTGCCGTTTGCAACTAGATTTACGTGAACTCCTCAAACGAGGCAACGGCCTATTTGGTTCAGCGGAAATGACGGGATCTTTGGGTGTTGTTACCCTCAACATGGCACGACTTGGCCACCGTTTTGCCCACAACAAACAAGGACTTATCGCCGAGATTAATCACCTCATGGATTTGGCACATTCCACATTAGAGAAGAAACGCCGTTTCGTGCAAGATATGTACGACCGCGGGCTTTACCCTTATACGGCTCGCTACTTGCCACATCTACGTAACCATTTTTCTACCATTGGCGTAAATGGTATTAATGAAATGGTGCGTAACTTCACTGGTGATAAGCATAATTTAAGCGACGAAACAGGCATCCAACTCGCCATCGAAGTACTAGAGCACATGCGTGATAAACTCAAAGTATACCAAGAAGAAACTGGCAATCTCTACAATTTAGAAGCAACGCCGGCAGAGGGCACCACCTACCGCTTTGCAAAGGAGGATATAAAACGGTTTAGTAATATCATTCAGGCGGGTAATGGCGATAACATCTACTATACCAACTCAAGCCAATTACCAGTGCACTATACAGAAGACCCCTTTGCAGCGCTGAACCTACAAGACGACCTGCAATGTAAATATACCGGCGGCACTGTGTTACACCTGTATATGAACGAAAAAATTAGTAATAGCACCGCGTGCAAACGTTTTGTCAAAACAGTGTTGGAGCAGCACCAACTGCCATACATTACCATTACCCCTACATTTTCAGTGTGTGATACCCATGGCTACCTCATCGGCGAACAACCAGAATGCCCTCACTGTGCTACTTCTACCAAAGTCTGGACACGGGTTATGGGCTATTTCCGCCCAGTAGATAGTTTCAACATCGGTAAAAAAGGTGAACATCGCCAACGTACCCACTTTACCGAAACCGCTGCCATGCAAAAGGTGGGCTAATGCAACCACTATACGGCCTCACCCCCTTCACATTGCAAGACTTTCCCAACCATACGGCCTGCATCGTATGGTTGGGAGGCTGCAATATGCGCTGTGGCTATTGCCATAATCCAGATATTGTCAAAGCTGGTCGTGGTACCTACCCTGTAGCGGATTTACTAAACTTTCTCTCTAATCGCATTAATAAGCTAGAGGGCGTTGTCCTTACAGGTGGTGAAGCAACTCTCTACCCTAATCTGCTAGAACTTTCCCAATGTATCAAATATTTCGGCTATCATATTAAACTAGATACTAATGGCACCCGTCCTAAAATTGTCGCCAAGCTTTTAAAGGAAAAACTTATTGATTATGTTGCTCTGGACTACAAAGCGCCTCCAGAAAAATTCAAACAAGTAACAGGTAGCAACAAATATCAAACATTCAGCCAAACGCTAGATATGCTCTGCGCCCAAAAGAAAATACCATTTGAAATCCGTACCACCGTCCATACTGACTTGTTAAACGAAACAGATGTGCAATGGATACTAGCCGACTTAGCCCACCGCAACTGCACAGCACCCCATTACATCCAGAATTATACGCACACTCAAACCCTCGGAAATTTGCCAGAACAGTCACACCAACTAGATATCACAACACTTCGTCACACTTGCCCAAGCATAGCTTTTCGGAATTTTCCATAAATAGCTTAGCTGTACCTCAGTCATTTTGTACCAGGAATAATCTACAAAGAACCATTACCACCTGTTGAAGCTCCACAAACAATGGCTCTTTTTAGCATCTGTATTCTTTTTTTACTCTTTTTGCACCAAAATTTACACTTTTTTGACTTGGGATATCACTTTTTAATACCGATTTATCCCTTATTTTGCCTTGTTTATCACTGTTTTTGATGTTTTTTACGCCGTAATTTTTTTGCGGAGAAAAATGAGATTGAGTACAAAAAAACTGCCTAAGGGAAATTGAACATTTACCCGTCCACTGGACGCATTGAAGCTAGGTTATGCGGCGCGGCGGCTCCTTGCTTCGCTGCAGGGCATCGCCTTGCCTGAGATTTTGGCGAAACACATGAAAACTTATAAGAAATACAATCAGTTCTGCGTATTTTTCTGCTCCTCGTTTCACTGCGGGGCAACGAAAAATACGACAAGGTGTGATAATGAACATTTACCCGTCCACCGGACGCGAAAATATTCATCATGGTGCGGATGGAGGGACTCGAACCCACACGTCTTGCGACACTGGTACCTAAAACCAGCGCGTCTACCAGTTCCGCCACATCCGCACAGAAACTGGGGATGCTTATACATGCTTTCATCACCCACCGCAAGTATTCTTGTGCAGTGACTTCATTTTATGTAAACTTTTGCTCAGAATACGCCTTACTTTTCCTTTTTTTCGCCGGAGAAATTCTATGACAAAACATATTGTTATTGGTATTTCAGGCCTTTCATCTGGCCCTGAAACCAGCGGCTTAATGCAAGCCACAAAACGGGTTTGCAAACAGTTAAATATCCCACTTATTTTCCCCTTTTCAGAAGAGTTTATGGATTCCAGTACATTTACTATCAAGGAATCTACAGAACTACTCTTGGAGCTTATTCATCAGTATATTAAAGACGATTATTCGATTTCTCTCGTAAGTACGAGCATGGGGAGCTGGGTGACTTTTAGAGCCCTTCTTCAATTAACACCCGAAGAGTTGCAATTTATCAGGAAGAACATTTCTATTCACCCCTGCTTTGACTTGCCAGACCTTCTTTTGAAGCTGGCACGTTATATAAAACCTTCTTTTTTGGTTAAGCTTTTACCACGCAAAGGCTTTCCCTTTTATGCACCATATAACCGTGCTAGCAAGCGTCTTTTTTGGGTAAATCCAGCTCTTGTTGCTGAGCTACTGCAAAAGAAATATCTTGCTACTCATAACCTACAGGAAAGTACAAAATTAGCTGAGCGCTCTGTTGTAGTCATTCTGAAGTGGGGGATCTTGTCCCTTCCCCGAATTCTTGACTCTCGCCGTATTTGCAAACAGCTTGGTATTAAGCCTCTACTTAAATATAGGGCTTTCTTAGATGATAAACAACTTGAACAAGCATTACATGAGTAGCTCCTTTTTTAGGGGCTACTTATCGTTTGTGTTCTTTAATTTCGCGCAAATACTTGCTCTTATTTACGGCCTCCGTTATAACGCCTTACAACTAGCTGTCAAAATCGGCTAAAAAAGATTTGGAGAAAGAGGGAAAAATATGGACATTCAAGTTAAAGAAACCAGCACTTTAGGGCGCGAAATTACAGTTGTAATTCCAAAAGCTACTGTTGAAGAACAGTTTGAAGCCCGCTGTGTAGAAGTTGCACAAAGTATGAAGCTAGATGGCTTCCGCCCTGGTAAAGTGCCTGTTAAGGTTGCAAAAGAGCGCCACGGCGACCAGATTTTCCACGAAATGGAGCACCAATTGATTCAGATGGGGCTATCTGAAGCCATGAAGAAGCACGAACTAACTATGGCAGGTTCCCCAAAAATTGACCACGACCACAAACATGAAGTGGCTGATTTTAAATTTACCGCCAATATTGAGATTTTCCCAAAAGTAGAACTTAAGGGCTTGGATAAAATCAAGCTAACAAAAGATACTGCCAAGGCTGATAAAAAGTTGCTAGAGAAGTCTTTTGAAGAGCTACAAACACGTATGCAGACTTTTAAAGAAGTTGATGCCGCTGCCAAAACAGGTGACCGCGTGACGGTGACAGGCCAAGGTTACACAGTAGACGGCAAGAAAGAAGAAGCTTTTGAAGGCGGTAACTTGCAGGAGTTCCCTATTGTATTGGGTTCCAACAGCCTTATTCCTGGGTTTGAAGAGCAGCTTGAAGGCGTAAAAGCAGGTGATAAAAAGGACGTTAAAATGCCTTTCCCTAAGGAGTACCACGCTAAAGAGCTTGCTGGTAAAGATGCTGTGTTCAAGCTAGAAATTAACAAAATTGAAGCTTCTGAAAAGCCTGAATTTGATGATGAATTCGCTAAAACTCTTGGGCAAGATAGTGCAGATGCTTTGAAAAAAATGATTGAGGGCAGCTTGAATAAGGATATTGAATCTGCCGCACAACAGCGCCTTAAGCGTTTTCTATTTGACCACCTAGACGCCAAGAACAAGTTTGACCTACCTCAGAATATGGTAGAGCGCGAATTAGGCGGATTGGTTCAGTCTCAAATGAATCAACTGGCACGCCAAGGTATTACGCCAGAGCAAGCTGGAACATCCTTAGAAGATATGAAAAAGGAATTTGGTGAAATTGCCGAGCGCCGCGTTAAACTTGGCCTGTTGCTTGCTGAAATTGCCAAAGAGCAAAAGATGGAAATTTCTGAAAATGAGCTACGCACAGCTATTTTAGACCAAGTAGAAGCTGCCGGCCCACAAGCTGAGCAAGCGCGCGCTTACTTTGCCGACCCAAACAACCGCCAACAGCTTATTGGCCCATTGTTGGAAGAAAAAGTAACAGCTTGGTTATTGGAAAACGCCACAATTGAAGAAAAAGAAATTGATGCTGAAGAACTTTTGAAAGAGTTTCAGTAAGGTTTCATTTCTACCTTTCTAAAAAAAACTCCCGTGATACGGGAGTTTTTTTGTTGCTTTTTTCGC
>JAPPOO010000069.1 GCA_028817875.1 Alphaproteobacteria bacterium | reverse complement strand
ATTTTGATGCTTTTTACGCCGCAATTTTTTTATAAAATTTTTAAAAGGTTTTTTCTAATTTCTTGCCCTTTCCAATCAAATTCTCCGACGATTTTCCGCAACATTCCACGCTTTTGGTCTAACAAAATCGTCTCCGGCACCTTGATAACATTGAACTTTTTCAAAGAGATATCTTTATTTTCATCCCAAACCCAATACACATGGTCAGAATCCACAACATCCCCAAAACGTTGACTCAGCTTAGTTTTGAAGCCTTCAACGTCGCTTTTTTTACCATCAATAGACACAGCAACCAGCGCCACCTGCCCTTTAAATTCCTTAACTAATTCAAGCATATCCGGCATTTCCACCACGCACGGCACACACCAACTCGCCCAAAAATTAAGAATAATTACAGGCTCTTCCAAGGCCTCCAAACTCTCAAATATACGTCCGTCCAGCGTCTGAAATGGAAAAACTGGCGCAAGCTTAGCCTCTTGTTTTTTAATCGTTTTTTCAAAATTCCCTAGAGTTTTTTGCGGCGGAACCGCCGAGTAGTCGTACAAAATCCCTCCACCCAATAAAAGGCACAAAAAAAGTAAAGTCAGTAACTTAGCCTTCATAACGGTGCTTTCTCAACCAAATAAAACCCAAAACAAACACCACAAAAGAAATCTCTAACCCACAGAATAATAACAAGTTATGCGCAATATTTTCAGTAAATCCATAAGAGTGCAGCCCTACACCCAGCAGGTTCACACCAAACCAAGCCAAGGCCACTACAATATTCGTCAAAACCATTCCAACACTAAAAGCCAAAGGATTGATAAGCCCCGTTAAACGCCCGTGTAGCAGCCAAAGCAACCATAAAACAATAAACAAAGCACCGTTTTCTTTAGGGTCCCATCCCCAAAAACGTCCCCAAGATTGGTCTGCCCAAATACCACCTAAAATCGTCCCCAACAGCGTTAAAAATAAAGCTAAAAGAGAAACACCTAACATACTTTTCATTAAATCATTCAAGGCATTACGACTCGACGTAAAGCAGCAGCGCACAAGGTAAACGTGCCCTAAAATACTCGCAACCAAGCAAGCTCCATATCCCATTGTGATTGTAACAACATGAGTTGCCAGCCAAAAATTTGTATTTAAAACAGCAACAAGCATCCCCATTGAGTCTCCCGAAGCAGCGTAGCGCATACTCAAAAACTGCAAAAAAGCGCCTAAAACAGCCCCTATAAAAATTCCCACACCATCCTTACGCCGTACCTCCAAAAATAACGCCAGCAAAACCCCAACAAAACCAACAAATAAAATAGATTCATACAATGTCGCAACAGGTGGCCTCTGCATAATAAACACCCGCAAAGCCAAGCCTATCAAGTGCATAACACCACCACTAACAAGAAGTAAGCAGGCCACAAAAATGGCTTTTCTACGCCATAAAAACGCTGCAAAGAAAAGACAAACTAAAACCGCTAAATATAAAACACAGCTAACCTTAAACGGCGAAAAAGTATTGTACCAATATTCAGCTTGAAGACGAACTTTCACACCATCTTTTCCAGACATATTCAAGGCTATTTTGTAAGCCTGTTCGCTATGTTTTTCCCAACCTGCAACATTTTGCTCCACCCAAGCTTTAGCTAATTCCCCCCAAACTTTCAGGTAAACAGCCGTTTGAGGCGAACCCGCACCTTCCTCCAAAACAGCCCATGGAGATAACCATTCTTCTCTCTCCCATTGCGGCGGTACAGCTCTCAGTACAGTTGTGCGGCTATCCTTCGCAAGCTTACGCAAAGTTTCCCCCAGCCCCAGTAAAAGCTTTTCTTCGTCTGTTAACTCTTCGGGAGTTTTTGCTCCATCTATACCAGCTACCAACTCAGCCAATACACGCTGTTTCTGAACCATCTCTATATAAGAAAAAGCTGCCTTATGAGGAACACTCAACTTAGCTGCAACATCTTCATTTTCAACGTAAAACTCAGGTAAAACTAAAGATAACGAACGACTAATATCAAAGAACCACAATGAGTTAAGGTAAATATCCAGCAACTGACGCTGCATAGGGTCCAAATCTTGCTCAGGAATTTGGTATAATTCATTAATGGTTTCAATTTGTTGCCTAAGACCAAGAGAAACTTGAAAAAAACTATAACGATGCTTGAGCGACCATTTTAGTCCTAACAACTCTACAATTTGCGGGTTAGCAATATTAAAAACTGGCCGCTGGTAAGCGCGATGCGGGTCAAACAACAACTCAACCAACCACTTATTCGCAGTACCACCTTCATAAGTATTTTTACCGGAAACACTCACTAACCAATGCCGAGCAAACGTATCTAACGGCTTAATGCGTCCTTCGTGCAAAATAGGTATTTGGCCAAATTTACGCATATCCAAATCATTCGCAAAAGCCGAAAACCCAAGCAAACTGAACAGCAATAATACCAGTAAACGTGTCATGCTACCTCTTCCTCACTAAGTGAGGCAAGCGTTGAATAAGATGAATAAGCAACCCTAAGCATATAATAATACTAGAAATATACGGAAATAATCTCCCCGAATTCTGCACAACAGCCAGCACAGTAGACTCACCCGTTTCATCTTGAACAAAAGAAGACTGAAACAACGTGTACCCTTGGTACCTTAATGGCTGATTCATCTCAATAACCGCAGGCCATTCCACACCTTTATCTCGCAGAACAACTTCCGATTTGTAACTTTTTGCCATAGTTGTTGCCATATACGTCTGCTTTTCAAAATCAATCAAACGTACTTCAAACGGCATATACGTTCTTTTATGTCTTAAAGTAAGAAGGTATTTTTTGCCACTCAGTTCAAAAAACTGAGGAATTGGCATTCCTTGCATAACTCCGTAAAACCCGTTTTCGTCCTCTGTGTCTTCCACATTAAAAAGAAGAGCTGCCAAGTTTTGCTCAAACTCTTTTTCCAAAGTTTTCGCTGAAATATCAAAGTTCAATGGCAAACCATATACATCTGGTTCAAGTCTGGGCTCTTCTAGCCGAATCAAATCGCAGTTCCGACAATACTTAGCAATCACCATCTTAATTTTTGGAGCTTCGCTTACTAAAACACCCCCTTCTTGCAAAAGAGGCTCCTCAAAAATTTTAACGTCGTGACCACTCTCAACATCGGTCAAGGCAAGTTCTAAAGCATAATAGTCCGAAATAAAGTTACTGCTTTCCCCTTCAGCAATCACCATATTTCCTTCAATACTAAATTGAGAAGTTATAAACCCACCAACAAGCAGCACTAACGCTCCAACGTGGGTTATCAACGTGCCAACTTGCTTCCATATCCATTTTTGAAGTGTTAATTTAACCGCTAAGTTCCAAGCAACAATAGCCAAAACCGTAAACCCTCCTGGTAGAGGAAAAACATTACCTACCCATAAAATAGCTGAACTAAAATAACGTTGCTGCGCCGCATAAAGCCCTATGTCCTTCTGCGCGATTGTCCCTGCCACCAGTAAAATCATCAGCCATAACAGGCTACAAAAAAAAACTTCCGTGCGCGCTGAAAGTTGTAAAAACTGCATACCTCGATTTTTTAAAAAACCGCCCACTAACCTAAAAAACCAAATTATTTTTTATAGATAAAACCAAGCTACACCATAAGCCCCTTAGTATAATAGGTAAAGAGTAAAGGCGCTTGACTCTCCTTCAAACAAGCGTATTTTGCCTCTATGTCTATCGCTGAAACAATTGCCAGCTTATGTAGCAGCTTTATATACCCTGAAGGAGCAACTTTCGCCTACATCGCCGTTCCTTTCATCATATCCACTTTTATAGGTTCTTTTAGTCACTGCGCTTGGATGTGCGGCCCATTTGTCACCATGCAAATAAGTCAAAATTTATCAAAAGTTGATGCCATCAAAACAACCGAATTCACACGTATCAAAGGTGCAGCTTTACTACCATATCACCTAGGAAGAATCACAACTTACACCATTCTTGGAGCAATTGCAGGGAGCCTAGGGACAATCACTGAACACGTATGGCGCCCAACATCATCATTACTCATTTTTTTAGCTGGAATAGCGCTTATTCTATCTATTTCCCCACTAAAAAACTCAGTTATTCGTCACATAACGGCTACATTCCTACCCAAAAACCTTAACTTTTCTATGGTCAAAAAATTATTTGACTCCCCAACAGGTTTTAACGGCTACTTTATCGGCATTTCATTAGGTTTTTTACCCTGTGGAATGGTTTATGCGGCACTCGCGGTAGCTGCTGCAACAGCATCCCCTATTACTGGGGCTACCCTTATGTTTTTGTTTGGTTTTTCAACTATTCCCGCCTTATTTTTTACAGCGTTACTCAGTACACTTACCTTTCACGGATTCAGAAAAAAAATGTTATCCTTCAGCAGAGTTATAACGCTATTAACAGGATGCTGGCTATGCTTGCTAGGGTTAATCCTTTTCATAACAAGTATAACCACCAAAATTTAGAAGAAAGAGTAGATTTAATGACAACGGCATCACCTACACCTAAGTATAATGAGGGTATTGTTAAACTCTTCACTATTGCCGCAATTTTTTGGGGAATTGTTGGTTTTCTAGCAGGTTGTTTTATTGCACTACAATTAGCTTTCCCCGCTTTAAACTTCCACGAGTTTATTAATTTCGGCCGCTTACGCCCTGTTCATACATCTGCTGTTATATTTGCCTTCGGAGGCTGCGTTCTTTTAGGAACGTCTTTTTACGTCGTTCAACGTACTTGCCGTGCCCGTTTATTTGGTGACCCGTGGCTCCCTATGTTCGTTTTTATTGGCTACCAAATTTTCATTGTGATGGCAGCACTTAGCTACCTTTTAGGCTATACACAAGGACGTGAATACGCTGAACCTGAATGGTTTGTAGACCTTTGGATTACTATTGTTTGGGTTGCTTATTTACTGGTCTTTTTAGGGACACTCATAAAACGAAAAGAACCCCACATATATGTAGCCAACTGGTTCTACCTTGCTTTTATCGTAACAGTCGCAATTCTTCACCTTGTTAACAACTTAGCCATTCCAGTTTCTCTTACAGGAGCAAAAAGTTACTCTCTCTTTGCTGGCGTGCAAGATGCTCTAACACAGTGGTGGTATGCCCATAATGCTGTTGGTTTTTTCCTTACAGCAGGTTTTTTAGCTATTATGTACTACTTTATTCCAAAACAAGTAAACCGCCCTGTTTACTCCTACCGTTTGTCAATTGTGCACTTTTGGGCGCTGATTTTTATCTACATTTGGGCAGGCCCACACCACTTACACTACACAGCATTGCCAGATTGGGCTCAAACTCTCGGTATGGTCTTTTCTATTATGCTTTGGATGCCAAGCTGGGGTGGTATGATTAACGGCATCATGACCCTCTCAGGAGCTTGGGATAAACTAAGAACAGACCCGATTCTCCGCTTTTTGGTTGTTTCACTATCCTTTTACGGTATGAGCACATTTGAAGGTCCACTTATGTCTATCAAAACCGTTAATGCCCTTAGTCATTACACAGATTGGACAATCGGACACGTCCACTCTGGCGCATTAGGTTGGGTTGCAATGATCAGCTTCGGTGCTATCTACTACCTCGTCCCTAAACTTTGGAAACGAGAACGCTTATACTCAATCCGCATGGTAAACCAGCACTTCTGGCTCAGTAATATTGGTATCATTCTATACATTTGTGCGATGTGGGTATCTGGCATTATGCAGGGGCTTATGTGGCGTGCTTATAATGAATATGGCTTCTTAACGTACTCCTTTGCCGAAACAGTAGAACAAATGCACCCATACTACATCATCCGAGCAATAGGCGGGCTAGTCTTTACAATAGGCGCTTTCATGATGGCCTATAATGTTTGGCGTACCATCAAAGGAGACCTTAAAGAAGAGCTCCCCCTTGGAACAAGAAAAGCTACGGTTTAAGGAGAATTAACCATGTATAACTTGCACAAAAAAACTGAAAAAAACGCTATTTTCTTGCTATTAGGTATCATCATTGTTGTCTCTATTGGTGGGCTTGTTGAAATTGTCCCCCTCTTTATGATTGAAAGTACCATTGAGAAAGTAAAAGGGATGCGTCCTTACAGTCCATTAGAGCTTCTAGGGCGCAACATATATATCCGTGAAGGATGTTACACTTGCCACAGCCAAATGATTCGACCATTCCGCGATGAAGTTGAACGCTATGGCCATTACTCTCTTGCAGCGGAAAGCATGTACGACCACCCGTTCCAGTGGGGGTCAAAACGTACAGGGCCTGATTTAGCACGTGTAGGCGGGCGTTACGCAAATGAATGGCATGTAGACCACTTTAAAGACCCTCAATCTGTTGTGCCAGAATCTGTTATGCCTTCTTATGCATTTCTTGCTAAAAAGGAGCTACACTATGACGACATTACCAATCACTTAAAAACACTTCGTATTGTCGGTGTTCCCTATACAGACGAGCAAATTAATCTAGCCAAACAAGACGTTGAAGCTCAAGTAGCTGAAGACGGATATGCGCCTGATTTTACCAACCGATACCCCAAAGCCGTTGTCGCTAATTTTGATGGAGATAAACGCCTCACAGAGATGGATGCCCTCATTGCCTACATGCAAATGCTAGGAACACTAGTAGATTTCAGCCATTACGTGCCAGAGGAGCGGTAATATGGAACTAGATTATAATGCTATAGCAGGTTGGGTTGGTAGTTTTCGGCTTTTATTCTTCCTTATCTTCTTTGTTGGTATTGCTGTTTGGGCATTTAAACCAAGTAATAAAGATAAGTTAGAAGCACACGCACAAATTCCCTTAAATGAAGGAAACGACAATGGCTAAAAATACTCGCCAAAAAGAGAACCAAACACAAACTGAAACAACAGGACATGAGTGGGATGGTATTGAAGAGTACAATAACCCTCTTCCCCTTTGGTGGCTTTGGGTATTTGCTGCCACTGTTGTGTTTTCTATTGGTTACGTCATTTACTTCCCTGCAATACCCTTCTTAAACAGTTTTAGCAAAGGAATTGGAGAATGGAGCCAATACAAACAACTTGATGACATTATGCAAAAAGCTGAACAAGCTAAAGCTCCTTTTGAAAACAAAATTGTTCACTTATCCGCACAGCAAATCAAAAACACGCCAGACCTCCACCAATATGCGTTGGAATCAGGCAAAGCCACTTTCGCCTTACATTGCTCACAATGCCATGGTGCAGGTGGAGGCGGTGCAAAAGGTTACCCAAACCTACTTGATGATGAATGGATTTGGGGCGGACGCTTGGAAGATATTGTTTATACAATCACCCACGGCATCCGTAGCGCTCACGAAGATGAAAATAGCCGAGATATGGGTCCTATGATGGCTTACGGTGATGAAGAAATTTTAGATAAAGCCCAAATAAAAGATGTTGCACACTATCTGCAAACACTTTCTAAAAAATACTTAAAGCCAAACGAATCCACAGAGCGCGGCAAGGTTATCTACGCTGAAAATTGCGCAAGCTGCCATGGTGAACAAGGCAGCGGTTCACAAGAGTTAGGAGCCCCTTCTCTTAACAATGCTATCTGGCTTTACGCAGGGGATACTAAAACAATCATCGAAACAATTACCCACGGACGTGCGGGACAAATGCCAGCCTTTGGTCAAAAGCTTTCTGAAAATGATATTAAAAAGCTTTCTCTTTACATCCATAGCCTAAGCGGTGGTGAACAATAAAGCTCCTATGACACAAATAAACATAGAGCCACACCAGAGCGAGCCACAAGGTTTGCTCTCGCTCTTTGAAAAACGTAAAAAAATATACCCTGCCCGTGTAAGCGGTAATTTCCGACGCCTAAAGTGGGGATTTATGGCCGTATTATTAGGCCTATACTACATCCTTCCTTGGGTACGGTGGGAAAGAGGAGAAGGCGCGCCAGACCAAGCTATCTTGGTCGATACAATCAACCGTAAATTCTATTTTTTCTTTATTGAACTCTGGCCACAAGAGGTCTACTACTTTACAGGATTATTACTACTAGCCGCCCTAGGCTTATTTTTTATCACAACCCTTTTTGGGCGAGTATGGTGTGGATACGCTTGCCCCCAAACAGTTTGGACAGATTTATTCCAACTCATTGAACGCCGTATTGAAGGAGACCGCATCAAACGCCAACGGTTAGACGCAGGGCCATGGACAATCAACAAAGTCACCCGAAAAATAATAAAACACACCCTATGGCTGCTTGTAGGGCTATGCACAGGTGGTGCATGGGTCTTTTACTTTCAAGACGCCCCTACCCTATGGGCAGATATGCTGTCAGGCCAACTCTATTTCATACCTACATTTTGGATGATATTCCTAACCTTCTCCACCTACCTCATGGCTGGTTTTGCACGAGAGCAAGTCTGCACCTACATGTGCCCTTACGCTCGTTTTCAAGGCGCCATGTTTGACGAAGAGAGCCTCATCGTCAGTTACGATAAAACCCGCGGAGAACCGCGTGGCAAAGCTGGAGAAGGAGGAGACTGTATTGACTGTAACCGCTGCGTTGCGGTCTGCCCTACAGGAATTGATATCCGCAACGGTCAGCAATACCAGTGCATTAACTGCGCCCTTTGTGTTGATGCTTGCAATGCCATTATGGATAAACTCGGCCAAGCACGCGGGCTTATTCGTTACAACACATTCCACAACACGGTCTCAGGAAGTTCCAGTTTAAAAAACCTTTTCAAAACAGTCCGGTTTATACGTCCCCGCACAATCTTTTACCTCGCCATTATCAATGTTGTCGGGTGGACAATGCTTTATGGCCTACTCACACGCCCCCTTATGGATATTAACGTCATTCGCGCCCGCAACCCTCTCTTTATCACCCTCTCAAATGGTGATATCCGCAATGCTTATACAGTGCATATTGTCAATAAAACATGGCAACACCAAACTTATACTCTCTCTACAAACCACACTACGGGAACCATCTTTATTCCTGATGTAACAGGTAAAGCTCACCAAGTTGATGTCTCCGTTAAACCTGGAAAAGTCGGTACCTTTCGTCTTTTAGTAGATAGACCTTACACTCAATCTAGCGGTACTATACCTCTTACAATTACAGCTAAAACACCTAAGTTTGAAGACAGCTATAACTCCACTTTCATCATGCCAACGGAGACAAACTAATATGCCGATGCACCGCATTGTTTTAATATCTTTACTCACATTTTTTGGAATCATCTGTATTGCAAATGGCATTATGATTTACCTAGCAAGCACAAGCTGGAATGGCCTCACTCATCAACACGCTTATGAACGTGGCCTTACTTTTAATAACGTCCTCACTCAAAAAAAACAAGAAGAGCAACTAGGCTGGCATGTTGCCTATACATTCACACAAACAGCGCCCACAAAAGCATCCCTTTACTTGCAGGTAACCAATAAAAATAAACAACCACTTGAAAACGCAACCATCACCCTCACACTAAAGCGCCCTATTGAAGGCGGAGAGGACATAACTTATACAATGGCACCAGCCACACAAAAAGGAGCTTTCAAACAACAACTCACCGTCCCTAAAATTGGTCAATGGGAAGCAACTGCCCACATCACAACAGGTACCAATACCCTCACAACTCACCAACGTTTATTTTTTGCTAAAACTGTTAAAGAATAACGCTCATGGCAAATACCTGCCTCCACTGCCAAAGTCCTATACCGCCTACTCAAACAAAATTTTGTTGCAACGGATGCGCTGCCGCCTACAGCCTAATTCATAACATGGGACTAAGTAGTTACTACACACACCGTACCCTATCTGAAAAAGAAACACCGCTTATTCCCGAAGAATACCATCTCACAGGTATTGACCAGTACATTACAACAAACGAAAAAGACATCAGCACCCTACACCTTATGGTCAGTGGTTTACATTGCGCTGCTTGTGTCTGGCTTATAGAAACAGTCTTGAATAAACAGAATGGTATCACCCATGCACGCATGAACATGACCACCCGCCGTTTAACTATAAGCTGGAATGCTACCCAAACAACCGCCCAAAAACTAATTGAGCCGATTTTTAAATTGGGTTACCGCCTTCTACCATACGACCCTACTCTACTGAATGACCAAACCCATCAGGAAGAAAAGCGGCTTCTCATTGCCCTAGCTATCGCAGGCTTTGCCGCTGCTAATGTTATGCTTCTTTCTGTAGGACTATGGGCAGGAGGAAAAAGCCTCCCCACCTCAACACTATCCTTACTACAATATTTTTCAGCACTCATTGTGTTACCTGCCACCATTTGGGCGGGCCGTCCCTTCTTTATTTCTGCCATCACAGCTTTAAAATACAAACGCTTAAATATGGACGTCCCCATCTCTCTGGCAGTCATTATCACTCTCGCCCTTAGTTTGTACGATATGGTAACAGCCACTGGAGAAACCTACTTCGAAAGCACCGCCATGCTCCTATTCTTTTTACTGATTGGGCGGTATTTAGATATGCGAGTAAGAAATAAAGCACAACACGCTGCCGAGCAACTAGCCAGCTTACAAGCCAAAGTCGCTACTCGTATTCAGGCAGACGGCTCCTTTGCCATTGTACCACTGAACCAACTAAATGTAGGCGATGTTTTATTTATTGCTAAGGGTGAGAGTATTCCTGCTGACGGTAGAATAACCCAAGGCACAACCGTACTAGATAGCAGCATACTTACAGGTGAAAGCCTACCGCAAACAGCACAGGTTGGCAGCACTATCTATGCAGGTTGTCTAAACTTAGAGAACCCCATCCACATTGAAGTAACACACATAGGTGACAACACAAACCTTGCCCAAATAACCAAGTTAGTTGAACAAGCAACATCAACTAAAAACACCTACACTATACTGGCTGACAAAGTTGCTCAACTCTACGCTCCCATCGTTCATATTTTAGCTTTAGCCACTTTTTTACTTTGGTGGTTATATCTTTCCGCTTCTTTTCATACAGCAGTATTATACGCAACATCAGTACTTATTATTACCTGCCCCTGTGCCTTAGCGCTAGCTGTACCTGCCGTACAAGTCGTTGTTGTTAGCCGTTTATTACGCCTTGGCATTCTTATTAAAAGCGGTTCTGCCTTAGAGCGTTTAAAGGAAACAACAGCTTTCGTTTTTGATAAAACAGGAACCCTCACAACAGGAAAATTCACTATCATAAGCGGAGGCACACCCCAGCAACGTAAGCTAGCTGCTCAGCTAGCAAAACATAGCCAACACCCGCTCGCCCAAGCTGTTGCTAAACTCTACCCAGACACAAAACCTTTAGAAAAGGTTACAGAAATCACAGGCCAAGGGCTAACTGCCATAATCGATGGTAAAACTATCAAACTCGGTAACGCCTCTTTTTGTGAAGCCCCTCAAAAACCCACTCTAAAAAATGGAGAAACGGATATCTGGTTAAAGGTTGGTGATGATACGCCTATTTTATTTACCTGTGCAGATACCCTGCGCCCTGATGCTGAAAAACTCATTCACCAACTTAAACAGCAAAATTACCCTGTTTACCTACTCTCAGGTGATACGGAACAAACCGTTCAGTATATTGCAAATAAAGTTAATATAAGCGAATACTACGCAACCCGAACACCCCAACAAAAGTATGACTTCCTCAAAAAACTCGAACAAAACGGCCATAGAATCTTAATGTGTGGAGACGGCATTAACGATGCTCCATCACTTGCCTGCGCACACATAAGCCTCACACTATCATCAAGCAGCCAAATCGCTCAAACTCAAGCAGATATCATTCTTCAACAAGAACACTTGCTAGATATTTTAATAGCTCTCAATCTAGCTCAAAAAGCGCATAAAACAGCGTACATAAATATTGCTCTTTCATTCGCCTATAACGCCATTACAATTCCTTTAGCTATGGCAGGTTTTATTACGCCTCTTTGGGCAGCTGTCTTTATGTCACTTTCTTCTCTCACCGTAACACTAAATGCACTTCGTTTATCTCGTATTTAACGTATAATCACCTTATGAACGCACTTATTTACCTTATTCCTATCGCCCTTTTATTGGGTTTTACAGGTTTAATAGCTTTCATTTGGGCCTTAAAAAACGGGCAATTTGATGACCTTGACGGCGCTGCCCACCGCATTTTATTTGATGATGAAAACGATTAAAGAAAAAGCGGATTTCTGCCATTTCTTCCCTTGCAGCACAACACATAGAGGCGTATGCTCGGCACCATGCCTTTACCAGAACCTCTCTATACAATAGCAGCACCAGTTATTCAGTATTTTGACCTACCGGTTAAGTCTACAGAAATTTTAGTAGAACTCACTCTACTTGCAGGGAGTATACTACTGAGTGTATTAGGGCATATCATCATTAAGCATATATGTGCCCACCACTCCAGATTACCTGAATACCTCCCCCGATTGATTGCCCTCTCACTCATGGCATTCACATGTTGGGGGACTAGTACTTGGTTACACCAACATGAAGTAAATGCACCGTTCATCAGTAGCATTGGCGTATTTGTAACATTATGGATTGTTTTCCGTATCACCAACCGCTTCAAAATTCCGCAAACCCCACGCCGTATATTATTAGCTACCATTGCCTCTATGGGGCTCTTAGCAACAGGTAACTACCTACGACCTCTCCTTGATTTTTTAGCTGAAATCAAACTCCCACTAGGAGAAAGCAACTTAAGTTTACTCATGATTATCCAAGCAATTGCCATTTTTATGGTTTTCTCTTGGGCAAGTTTTGCAAGTGCTACATGGATGGAAAAATCTATGGAGCGCAACAAAATGAGTCCTGCACTCATTACTTTGCTGATTAAAATTTTTAAAACAGTTGCTCTTATTTTTGCTCTGCTGGTAACACTAAACTTGATGGGTATCAACTTATCTTCCCTCACAATATTTGGAGGCGCCCTCGGTATTGGTATTGGTTTTGGATTAAAAACCGTTACCAGTAACTTCATCAGCGGTATTTTACTGTTACTAGATAAATCCATCAAACCAGGCGACGTCATCTCGATTGATGATATGACTTTTGGCCAAGTTAAAGCTATGAACACACGCTATATTGTTATGCGACGTAGAGACGGCATGGAAGCTCTCATCCCAAATGAAACTCTGATGGTTAACCAAGTTATTAACTGGAGCTACTCTAACCGAGCAATCCGACAGGAAGTAGACATCCGCGTAAGTTACGATAGCGATATGGAGCAAGTACGGGAAATTTTGCTTACTGCCGTTAAAACAGTAAACCGTGTGTTAGAAGTTCCTCCCCCTGTTTGTTTTATCCGAGAATTCGCAGATAGCTCTGTTGTCTTTCTTCTGCGCTATTGGTCAAACGACCCTGAAAATGGCGTTAATAACCTAAAAGGTGCCGTCAACATGGCTGCATGGAAAGCCTTAAAAGAAGCTGGTGTTAAAATCCCTTACCCACAACATGTTCTGCATATGGCAGAGGATAATCCACCTAAGCGTAAAAAACAGTGGCGCCGCAAACCTAAAATTTCATCAGACATCGGCTAAAATTGCCTATTTTTGCCTTTTTGCCTAAAAAACACACAAATCTACTTTACTAAGAGGCAGAACAAATTAAAATTTCCCCATAAAAAGAAAGGATTTATATGCCCGTCCCATCTACATGTACTGGTGTTCTCAACTATGCAACATATAACGATAACATCGCTACTGGCGGCAAACTGTTAGACTTCACACTAGGTATTCAAACACTTAAGCGCCATAATTTTCAGGCTATCCTAGATCTCCGAACTGAATCAGAAGGCGCTAAAGACGAAGAAAAAGCTATGGCTCAATACGGTATGAACTATGTTAACTTTCCCGTTGCAGGGCCTCCAACAAGTAAGCAAATCGAGCAATTTCAAAACCTTTTGCAACAACTCCCTCGCCCTTTGTTGGTCCACTGCGCAACAGGCCCCAGAGCAACCATGATGCTTGATGCCGCACAAGCAGCAGCCGCTTAAACTCAAAGTCTAACGTACAGGAACAAAACGGGTTTGTTCAGTGGGAACTTCACCCACGTAATTGCTCACCATAAAGCGGCACATAGCATCAACATCTCCAGCATGCATACGCAAAGCAATTTCTACTTTTGCTAAAGCAGATGGCAAAGTCATATGCAAAGGAACAACCCCTTGCTTCATCATTTCTAAACCAGATGCATAATCCACTTTGTAATCCGTATTAACAGGACTTGTAATAAATACTGGAATATTACGTTCTTTTGCAATCGGCATCATTGCATCACCAATGCCTTGGTAAATAGTTCCTGCTCCATACGCAAACCATATAACAGCTTGAACACGCTTATCTTTTAGCTGTCGAGCTATTGAGTCAGGATCCAATCCTAAAGAAGAGCGAATAACAAGTGTATGCGAATAATCACCCTTCCAAATTGTTGGAGTAAAAGGAATACCTCGCGCAGGCGCCAAAAAATCCGCTAGCTTAATAGGGTACTCCATTCGGTTGAACGTCGCTATATAACGGTGCAACGGCGCATCAAACGCATTAGCTGCCATATCATCAATTTTTACAGCAGATGTCCCTAAAACTGCGTAATCTCCCATCACCACAACAACTTCAGCCATGTTATTTGCATGCAAAGCTTCTAGAGTATAAAGAGCATTTTTCACGTTTGTTGCTGCATCATTCATGGGATACTGAATAGGTTTTTGTGATGCTGTATAAACAACCGAAAATGGCAAACCTTGCCCCATAATAAGGGACGTTGCGGCAGCTGAATATTGTAATGTATCCGTACCATGAGGGATCAAAAACCCCATAATGGACACTTTCAAATTTTTCCAAGCATAAGTTAGGGCAATTGCGACGTCTCGAATATGAGAGTAGTCCATATCAGCGCTATCTAATTGAAAGGCATCCAAAGCTTTTACAACAAAGCGATCATTTAAACCGCTATTTGCACGAGAAAATACACCTTGAAAATCTAGATCAGGCAAACGAATACCATTCTCTACTTTCATAGAAATCGTACCGCCTGTCCCTATAGCCCCCACCAATTGCCGACCAGCTAACTCTTCATCAGTCGTACGGTTCAAATCATCAACCCAAGCTTGAACTTTTTCAGGTGTCAAATAGGTCAAATTTGCCAAATCATCAGCAACTAAAAAACCGCAAGAAATTTCAGGAATATTTGTCATACTTGTAAATATACGCATTATCAGCGTACGATTGCACGTAATTTTTCTTGAGAAATTCTCAAAAAGTGCTATCTAGAAAGGATGGAAAAGAATTTTATTGCCGCTACATTTTATAAGTTTGTTGTCGTTGATAACTGCGAAGCCCTTCAAAAAGACTGGAAACAGTTCATGCTGGATCATGACGTTAAAGGCACTATCCTTGTCACCCCTGAAGGCATTAACGCTACAATCGCAGGCCCACAGCAAGGCGTGCAAGCAACACTAGCCCACATTAGGGAAGATGAACGATTTGCCGATTTAGAGCATAAAGAAAGCGAATCCGACGTCCAGCCTTTCGGCAGAACCAAAGTAAAACTAAAGCGGGAAACCATTCCATTAGGCTCTCCTGTAGACCCTAACAGAATCTGCGGAACACATTTAAATTCAGAAGAATGGAACAACCTCATTTCCGACCCTGATACAATTATCATTGATACACGAAATGACTATGAAGTCCGTTTAGGTACATTCAAAAACGCTATTGATCCTAAAACAAAAACATTTAAAGAACTCCCTCAGTGGGTAGAACAAAACCTCACAGAAGCCGATAAAAAGAAACGTGTCGCGATGTTCTGTACAGGCGGTATCCGTTGTGAAAAATCAACATCTTTCATGTTGGAGCAAGGTTTTGAAGAGGTTTACCATCTCAAAGGCGGCATTCTTAAATATTTTGAAGAAATGCCACAGGAAGAAAGCTTATGGGAAGGCGACTGCTACATCTTTGATGACCGCGTTGCCCTACAGCATGACCTCTCCCCCGCAGAAAACGCGCGTATCTGCAAAAAATGTAATAATGCTCTTATTGCAGCTGACCTGCGCCGTATGCACTGCCCAAGCTGCGGTGACGACCTACAGGAAGAGTAAACTCTTCCCTCCCAACACGAAAATAAGGTACAGTACCTTTCATGGTAGAGGGACAAACAGCAGAAATCACAGAACTTCAAACAGCACCGCCTCACAGTGTAGAGGCCGAACAAGCCATGCTTGGAGCCATTTTGTACGACAACCAACGCTTGGATGACTTGCAAGGCCGCGTTCAGCCCGACCATTTTTATGTGCCTTTCCATGCCGATGTCTTCCGCACAATGGAGCGCATCATCAACAAAGGTTTTGAAGCAAGCCCCCTCACCCTGCGGGAGCAAATGAAACAAAGCGACTACGCTAGCGAGGTTGACCTCTTCCAACACCTCACTCAAATGTTAGAAAATGCTCAATATAACCAAGATGTTATGGCACTTTCTGAAATCATTATCACACATTTTTTACAACGCCAACTCATGGTTATCGGCGGCGATATGCAACGCAAAGCTGCCACCGCGGTAGATAACGAAGGCACACACGAAACTCTCGAAAAAGCGAGTACAGAACTCTTCACACTCGCCGAAACAGGCTCATCTAATACCACCATCCAAACCCTCGGGAATCCTCTAAAAATTGTCATTGAACGCGCCGAGGCCGCCAAACATCAAAACGGTATCACAGGTGTTTCCAGCGGATTTATGGACTTAGACGACAAACTAGGCGGCTTCCATAATTCCGACCTCGTCATCCTTGCCGCCCGTCCCAGTATGGGTAAAACGGCCATGGCTCTTAACCTTGCTTATAACGCTTGCCAAAAAGCACAAACGCCTGTCGGCGTATTCAGCTTAGAAATGTCCGCTGACCAACTTGCCGCCCGTTTTCTATGCAGCGCCGCAAATATTGATTCTAACAAACTTATGAACGGCCAACTCCAAGAGGACGAATTCGGCCGCATCGTCGCCGCTTCTAACATGCTGGCAGATTTACCGCTTTACGTTGACGACACCCCAGGCCTAAGCATTACCGCTCTCCGCGCCCGTGCTCGTCGTATGAAACGCCAATATAACATCGGCATGCTACTTGTTGACTACCTCCAACTTTTGCACGGTAGTTCCCGTTCAAGCAGTGAAAATCGTGTGCAAGAAATCTCCGAAATATCCATGGGGCTTAAAAGCATCGCACGGGAACTCAACGTGCCGGTCATTGCCTTGTCCCAGCTCTCTCGTGCTGTTGAAAACCGAGAGAACAAGCGCCCTCAACTATCTGACTTGCGGGAATCAGGCTCTATCGAACAAGACGCCGATGTCGTTCTGTTCTTATTCCGAGAAGATTACTATCTTGAGAAACAGCTCGGAGCCGTTGAGGTCGGTACAGGTGAGGACACTATGGTCGAAAACGCCAGTGACGGTGATAAAGATATGATTCGCATTCAAGAGCGTCTTAAACACGTCCGCGGCAAAGCTGAAGTGCTCATTTCCAAAAACCGAAAAGGAGCCACAGGCGCTATCGCTCTCAGTTTCCATGGGCCAACCACAACATTCCACAACTACGCCCCACCAGGTCAATATTAGTAGCCACAACACGTCTCAATTCTTGACGTTTTCCACAGGCTGACTTAGGTTATACGCATTAATAATTGAGAAAGATTCGTCCACCCGTGAACCCTATTGCCGCACTTGGTGCCGCTGTTCTTGGTTTTACCCACGAAACGGGACGTATCTCCGTCTTTTTCTTCCAAGCACTGGCCTTTATATTAAGGTTATCCATCCCGCTTAAACAGTTTTTCAAACAAGCGGAAAAAATTGGTTTTAACTCCCTACCCATTGTTATTTTAACAGCCTTTTTTACAGGCGGCGTTCTCACCTTACAAAGCTACAACGGTATTGGCTCCAGCATGTTGGCAAACTCCCAACTTGGCCGCGTTGTTACCCTCTCCATGCTGCGGGAACTCGGCCCCGTCCTCGCCAGCCTCATGGTTGCCGGCCGCGTAGGTGCTGCTATCGCTGCGGAACTTGGTACCATGCGCGTCACCGAACAAATTGATGCCCTTATCACGCTAGCTACAAACCCTATTCGGTATTTGGTTGTACCGCGTATCGTCGCGTGCGCACTTATGATGCCCCTTCTCGTCACCCTCGCAAATGTCGTAGGGATTGGCGGCGGCTATTTGGTCGCAACACATATAATAGGCATGAACGGCACACTATTTTTAGAAAGCGCCTTCAACGGTGTAGGAGAACCAGACATCGTCCTCGGCCTCGTCAAAGCTTTTGTCTTCGGCACAATCATCGGTCTAATGGGCACATACCAAGGCTTCCACACCCGTGGCGGTGCAGAAGGCGTAGGCCGTGCCACAACAGTCGCCGTTGTTTTTGCTTCTGTCGCCATTCTGGTGTCAGACTACTTTATTACAGCCCTCTTCATCTCAGCAGAGGGTTCATTCTAATGTCTCAACCGAACAAAATTGAACTGCGCCGTGTGAGTAAATCTTTCGGTTCCAAAACGGTTCTAGAAAGCATCACAGCAGACATTAAACAAGGCGAAACGTTCACGATTATCGGTGGCTCAGGAAGCGGTAAATCTGTTCTCCTTAAGTGCATCCTTGGCCTTATGGAACCCACAAGCGGCACCATTCGTATTGATGGAGAGGACACAACTCACCTAAGCAATAAAGACCGTATGAAACTAATGCACAAATTTGGCATGTTGTTTCAGTTTGGTGCCCTATTCGACTCCATGTCCATTTGGGAAAATGTAGCCTTCAGTCTACTGGAACAAGGCGTAAAACGTCACGAAGCTAAAGACATCGCCATTAGTAAACTAGCGCTGGTAGGGCTATCTCCCGATGTCGCCAAACTTGCCCCGTCCGAACTTTCTGGCGGTATGAAAAAACGTGCTGGCCTTGCGCGTGCTATTTGCACAGAGCCTGAAATCATGTTCTATGACGAACCAACCACAGGGCTAGACCCAATTACATCAGACGTCATTAACGACCTAATTTTACAACTACAGGCAGACCTAGGCATTACCTCCATTGTGATTACACACAACATGCAAAGTGCTTATAAAATTTCCAACAAAATTACGATGTTATACGAAGGCCGTTTTTTAGAAACAGGCACACCGGAAGAAATCCAAAAATCGGATAACCCCTACGTCGCCCAATTTATTAACGGTAGCGCCCGCGGCCCTATAAAAATGGCTGTTAAACAGCGTTAATAATGCGTATATTAACCAACTAAGGAAAAAGGAACACAAGAGTTTATGATCTCTTCAGAAACAAAGGTCGGACTACTGGTTATTGCCGCACTCTGCGGGCTTGGTTGGTTAAGCATCAAAACAGACGCTTTTGGCACCAATTTTCACCAAAATTTACGCCATCTTTCCTCCAATTTTACCAATGCGGAGGGTCTTCTTGTTGGCGCACAAGTTAAAATAGCTGGCGTTCCCGTTGGGGATGTAACGGATATTTCCCTAGACGGTAACGGCACCGCAACCGTCCACTTCACTGTAAAAGACACCGTTCCCCTTTCTTCCCAAGTACAGGCACAAATTGCTGTAAGCGGCCTCATCGGCGAGAAATACCTGTCACTTGTCACCCCTGTTAATGCAACAGGAGAGCTTGACAAAAACATCCAACAAATTCCATCCGCTGGCATTGTCGCACCGGAAGCCATTGCCAATAATTTCTCTAACGTTGCCAATAACTTAGAAGCCATTACAGCCTCCTTAAAAGGCGCATTAGCAGGAACTGAAAACACAAATAAACTCCAAAATATCGTGAACAGCTTTGAAGGCTTTTCTGACCGTTTGGACACAATGCTCAGTAAAGAAGTCCCCCAAGGCAGCATTAAGGACATCATTACCAACCTGCAAGATACAACCACCTCCCTCAAAACCATGCTTTCAGGGAATGAAGCTGGTACAGGTGAAATGATTGCTAATTTCAAAAAAACCGCTGAAAACCTTGCTGCATTGACAGACCGCCTCGCCAAAGGCGAAGGCCTGCTCGGTCAAATGCTCGTTGGTGAAAACGACCAAAACAACGCCTTGGTTGCTGACTTACAAGCCGCAGCCAAAGGCATAAAAGAAATTACCGAGAAAATTAACGGTAGCGAAGGAACTGTCGGCAAGCTGATTAACGACCCAACCGTTGCCGACAAACTCACAAGCTCTTTAGAAACATTCGCAGGTGCCGCCAGCCGCTTAGAATCCTTCCGCACGGAAGTTGACCTCGGCGCATACGCCCTTGCCGCAGAAGACGGCATCAGCAAGGGCGAATTTGCCATAACACTCCGCCCATCCAACCAGCGTTACTACGCACTCGGCATCACGTCAGATGGCCTAGCCAACGCGGCAGACAGCAAAGAAACAACCAACTCATACGCTGGCAAAAACTTTGGGAACGAAGTAAAATTCACCGCCCAATTTGGCCATGTATTTGATGATGCTTTTATGGGGCAAGATGTCGGTTTCCGCATCGGCCTTAAAGAAAGCACAGGCGGTATCGGGCTAGATACGGAAATTCCACTACCGTTCAAAGGTGACCTCGTGCAAGATAAACTACAAATCGCGACAGACCTGTACGACTTCGGCGGCGAACACACACATGATTCCGATAGCCCCCATTGGGACATCAAAGCCAAACTTGGCCTTAACTTGCTAAACAACGGCCTCTACGCAACATTTGGGTATGACAACATTCTCAACCAAGAATACGGTTCCCCCGTCTTTGGCCTAGGCTATCGCTTTCAGGATGATGACCTGAAATACGTTGTTGGCAGCGCCCTATAGTTCTCTATGGATGCCCAACCCTTCTTCACCAATACGATAGACGTCGCCTTTGCGCTCTCTTTTTCTCTCATATTGGTTGTCGCCTACTGGCGTGGTTTGGGAAGAGAAATTCTGCAACTTATTCTCTTTGCCGCAACAACATTGATAACATTCTTCGTCTTTTCGGACCAAATACATATCCAACACATCAGCAATATCGAACCCACCCTTAAATTCCTCGCCTGGTTCGGCCTTGGTATGTACGCAGCCACTTTTTTGGTTTCCCGCTTATTAACGAAAATGATTTTAGGGCACGGCTCCCCAAGCAAAGCCAGCCGTATTGCAGCATCTTTATTTGCTGCCATTAAAGTAAGCTGCATGTTGCTGGCACTTAACTTGAGCTACGCCATCATCAACCCAAATGCTGACCGCATGGGCAACATGCCGGAAATCGTCCAACAATCTATCGTCCTTCAAACAAGCGATGATGTAACCGAAGCCCTTTACCGCCAACTGGCAGACCAAGGCATCCTCACCTACAGCAAAATTTTGGAACGCCAGCAAACCCAAGAACAATTAGAAAAAAAACTGGGCATCAAACTCCCCAACCTTAAATTACCTTGGTAGGTACAACGTAAGAAAGCCGCCCCATAAAAAGGGCGGCTTTCTGTATTTTCACATAAACTCAGGCTAAAGTGGCACTCTTACCTTCTGCATCCCTGCTGAAGGATCAATCCAATAAAAGTACACATCTCCTCGCGGAGACTTCTGACCAGGCTTATTTTCAAAAGAGTAACAAGCCACAACTGCTCCTTTGCTTAAAGCATCCAAACCCATCGTAAGAGGTTCGCCTACTGAGGTACTATCTTGAGCAAGAACCACAAGATAGCCATTGTTACTACGCTCAGAGCGCAGCTCTTCCCAATGATTATCGTAAATAAATCCAGATGGGCTCTTAACCCACCAAGATTTATCCTGTAGCTTTGCCAAAACAGGCAGTGCTTTGGATAACTTCTGCCGAAGTTCCTCTGATAAATCACCTTTAAAATCAGGATCGTAAGCAATGCTCCTAACACCGGACAGTACACTATCCAATTTGTCTAAATTTTTAGACATATTTTACCTCGCTAAATGTGATAACTAGATTACGCAATACGCATATATTTTGTATACTAATTAATTTGACAAAATTCAACAAAAAAAACATGCACCGACCCCATGGTGTTTTGTATTTACTTATACGGGTTATCACTACTCTTAAAGTGCATACGCATGGGCAAACCGCTCAGATTAAAAGCCTCACGCATCATATTCGTCAAGTAACGTTTGTAACTATCAGGCAAGTGCTCCACACGCGTACCCCATACGGTAAAACTAGGCGGACAAATTTGCGTCTGGGTAATATATTTCAACCGCACAGGCCATTTTTTAGCCAACGGCGGCGCTTTACGCGCAACTGCTTCTTCCAGTAAGCGGTTAAGTTTAGCCGTCCCCACCCGTGTATGCCAGCGGTCATAAACATCTAACGCCGCCGTGAGTAATTTATCAATCCCTTTGCCACGCTCGGCAGAAATCGGCACCACAGGCACGCCCGCAAGGTTATACAGTAGGTTAGTCACATGATAGATGGATTGCTCCCGCGCTTCTTGCTTACCCCTCACAGCATCCCATTTATTCAACGCCACCACCAAGGGCCGCCCTGCATCTATCACAGCTTGGGCAATCGCAGCATCCTGCTGGTGGAAAATTTTACTTACACCTGCATCCACATCAAACGGCTCCGCATCTACCAACAACACAACAACGTTCGCTCTATAAATCGCCTCTTGTGCCGTATCAACCGCCGCCTTCTCCAAATCTTCAACAACCTTGGCTTTACGGCGTTGCCCCGGCGTATCCGTCAATTTAAATTGTCGCCCCTTATACGCCCATTCAATACTGATACTTTCCCGCGTCAGCCCTGCAATATCACCAGTAAGAAGCCTATCTTCACCAATAAGCTTATTCACAAGTGTCGATTTTCCAGCATTCGGTCGTCCCACAACAGCAAGAGACAACACCTTCTCTTCCGGCGGTACATCTTCTTCAGAGTCAGGTGCCTCTTCTAGTTTTTCATCAGATAAATGTTGGCAAAAAGTATCCTGTAAATACTCCTTAATGTCGTACATGCCATCACTATGCGCTGCGGATGTTAACAATACATCCCCCAATCCAAAAACACCTGCTTCTAAAGCTGTTTCTTCCGCATTTTTAGTATCTGCCTTGTTAACCAGCACAGCTGAAGGCTTGTTCAATCGTCTAATTTCCTGCGCAAAGGTTTCATCCGTCGGCAAAATACCTTCTTTACCATCCACAACAAACAAAATCGCATCCGCTTGCTGAGCTTGCTGGCGGCTCAGTGCAGACATTTCACCCGCCAACCCCGCTTCAGTATCATCCAACCCTGCTGTATCAATCAGTGTAATAATTTGACCATTAGGCAACGTCAAAGGCCCTTCCCGCCAGTCCCGCGTAACACCGGGCGTTGGCGCCACCAACGCTTCAGATGTTTGCGTTAAAGCGTTAAAAAGGGAAGACTTACCAACATTTGGCCGCCCCAACAAAACAATGCGCACGTCTTCCCTCTTCCTTATTCCTACTTAAACTTAATAATACGGCCATCATCCGTGTAAAAGTACAGGCCACCTTCCGCAACAATCGGGCGTACACTCACAAAACCGTTTACAATCCGCGTCGCCAAAAGCTTACGGCCTGTCCGTGGGTCAAGAGACATCGCAAATGCGTTGTTCGCAACTACAATCAAACGGCCACCCGCTAACACAGGGCCAGACCAAAAACGCGGCTTATCTCTTTCATCCGCATCTACATAACTATTCAAATCAGAAATCCAGCGTACTTCGCCATCTTCCAAATTCAAAGCAAACAAACGCCCTTCCTCTGAAAGAACAAACAGAACATTTCCTGCAACCCAAGGCGTTTGGCTGGTAGAAATATCCGTCTTCCACAAGCGGCGCCCTGTCGATAAATCAAACGCCGCCACAACACCATCAACCGTCGCAGCAACCACAACATTACCACTAATCACAGGCGAAGCCGCAAAGCCCTGCACGCCTTTCCCAAGCGCGCGCATATTCAAACGGTTGAGCGCAGCATGCCATACGTACTGCCCATCCTTCAGTTGAAGCGCATACAAATCACCACTCGTATAAGGCACAATCACAGTATCTCCGGAAATCGCAGGCGTCGCACCTGAAGCCATAGACAACGTCTCTGTAATACCGCTATGGGTCCAAAGCAAGTTCCCTTGGCGCACATCCAAAGCAAACAAGCGGTTATCATGGCTCATTACAATAAGCTGGTCTTTCACCACAGTAGGGGCAGACCTCAACGGCGCACCAACATCAACATCCCAAATAACTTCACCCTCGGAAGCACTCAGTGAAAAAACCTGCCCATTCGGAGACGTCGCAAAAATCCGGTCTCCCGCAACGGCAAGGCCACCAATAAAATCGCTGCCTTCACCTTTAGCAACAGGAAGGCGTTTTTCCCATAACTCTTTACCTGTTTGGCTGGAAAAAGCCTTCACAACACTACCACTGTTCAAAACAAATAACCGCCCCGCATGAATCACCGGCGTGTTCACCACACGGCTAAATACACGACCTGAACGCAAACTCCAAGCTTTGTTCACCTCTTGAGAAATATACATGTGCTGCGGCAAATGCTGGGCATTCGCCATAGGCTGAGCCCAATCTCTGTTTTTTTCAGCATCGGGCAAAAGCATTGTAATACGGCTAGCTGCGGGGTTTGGTTCAATGGTGGATTCCTCACCCAAAATATCAATACGCTTACCCGCTAAAGGAGGTTCCTTCGTCGTACCGCCACAAGCCGCCAACATAAGCGGAATAAGGAGGAGGATTTTTTTCATATTCTTAGTCTCCTTTTATTTATCTCAAACCAAAATAACGCCACACGTGCGCTAAATTACTTCTGAACTAATGCTTTCAAGTCTTCTGCACGCTCGTAAGCACGTTGTGCCAAACTCGGTGGAACATTCGGAATAACCGTCAACTTCTCCCACAAGGCCAAAGCCGTTGCTTTATCCCCCTTAGATTCACTCAAACGCGCCTGTAATTCCAACGCAGATGGCCGAAAGGTAGATTCCTTCGCATCCAACGCCGCAAGTTTTTCTTCCGCAATTCCAGGAGCAACATCAGCCTGAATCACAGCGCTGTAAAAAATCGCTAAATCTTTTAAATCGACTGGAATATTTGAACTATTCGCAACCTTCTCATACAAAGCGATTGCCTTTTCGTGCTCGCCTGCCTCTTGCGCCGCACGTGCTTGTTGGAAATTCGCCAAAATAAACGGCCCCACCAAACCGCTTTGCTCAATAACAGCCAAACTATCTTCACTAGAAGAACTCTGCCCCAACGTAAACAACGCGTCCGCCGCAGCCTGACGCTTCGCGTCCTGATATTCACCCCAGTAGTGCCAACCACCAACACCAATAAATAAAGCGGCTAAAGCAGCAAATAATGGCATACGCCATTGCTTCCATAGGCGGTTCATATTCTCTTCATGTAAAGCATCATCTACTTCACGTAAAAAAGCCTGTGTTGCATTATCCTGCGGTTCTTGCTCAACGGGTTTTTGCTTGGGTTTGCGTACAGCGTACATAAACTAAAAATCCTTCCTCATCCAAATTCTAGTAAAGCCCGTTGGTTGTACCGCGATTTAGCACAAATAGCAACCAAAAGCCCCTTAATACAGCCAAAGCTGCATAAAGGGACTTTCAACGAAAAAATTCAGAAAAACCTGCCTTTCATAAAGCTTTTTTACGGTTTTTCCACTCAGTCAAATAGTAATCTGTACATATACATCCTTCATTAATATGCACAGTTATTTCGTCATGATTAGACACAGGAACATACATACATCCATCACTAGAGTCTTTAAAATCTCTGTTCATAACCAAAATATAAGTTTTTGTTAACTTATTTCCAGTACGCACAAGATGGTTAGTATTTTTACTAGCAATAGCCATTAAAGCTTGTTTAGAAATGAATATATAAGAGCAATGCTCTTTACCAAATTCTTCATCAGCTTCAACTTTGATAACTTTACCAGAAACAATTATACCTTTACCTTTAAGAGCTTCACACGAAAAATCCTTCGCCAAAACACCAATAACAGCAAAAAGTGAAAAACATACACCTAAAACTAGGCTCATTATAAGTT
>JAPPOO010000061.1 GCA_028817875.1 Alphaproteobacteria bacterium | reverse complement strand
GGTTCCCAACATCCCAAATGCGAGAAGCATTTGGTTGTTGTAGGGGCTGGGGTAGTTTACCCCAGTAGCCATTTGCTGGCTTTGCCAGTGAACTGGCTATCAAAAAATCGGATAAATTGTTTCATTTCTTTGAACAGAACGCGCTGCGCCGTGTACAAAATAGTACACAAGCAGTGGGAGATGGGCAAAAAATGGAAGAAGTTGCCCCAAAGGCGTTGCTTAGAAGAAAAATTTAGCATTTTTGTGCATTTTTTGACATTTATTTACACTTTTTTGACCTCAAATATCACTTTTTAATACCGATTTATCCCTTATTCACACTCATTTTACATCGTTTTTGACGTTTTTTGCGCCGCAAATTTTTTTGAGGGAAAAAATGAGTTTGAATACAAATCCAATCATCAAAAACGTCACACAATCGGCACATTTCCTGCATCGTCTATATTTTGACATTTGAGTAAGGCTCAAAAACCAAGTAAACTAAGGAAAAAAGGCAGGAAGCCCATAAGAAGTATGACACGTCGTAATAATCCGCTCTGGTTGGCAGGCATCGCCGTTTTCAGCGGCTTAGCGCCGTTTTCAGCCAGTGCAACCATCCCTGCCACGGCAGAGCTCCAACGCCTGCACGACGTAATGACAGCGCCTTCCATCCCCACCCAAGTGCCTGATAAAATTGTCCCAATCTTGCCAGAAGCCGCTTCCATCAAAGGCATTAACGATACCCAAGCCGAAACAACATACTTTACTCTCAACTCTCTTGAAATTGACGGCGTCACCCTTTACAAACCCGCAAAATTCTTACCTATTTTCAAGTACGACACTGGCCAACGTATTAATGTTAAACGACTTTACGAACTGGTTAACCAAATCACCACAACTTACCGAAATGACGGTTACATCCTCGCCCGAGCCATTGTACCACCGCAGGATATTACCGCAGGCCACGTTAAAATTACCGTTTTAGAGGGCTACCTTAACCAAGTTATCGTTGAAGGAAGCGGCACTGACAGTAAACTTATTCGTGCCTATGCCGATAAGTTAAAGGGCACACCGCTCCATAACGACCAACTAGAACGGTATTTATTATTGATGAATGACCTACCAGGCATAAAAGCAACCAGTACGCTTAAACCTGCTTCTGTTTCAGGGGCTTCCAACCTTATTATCAAAGTAGAAGAAACAAAATACAGCGGCAGCTACGGCATCAACAACTGGGGCACCCGTTATGTTGGCCCTAACCAACTAGAAGGCGAAGTCACCGCCAACAATCTCTACGCAACAAAACAATTTGGCTGGCACGACAAAACCCGCATCCGCGGCGTACAAAGCACTGATTTTACAGCATTACGTTACCTAGATTTAAAACACATTTTACCTATTTTTACTGAAGGAACTGAACTAGATATCAATGTTCACCAAAGCATTTCTCAACCGGGTTACGACTTGGAACAACTAAACCTAGACAGCTCCACCAGCGGTATGAGTTTTGAAATCCGCCACCCACTCAAACGTTCCCGTCGTGAAAATTTAGATTGGTTCGCTATGTTCGATTGGCGCGATACAACCACAAACACAGCTGGCACAAAACTATCCAGTGACCACATTCGCGCCTTCCGTACTGGCCTAAACTGGGACCAAACGGATAGCTCAGGTATTTCAAACATTAACGTAGAACTTTCCAACGGTATCGGGATGTTTGGGGCATCTAAAAAAGGTGATCAACAACTCTCTCGTACCCGCGGAACAGGCTCAGGTTATACCCGCCTAAAGGCTGAGTTATCCCGCCTACAACGGCTCAATAAAAGCTGGAACTTCATGGTAGCAGCCACAGGCCAACACGCCACACATAGCCTGTTAGCAGGGGAAGAATTCGGTATCGGCGGTGAAAATTATGGCCGTGGATACGATACCTCCGAAATCACAGGCGATAGCGGATTTGCCGCTAAAGCAGAACTACAAATCAACTTCCCTGTCGGCTGGCAGCACCTTGATAGCTGGCAACTGTTTGGGTTTTACGATGTAGGCGTTGCCTACCAGAGAGACCGCGAAGGAAGCGAAACGAACAAACCATCTACCCTCGCCTCTCATGGTTTTGGTATCCGCAGTAAACTAGGGGACAGCCTAAGTTTAGACATCACCCTCGCAAAACCGGGAACACGAGGCGTGACAAGCGCAGGCGGAAGCAAAAACCCCAATTTATACGTACGCATGAAAAACAGGTTTTAGCGTATGAAAATAAAGCAACTCCTCGCATCCGTTAGCTCACTTGCTTTAGCTTTAGCCCCCATCGCGGGGCATGCTAACCCTTCAGGGGGCAGTGTTGTCGCAGGAGACGCAGTAATCCAGCAAACCAACCCTACAACCGTCACAATCCAGCAAAATAGCAACCAAGCCATCATTGATTGGCAAGATTTCTCCATTGATGCGGGAGAAACCACTATTTTCAACCAACCAAACAGTGGCAGCGTTGCCCTTAACCGTGTCACAGGCGGACAAGTATCTCAAATTTTAGGAACCCTCCAAGCCAACGGGCAAGTATTTCTTATTAACCCAAACGGCGTTGTTTTCAGCCAAAGCGCCCAAGTTGATGTCTCAGGTCTTGTTGCAACAACCAGCAACATAGACAACACCGACTTTATGAACCAACAATACAACTTTGACCAAGCAGGTCTTAGTAGTGCGGAAATCATTAACGCAGGAACCATCACCGCGGCTGATGGAGGCCTTGTTGCCCTTGTCGCCCCTATTGTTAAAAACAGCGGCCTCATTACAGCACGCCTTGGCCAAGTAACCCTTGCAGGTGGCGAAACTTTCACACTAGATTTATACGGCGACCAACTTGTAGCCCTCAGCGTAGAAGATAACTCTTTGGATAATTCTCTCGCCGAAAATACGGGTACCATATCAGCAGCAGGCGGGTACATTGCCCTAACGGCAGGCCAAGCCACACAAGCCCTTGACAATATCGTCAATATGGAAGGCTACATCCATGCAGACACCATAGACACAAACAACGGTCGCATTGTGCTAGGCAGTTCTAACGGATTTACCGAAATCAACGGCACCATCACTGCTAACGGGGAAGACGCTGGCGAAAACGGCGGAGTTGTAGAAATTATTGCCCAACGCCTCGCTCTCAGAAGCGAAACCGATATTCAGGCTAACGGAGATACAAACGGCGGAAATATCAACGTTGGCGGAAGTTTCCAAGGCCAAGGGCCTCTGCCTAACGCAAAACGCACCCTTGTTGAAGAAGGTGCTACCCTACAAGCCAATAGCACCAACAATGGCGATGGTGGACAGGTTATCGTCTGGGCCGATGAAATTACAGGATTTGCAGGCCATATAGAAGCAACAGGCGGTACCAATGGCGGAGACGGTGGATTTGTCGAAGTATCTGGGAAAGATACCCTCATATTCAACGGAACCGTTGATACAACCGCTGCACAAGGAGAAATGGGAACCCTCCTGTTAGACCCCGCCAATATTACAATTCATGATGGCTCAGGCCAAGCAGACGATGCTCAAGTCAGTGACGGAGAAATATTAACAGCAGACGGCGGCAGCGGCGATTTTGATATAGCGGAAGTTGCGCTAGAAGCCCTCGCCGCGGGAACAAATATCACGTTGGAAGCAACAAACGATATCACTATAAATGACCTTACAGATGACACCTTAGGACTTGCCACAACGGGAGACGTTATATTCCGCGCCGATAGCGATAGCGATGGCTCAGGTGATTTCACCATGAACACGGGGGATACCATCCAAACCGACGGCGCAAACATAAGTTTTAACGGCGCCAATGTAACTGTGGGAGGTATTGACACCTCTAGTTCTGCTGATGGAAATGTCACTTTCAGTGCCAGTACAGGAACAACTATGTATGGCAATATCTCTACAAACGATGGCAACTGGATTATCAACGGCACCTCTACGTTAGGTAATAACGTGACTTACAGCACGGGTTCCGGAACAGGAAATATCATCTTCAGTAGCGCCGTATCAGGGGACTACACCCTTAACTTAGATGTAGGCGCAACAGGAAACATCACTGCCCGAGATGTAGACGTAGACACTATTACGTTTACATCAGGAAACAACTTTACCCTAAACGGAACGCTAGAAGCTGACAACGCCATCAGCTTCACACCGTTAAACGGTATTATGACCATCACAGGCAACAGCGCCATTTACGCTAGAGACGGCGCAGCAGAAAGAAATATCACGTTTCCCGCAACCATGACGATGAATGGTGCCTACACTATGGATATGATTGGAAACACCATCACACTCCAAGAAATCGGTAATTCCAATCCTTTAAGTTCTATTTCCGTTGTAGGTGATAGCCTTATTGATATCGGTAACAACATCACCACCGTTGGCACACAAACATACACAGGCGCTACCAGCATTGGCGGAAACCTTACAACAACTGATAGTGACGTGGCAGTAACGGCAGCCATCACCGTACCAACCAGTTTCGCAATCAATACAGGTTCAGGCGGAGGAGACATCACGCTTGGCAGCACAATAGACGGCGGTTTTAACGTAACCCTCAGCGCAGGAACAGGAAACATCACCGTGGGCGGCGCTGTAGGTGCTACAACACCAATTGCCCAAATGACAGCAAGCGGTAGCACGTTAGACTTCAGCAATGGCGTTATCTCAACGGATGACCAAAGCTACTCAGGCCCTATCACCATTGGCGGGACTTTTAGCACAACAAACGATGATATTGATTTCAACAGCGCCGTAACCCTTGCAGCCCATACAACCCTAGGCACCAGCACAGGTGCGGGAGATATCACTTTCAATAGCACAGTAGATGGCGGGTATGACCTAACAGCTGATGCAGGTACAGGTATAACGCAGTTTAACGGCAATGTTGGTGCAACAACACCATTGGAAGATATCGACGTCAGCGGTAACTCCGTTGCTGTTAACACAATGGTTTCTACAGGCTCTCAGCAATACACGGGCGCACTATCACTTAACGGAGATCTCACCGTAACCGCAGGTGGCTTAACCCTCAGCGGAGACGTTACCCTCGCGGGAGACTCCACCCTTACCAGCGGTGGTGGTGTTGCTGATACATTAGATGTCAGCGGAAACATCACGGGAGACTACATTCTAACTCTTATCGCAGGAAGCGGCGATATTTCCCTCGGTAATATTGATGTTGATACCCTCACTCTCACCAGTGGAGACGACCTCACAATCGGAAACACCATCACAACCGATACAGCACAGGACTATACAAACGTAGACGACCTTAACATCAGCGGTAGCGCAACCTTTACAGCAGGCGATTCAGGTACACGGCAAGACATTACCTTTGATGCAGATAATGCCATTACAACAAGCGGTAACGTTACCATGCTAGGTGACACCATCACCCTATACAGCCTTACAGGCGCACAACAACTAGCTATTACGGGTGATACAGCCGTTACTTTAAACAATGACCTCACATCTACCGATACGATGACCCTTGGCGGTGGCACGGTAAATCTAGGAGGTATCCTGACAACCACCAATGCTGATATGACCATCAACAGCACCCTCACCCTCACAGCCGACTCCACCTTAACAACAGGCGCAGGCGGAGGAGGCATCACACTCGGCAGCACTGTAGACGGTGGCTATAACCTAACAATTAATGCAGGAACAGGCGACTTCACCGCAACAAGCGGAGACATCGGTGGTACAACAGCCCTTACCAGCCTAGATGTAACAGCCAATGACATTGCCGTTGCCAATGTCACAACCACGGGCGCACAGGACTATACGGGGAACGTTACAGGCAGCGGCCTTCTGTCAGGTGGCTCAGCTATTAACATGACAGGAGACGTAGTACTGGGTGGCGGTGTCACAACCAGTAACGGTGATGTAAGCATCAACGGAGACGTAACCCTCACAGCCGATTCCATCCTCCAATCAGGCGGAACATCAGCCGATACAATCACTATTAACGGAGACATCAACGGAGACTACGACCTAGACTTTGCAGCTGGCAGCGCAAATATCACCATCGCAGGTAATATGGATATTGACCAATGGATTCTCACAAGCGGAAATAACCTAACACTCGGTAGCGGTACATTCACAACCGATAACGCTATGGACTTCAGCAACGTAGGCAACATTACCCTCTCAGCCGATACGACCTTCACTGCAAACGATGGTTCCAACCCAGCTGACATTACCATGGGCGCAAATAATGATATCACCGGCCCTTACAACTTGATATTCAATGGCGACAACATAACCCTGTACGGCATTGGGGAAGAAAATAACATGAGCAATTCCCCTCTATCCCTTACGGTAAACGCAACAGCCTTTAACCTATTAGGAGCTGTCTATACTCAAAATGAACAAACCTATTCTAGTTTGGATGGACTCGCGAGCGACCTTGTGACAAATGGCGCAGATATCACTTTAAATACTGATTTAGTTCTACAAGGAGACGTAATGATTTCCACAGGCAGCAATAGCGGCGGGAATGTTTCCTTCGGCGGCCCTATCGATGGTGCTTATAACCTCGCCATTGAAGCAGGAACAGGGAACATCACAACATCTGGAAATTTTGGGGATACAACACCTCTTACCAGCCTAAGCCTCAGCGGGTCAAACTTTGATTTATACAACGTTACCACAACAGGGAACCAAACTTATACGGGAGACACCACCTTAAATGGAGACCTCACCTCCAGCGGCGGTGCTATTACCTTTAACGATACAATCACACTCGCAAGTAATATCGCTATCGATAGCGACACTACCCTAGGCGGAGACCTTACTTTTAATGATAACATTGACGGAGCCTTTGACTTCACCCTCACAGCAGGAACAGGAGACATCATCTTTAATGGCGCACTTGGCACAGGCACGCGCCTTGGCACGCTAACCCTTAATACATTAGATAGCATGACAATGGCTCAAGGCGCCCGCGTTACCCGTTTTGTCCAATCAGGCGCAACAGGTGAAACAGTTATATTCGGAAGCAATCCAGGGTTAGACTCATTAGAAGGCATCTTTATTAGCTCACCTAGCTACATTGCAGGAAGATTGGTCAGTGACGAAATTAACGTAGCTTCTTCAGGTACAATGGATATTGAGGTTCTTACTCAAAACCTCACAATCGGTGGAGAAGGCAGTAATATTACAGGAACTATTGAAGGGTACGGCGGCTACCAAGCAGCACGCCGCGTCAACTTCAACTCCATTACAGGTGGGCCACACAACATCAATGGCTACAATATTCCTCTACTAGATGACATCACAGCCCCGCAAATCCTCAACACAACAGGGCTAAATGATGCAGACAGCCAAATTGCTGTCACAGCAAACGCCACACCAAATTCTGCAAGAGAACTCAACCCGTTCAGCGGAAGTTACCAACTGGTTACAGCAGATGAAACAGGCATTTTGTCGTCAGATTATTTAACAGGCACCTTGTGGGAAGACGATGACCGTGCTATCTCTCCATCCTCAGAAGAAGATGATGCAGAACTATAATTAAATTTAATATGTCCCATACTCAACCCCACGCCCAAAATTTTATTATCCCCTTTACGTTTGATAACATGGCCATCCGCGGAAAATTCCTGCGGTTCACAAACCTGAAGGAAGCCTGCCCGTCCCTCGCTATTAACAACAAAACAACCGATACACTGCTGAACATGCTCCTTACCTGCGCCATAACCGTGCAGGACTTCAAAACAGGCTCAAGCATGACGCTCCAAATTCAAAATGCTGAATCAGGTGCTCTCTTCGTAGCAAATTGTAACGAACAAGGTCACCTAAAAGCCTACGCAAACGAAACCGCCCAGCAAAGCACGTTCGAAAGCCACTCCGAGCAAGGCGCAACTTTCGCCGCCACTGTCTACCGAAACGAACAAGTCTACCAAAGCTTTATTCCTATGGAGTACAAAACCATCACCAAGGCCATAGAAGCCTACTTTACCCACTCCGTACAGGCAGATACCCAGCTCCGCGTTTGGACGCACGAAGAAGGCGAAAACCTCACTTGCAGCGCCCTCTTCCTACAAACTTTGCCGGAAGACGAAGACAAAAAAACACCGGACGACTGGCAACGCACAGCCATGCTGCTCGATACTGTTAAGCAAGAAGAAGCCAACACCCTCATGCCGGCAGAACTCCTCTACCGCCTATTCCATGAGGACGAAACCCGCCTATTTGAGGCGATGCCGCTTGATTTCAAACAAGATAACCCGCGGGACCGCATGGCCACCGCCCTCATTTCCCTTGGTGAGGCAACCTGTCGGGAAATGCTTCAAGAAGGCGACATCACCATGCAAGACGCCTACACAGGCACAGAGGAAACCTTCACCGAAGAAGACATCACCACTCTGTTCGCCCACAAACACTAATTAATGTTAAAAAAGTCACAGTTATTTATCGTGTTACGGCCTGTATAGATGGCTCCAACTTGACAAATAAGGGTCAAATCCCTGACTATTCAACATGATGAGATTAGAAAGAACAACACTACTGGCCTGTTTAAGCGCGTTTGCGCTGGCTGGCTGCGTTGGCGGTGCCTACAAAAAGCCCGATGTTACCAGAATGGACTCGGAAACAGGCGAAGTACGCACCTATACGGAAGCAAAAAACTTTGAAAGCGGTATCGTCCAAGCTTTCCCTGATATTCCAATCCCCGCTTCCCACAAAATCGATTTAGAGCGGAGCGTTATCTTCACCTCCCCATCCCAAACAGTCGGAAAAATCGCCCTTAACGGCAGCGGAGATGTAGACAGCCTGTACCGCTTTTTCAACATGAATATGGAAACCAACGGCTGGAGCAAGGTTAACGCCTTCCAATCCGCCACATCCTCCCTGTACTACGCCAAACCGGGAAGATTTGTTGCCATCATCATTGAATCAACAGGCAAAGCCGGCTCCCGCGTCACCATCAACGTCGGCCCCGAATAAACAACGACCGACAAAGTTTAAAGGGGTAAATATGGTTGAAAAAATTAGCGTTAAGCTGCCTTCTCAAAATATTACTATATCTGCAAACCTGCGGCAAACTGGAGACAAATGGCTTCTGTGCCTACATGGGCTGCAAACTAACAAAATTTTGTTTAAAAACCTTCTAAAAAATCCCGCATTCAACCAATACTCTTTCCTGTGTCCAGACTTCATTGGTTTTGGAGAATCAGAAAAGCCTGAAGGCTTCAGTTATGATTTAAGCCAACAACTAGAAGCCATTATATCACTATTAGACCACCTAAAAATTGATAAGGTATCTGTAATAGGGCACAGCCTTGGCGGAATAGCAGGAACCATGATGCTAAAAGAAGCTCCCGAGCGTATATTGGCGCTGTGCAGCCTAGAAGGCAACCTACTTCCGGGAGACTGTGGCGCAAGCCGAAAAGCTTCTAACGTCTCTCTAGATGAATTTGAAAATAATACATATCCTGACTTAATCAACTCCTTAAAAAATTCAGACGAACCATCAGCTGAAACAAGAGTTGGTGCTTTGCAACTAGTACCTGCACAAGCTTTTTATAAAACTTCAAAAACGATTCTTGATTACTCAGAAAAAGGCGAACTATTCGAAATATTCTCCAGCAGTTCAACCCCCAGAGTCTTAATGATTGGAAAGAACGGTTCGTTTGAATCAAGACCATCTGGAACAAACTTAAAGCTGGTAGAGATTGAAAATGCTGGCCACTTTATACCGCTAGACAATCAATCCCAATTTGAGCAAGAGTTAACAAGTTTTCTAGCCTCTTAAAAAAAGCGGCCAACAGCCGCTTTTTTTAACTTCACATATACAAACCACCGCCCCCTATGCTAAAATACACCTGCATTTGTGAGTTACAAATGTGGGGCTTCAAAACCTCTCAACAAGCGGCCACCGCAACGCTGGCCGTAACCAAAGTGTTGCCAAGCTAACCGTACGGTTGGGGAGGCAGCGAATATAATACAGCCCTGCTGGAATAAGCTGCGCTGTTCTTGTTGACAGTTTTGAACTCCCCAGCCACTTAACCAAGTGGCTGTTTTGTTTTAACAAAATGGAGTTGCCGTTATGAATAAATCACCTCACCCCATAGACATCCACGTTGGCCAACGCCTGAAGCAGCAACGTATATTACGAGGAATTTCCCAAGAAAGCCTCGCCAAACAGCTCGGCATCACCTTCCAACAAATCCAAAAATATGAAAACGGCACCAACCGCATCAGCGCCAGCAAGCTGTATGAGCTATCCCAAATTCTTAAAACACCCATTCAATTCTTTTTTGAGAACTACCAAAAATCAACACAACCAATTGAAAAATCATCCGAACTAACCACCAAAGAACTCCACCTCATCAAAAACTTTCGCCAACTAAACCCCGCCCAACAACAAGCCCTCACCAGTCTCATCAGCAAATTAACATCATAAGTAAGTACATAGGAAGCACCCAAAAGTGGCTTTGCCAGCGAACTGGCTATCAAAAGTCCTCATACCTAAATAACCGAATCCCCTGTGAAGCCAACCAACCTTCTTTTGCTAACTCAAGCAAAACCTTATGGTCGTTCACACGGTTTTCATTCCATGGAGACTTTTTCACCAACTCGTCGTCGCAGTAACCTGGGTGCGTCACAATCTCAAGCACACCGTCTCCTACCTTTTCAAGGTTTTCCAAAATACTTTCTTTTAGGACATCTACTGGCTGGTCAGTGCCCGTCCAATCGCTCGTCATCAACGTTGTGGATTGAACACCATAAGCACTTCCATCTACCAATCCCACCTTGTTGCCACCACGCACAGGTATGCCGTACTTTTTAGCTAGCTTAAAGTAAACCTCATTCCCTCTCGGTATCGTTCGGATGCTATGGTGACGGTCTAAATGCGCAGGTGTTTGCCCTAAAGCATCTATAACGTGCCGTATTTGCCGATCCCACTCCAGTTCCAACTCATCCAAATCAATAATATCTTCGCAATCTACTGGCTTAAAAATACCTCTCTCATCCACAAGGCTAAGCACTTCCTCAGGCTCAGAAAGAGGTCGGCTAATATCATTCTCCCACGTAACCTGCAAGTGAACACCCACTCGAGAAACAAGCCCTGCCTTTTTGAGTGCTTCACACCGCTCGTAAGCTTGCGGCATACACGCCATCACATTTGTTGCTGAAATAGCACCTGCTTCCAACAACTCAATAATACTTGTGCAGATACCACCCGAAAGCCCGTAGTCATCAGCAGTAATCATCACATTTTTCATATGCACATCACCTCTTCATCTATCCTCTGTATAACGCAATACAAAAAAACTTGAAAGGCCTAGCCAACCCATCTTACTGAACCAACCTTTCCCCTTCTAGGTAAACACAAAATTGAATACAATTAAAAAGAATGCCTCTCATTGTGTGACGTGCGTTTCATCAGATTTTCAAGGCGCTGGCTTCCAATAGGATAAATTGTTTCATTTATTTGAACAGAGCACGCTGCACCGTGTATGCCCCACTTCTTCCGCACAAATTTTCCGCCGCTCTTACCGTTATCACCATCCCGCGCCCGACATTATATTGTATACAAAACTATAGTGGGAAGCGTCAAAAAATCACGAAAATTTGACATTTTTTGCTCTTTTTGTGCCTTTTTTTACACTTTTTTGACCTCAAATATCACTTTTTAATACCGAATTAGGCCTTATTTTGCCTCATTTATCACGGACTTTGATGTTTTTTACGCCGCAAATTTTTTTGTGGGGAAAAATGAAAAAAATCCCACCCCTATCTATTATCCCCAGAACCAGACAAAACACCGCGATCTTTACGGCTCATCAACTTATCTTGGTTAGCTTGTAAAATCTCCGCCAAATCTCCATCCAAAACCTCAGCCAAACGCCCCAAATACCAAAGAACATCGCCCATTTCCGCCTGAATTGCCTGCCGCTTTTCAGCCGAATCACCATCCCGATACAACTTCTTCACTTTGTTAGCAATTTCAGCCGCTTCCCCCGCTAACCCAAGGGAAAGATACATTAATTCTGGCACACTTCCCGTATTTGCTTCAGGGTAAAGCGCTGTTTCTCTTGTCCATTTTTGGTATTCGGTAACATTCATTTTTCTAACCTTCCTATATAAATCCCATACCCAGCTACAATAGCATAACCAAGCATAACAAACACATTCCACATGGCTAAACTTAAACCAAAAATCGTAAAGCCCCAATCATCACAAGCAGGCGGAGGCTGCATATTCTGCAAAGCACTGAGTAAATCAGTACTTTCCGCTAAAACCGCGCCGCTCCCTTGGCACATATCAGGCAATTTCCATAAGCTAAGCTGAGAGCCAGCCTGCCATACGGCAATCCCCAAACCAACTAAAGAAATCCAGCAACAATCAACCAAAGCCCCCCAACGCCAACGCGCAGGTAATAACAAACCGATACCAGCACAAACAACTAAAGCCCAATGTACATAACGCTGCCACCAACACATTCTGCAAGGTAAGGCACCAAAACCGTACTCTAAAACAAACGCACTTACACACAACCCCACTGCCCCTACAAAAAGCAGTATAAGCACCTGTTTTTGCGTCAATCGGTATAACATGAGGACACCCATATTTTCTTAATAATCGGTAAACTCAACGTAGAAATAAAAAAACCAATCGACGGTACACACGCAGCAACAAAAGCATTCGCAACACCAATAAGCATAAGAAAAATTGCCGCAAAAGCATAAATAACCATCATCAGTAAAATAAGTCGAAACCAACTGGTTTCCCAAGCTTTATCCCGCTCAACACGGCGGTTTCGCTCCTCCAACAAAGCCACCCGCACAGCCAATGCTGGCTTTCTATCCATTGGGTGTACTTGGTCTTCTGTCACAAGGTTAACTTCTCAATTCACCGCCGTAATGCTTCTGAACAGCCATTACAGCAGCGTCCATCACCTCTACAATGTCTTTTTCTTCCAAGGTTCTATCCTGAGCCTGTAACGTCACAGAAAGCGCAAGAGACTTCTTACCTTCCGGCACGCCCTTACCAACATAAATATCAAAAACCTCAACAGCTTTAGCTAACGGTTTTGTCGCATTTTGTACAGTACGCACAACCTGCTGGGCCACAACATCCTCATCCAACAAAAATGCAAGGTCACGTTCTACAGCTTGGTAAGCCGATGTTTCAAAAGGCCTATTTTTAATTTTCTGTTTACTAACTACCTGCAAATCAACAACAAAGGCAGAAGCACGACCTTTAAGGTCAAACTGTTTCGCAACATTCGGGTGCAATTCACCAAACCGAGCCAGCACCTGTTTACCTAAAACAAGAGAGCCGCTCCGCCCCGGATGAAATTGTGGGCCAGCTGGTGTTTTAACCTGCAAACTTGCTATATTCAGGCCAAAGCTTTCCAATAAAGCTAACGCCCCCGCCTTAGCTGTATAAGCGTCAGGCGCGCTAGCACTGCCTTTCCAATGCCGCTGGTCATCACACACGCACACACCAGCCGCTTCCAGTTTTTCCCCTTCAGCAGTAAATACAGTGCCAACTTCCGCTAACTTAGAAATAGGTTCACTCCGCGCGATATTACGAGCCGAGGCAACCAATAATCCAGGCAGTAAACTTGGCCGCATCGTCGCCATCATATCCGCATCCAACGGGTTATCTAAATCCTGCAAAGCATCAGCATCGTCTGCAAACAACTCAGCATGAGTACGGTTAATAAAGCTATATGTAATTGTTTCTAAATACCCCAACCCAGCTAAAGCGCGTCGTGCCTGCCGGTCATACGTTAACAACGGCGCGGCTTCGCTCTGAGGCAGTTTAAACAAAGGTGTACTCGGCAATTCTGTCGGCACATTTTCATACCCTTTAACTCGTAAAATCTCTTCAACAATATCTTCAGGGTTTTCCATATACGTCCGCCAACTCGGAGGTGCTAAAGAAAGAACATCTCCCTTATCATCAATACCAAAACCAAGCTTTTGCAGAATATTTGTTTGCTCTTCTTTTGAAACATCCAAGCCACCAAAAGTACGGCATAAATCACTGTTATAAGTAATAACTTCTCGCTCAACATCAAATGTACCTGAAACAACCGTTTCACTCCGCACACCACCACCATACTGAACAATCAAATCAGCAGCCATTTGGTTGGCATAAGCAACCATCTCAGGATCAACACCACGTTCAAAACGGTAACGTGCATCTGTAATAAGCTGATGGGCTTGTCCTGTCTGAGCAATACGAGAACGCTCAAAAAACGCCGCTTCTAAAAAGATGTTTTGCGTCGTGGCAGAAACCGCTGTCCCTTCACCCCCAAGAATACCACCAAGGCCGATAATACCTGTATCATCACAAATCGTAACATCACCTGAGCACAAGGTAAGTTCTCGTTCCCCAATACCTGAAAAACCTTCTCCTCCTTGCGCTTCTGCGGCGTAAACAGTCCCTTTCAGCTTATCAGCATCATAGGCATGCAAAGGCTGCCCAACTGTCAACATAACGTAATTCGTCACATCTACAACCAAGCTACGCGGACGCAATCCCGCTTGTTCAATCCGTCGTTTTAACCAATCAGGGCTTTCTCCGTTCTGAACACCTGTAAGAGACGTCCCACTAAAGCCTTTAACATTATCACTGCGTGTTTCAAAAGAAGTTGTCGGCGCGCCTTCACCAGCAGCAATATCTAGCAATACTTTTAACGTACCTGCACCAGCAGCAGCCAAATCTCGCGCTAAACCGTAAACGCTTAAACAGTCACCACGGTTAGGCGTAACAGCAACATCCAAAATAACATCATCTAAATTGATAGCCTGTGCCAAAGGTGTACCAACCGCAGCATCGGTATCCATTTCCCAAATACCGTCGTGGTCATCACCAAAACCAAGCTCTTTAACAGAACAAAGCATGCCATCACTAGCAACACCACGAACTTTGGATTTTTTAATAGCAAAATCACCCGGCAAAACCGCCCCTGGTAAAGCCACTGCTACCTTAATACCTGCCCGTGCATTTGGCGCACCACAAACAATTGTTCTAAGGTTACCTTCACCTACATCAACCTGACACACACCCAAACGGTCAGCATCAGGGTGCTGCACGCGTTCCTGAACACTCCCCACAACAACATGGGCAAAGCTTGCGCCTTCAGTTTCCACAGCATCTAACTCATGCCCCAACTGAATCAACAACGCCACTAACTCATCAACAGACAAGTCAGTGTCTAAATAATCTTTCAACCACGAAAGAGAAATCTTCATATCAACTACTTTTACTTTATAAAGTCACAACGAAAAACAAGAATACCCTAACGGAAAAACCCACAAAAATCAAAATTTGAACGTTATAGCCTTTTTAAATAGACTATCTCAGGGTCATCTTCACCGGGAACATCAATCTGACAAACTTTAACGTACCCCATTTTATCGCATAGGCTACACATAGGAGCATTAGAGTCATTTGTTGCCATAAACAGCTTACCTTTACCAAACAGCTTTTCTGCTTCTTCAACAAGCGCTGTACCAATACCACGCCGCCGTTTTTGTTCATCAACAATAATTAAAGAAACAACATTTTCATCAAAAAAACCATATAGTTCAGCAATAAGAAGACCAATAATCTCCTCACCTACCTTAGCAAGCAATACATCACCACGTGCCACCTTACGCCCAAGCGATTGAGCACTCATCGAGAAAACCGGCAAAGCCGCCAAACGTTCACGCTCAGCAGCCGTTGCCGGCATAATCTGATAAACTAAGTCCGCTTCGCTCATCGCAGAGCCAACAAACTAGTCACGTTCCCAGTGGCACTCATCACCACAGTGGTGAATCGGCTCAAACAAGGATGGATCTTCACATGTTACAGCACTGCAACCTGCTACAACCAAAGCACCCATTACCAAAAATAATTTAGTCATAAATTTCCCCTTCATTTTTATATAAAACTAGTGCAACGCACTGTACCCCTCAAAAACCCTTTCGGCAACCTAAACCTGCGAAACAGACTTACCAAAATGTTTTAAGAAAGCTGCTTGGCTCTCATAGAAAAGCCTTAAATCGTTAATACCATACTTCAGCATAGCAAGGCGTTCAATACCGCAGCCAAAGGCAAACCCCTGCCATTCAGTATGGTCTACTTGGCAATGCGTCAGCACATTTCGATGCACCATACCACTTCCTAATACCTCTAACCAACCAGATTGCTTACAAATACGGCATCCGTCCCCTTTACAGAATAAACACTCAATATCAACTTCAGCACTTGGTTCCGTAAACGGAAAGTAGTGCGGTCTCATCCGCATCGTCACGTCTTTTTCAAAAAAATCATTCAAAAATTTCTGCAATACCCCACGCAAATGAGCAAAGGCCAAACCTTTCTCAATAGCCAAACCTTCTACTTGATGGAACTGCGGCGTGTGCGTAACATCGCTATCTTTACGGAACACCCGCCCAATACTCATCACACGCATAGGCGGTTCAAATTTCTCCATGGTATGGATTTGCACGTTACTCGTTTGCGTCCGCAAAACCTTACGTTCCCCCGAAGCATCAGGCTTCAAATAAAATGTATCGTGGTCTTGCCGTGCAGGATGATTTTCAGGAATATTCAACGCCGTGAAATTATAAAAATCCGTCTCAATTTCAGGCCCTGTTGCATGGCTAAAACCCAAACGCGCTAAAATATCGCCCACTTCCATAATTGTGTAAGAAACAGGGTGCACTTTACCAAGTTGGTAAGCATCAGCCGGCAAGGTCATATCCTGCGTTTCTAAAGAAAGTTGATCTTCCAACGCCTGCTCTTCCAAAGTTTGCTTACGGCTGTGCAAAGCAGACTGAAAAGCTTCCTTTACAACATTAACAGCAGCGCCGTATTCTTTACGCTCATCAGGAGACATCTTGCCCAGCTTCTGCATTTCAGCAGAAATAAGCCCCTTCTTACCCAAAAATTTAACGCGTGTCTCTTCAAGCGCATCCAAATTTGCGGCAGCCTGAATGGCAGCCAAACTATCACTTTGTAAATTCTGTAAATCGGACATGGGGCGAATATAAATAAAAACGGGCGCTTTTGCACCCGTTTTTTATGAAACATCCCTAAAAAAAGGCTATTTCACAGCTTTTTTAGCCTGCTCAACAACTGACTTAAATCCTTCAGCATCGTTCATAGCCATCCAAGCGAGAACCTTGCGGTCCATTTCAATATTCGCTTCTTTCAAACCGTTCATAAACTTGCTGTAGCTCAAACCATGCTCACGCACACCCGCGTTAATACGCTGAATCCACAAGCTACGGAAAGTACGCTTCTTAGTACGACGGTCGCGGTAAGCGTACTGCAAACCTTTCTCAACGCGTTCTATCGCAACGCGAAAACAATTCTTGGCACGACCTCTGTACCCTTTTGCCATCTTCAAAATTTTCTTATGACGACGGCGGTTTCCTGCACCATATGCTGCTCTTGCCATTTCTAAAATCCTCCCTTACGCGTTGGCGTTTTGTTGCTTCATGGCTTCTGCCACGCGTTTCAAAAACTTCGTCCGTTTTTTCTTGGCACCTAAAGCAGGCACAAGCTTGTTAACGGCATCAAAGTTTGCATCGTCCACATACGTTGTTCCAGCCAATTTGTGGGCTTTGTTACCCATTTTAGACAAAAAGTGACCGTGGTTACGGATGGAACGAAGAATCTTCCCATTTGCTGTCGCTTTCTTGAAGCGCTTAGCCGCGGCTTTCCGCGTTTTCATTTTGATTTTACTCATCATTTTCCCTTTCTGATCAATCTTAGCAGGCGGTAAAAGCCCAATGCTTCCACACTTTTGCAGGGGCCCACCAAGCGAATCGTCCGCCTTAATTAGCAACTCTTCACCCCTCTGTCAAATAAAATAGTGCACACACCGCTATTTTCATGGCAAAATACGCAGATTGAAACATTATCGCGTTTAGTTTGAATTCACATAAAAATAACAAAAACCACCTTAAACCCCTTTTTCTATAAGGAAACGCAAGATGGCAAACAAACTCAAAGCCCGAGGATTTCGTTCAGGAATAAACTCTCGTAGAAATACGTTAAGCATTGACACTATACTTTCACACATTACTACAAAAGCAATAGTGCAATACAACAAATCAAACAACTCATGTTTGTTACAACGTATTTTAGTTATTTCAAAGAACATATCTGCGCAAGTAGTTAGCAAATTAAATAGTCGTAAAAATTTGGATGAACACGATATCGGCCTATACGTACAACAAGCCTGTATGAATTTTCTAAATCAGCTCAAGCTAGAAAAACAAGGCATAAAAGTAGGTTCATACAACTTCATCACAGTATACCATCTAACTATGCCAGAAGGAAAACCACAACTTCTCATACCAACCGAAAACGGTATCATTACAGCAGAAAAGTATCTAAACAACCAAAAAGCAACCCAAAACACTATTGAAACAAAGAAGCAGCCGCCCCCTCCCTCTTATTACCATCCTTCAGATGGCCCAAGAGGCTTCGGCAATCAATCTCTATCTACACGCTATAAGCCTACCTATCTACGAGCAGCAAACAGAGTTTGAACACACCAAAGAACACGGCACTTCGGTGCCGTTTCTGCATTTCTACTTATGCATCAACAAACGGATTAAGTTAGAAACCTTCGCCCGCTGTTCAGCACGAGGTACAATCACATCCACCATGCCGTGCTCTTGCAAAAATTCTGCGGTTTGAAACCCCTCAGGCAACGTCTCTCCTGTCGTCTGCTCAATCACCCGCGCACCCGCAAAACCAATTGTCGCACCAGGTTCTGCCAACGTTACATCTCCCAACATCGCAAAGCTGGCTGTTACACCACCCGTTGTCGGGTCGGTCAACAACACAAAATAAGGCAGCCCTGCTTCCTTCACTTCCTGAATCGCCGCCGTCGTCCGTGCCATCTGCATAAGAGACAACACCCCTTCTTGCATCCGCGCCCCGCCACTGGTTGTCACCATCAAAAAAGGCTTTTTCTGCGCTACTGCCGTTTCCGCCGCCAAAACAATCGCTTCTCCTACAGCGCGCCCCATAGACCCCCCCATAAAAGAGAAATCCATCATCGCAACAACAATAGCCTCACCATCAATATGACCCGATAAAACACGACAACCATCCTGCTGCTCTGTTTTTTTACGGCTGGCAACCAACCTATCGTTGTATTTTTTGCTATCTTTGAACTCTAACGGGTCATCCGATACACGCGGCACAACCAACGTTTCAAACCCTTCATCCAGTAAGTACGCCAACCTGTCATCTACAGAAATCTTCATGTGGTGGCCGCACTTCGTGCAAACTTGGCAACTCTCTTTCAAATCCTTCGCATACAGCATAACCCCACACCCAGAGCAGTTACGCCACACATTGGAAGCCAGCTCTCGCCGTTTTTTGGTCGCAATTTTGGGTTTTGCAATAGAGGTCAACCAGTTCATAAAACCGTTTATGCCATAAATTCTTGAAATTTGCACGCCCTCACGGCACAATGCCGCCGCATATTGCATATTTATATTACTAAGAAAGTAGTCAAAATGAGTTTATTAAACGTACCAGCGGGTAAAGATGCCCCAGAAGATATTTACGTAATTGTTGAAAACACTGCCCACAGTTACGGCGTTAAATACGAAGTTGATAAAGACACAGGCACATTGTTTGTAGATCGCTTTGCTCCAATGCCAATGGTTTTCCCAGCTCACTACGGCTTTATCAATAAAACCCTTGGTGGTGATGGCGACCCTGTAGATGCCTTTATCTACACAGACATCCCTGTTGTACCGGGTTCTGTCGTGCGCTGCCGCCCAATCGCCGTTTTACGTACAGAAGATGAAAGCGGGGACGACCCTAAACTAATTTGCGTACCCGTCACCAAGCTAGACCGTCGCTTTGCCAACACAAACAGCATTAACGACCTACCGGAACTCTTCAAACACCAGATGGAACAGTTCTACGCCAACTACAAAAACCTTGAAGAAGGCAAGTGGGTAAAAACCAATGGCTGGGGCGATGCTGCCGAAGCTAAGGACGTCATCCGTGAAGGAATCGCCAACTGCAAAGGCTAATTCCTTTAACCATATACTAAAAAGGGGCGCATCTAAAAAATAGAACGCCCCTTTAAAGACTCAGTCTTTACAAATTAAGCTCTCAAACAAAACAATTCAGCTTCTCTCTCCAACACATCATCAGAAAGATGTAAAGGAGCATTGGGAGATAAGTCTTGCGGAGAAACAAAACCAGACATAACTCTCTCAATATCCCGAGCTACTAACCCAAGACTTGAACTACCGTTAACAGGAACTATAACTGGAGAGCAATACGGAGCTTGCCACTGTATAAGCATCTCTTTTCTTCGTCGCCCTGCTTCGATTATACCACTAGCAATAATACCCATCTTGCTGTCTTTGTAACAAGCACGCATACCAACTTTTCGAATGTCTAACTTCATTCTTTCTCCTGTAGCTCGCTCCACAAGAACTTTCCAATAGCTACCAACAGCATCAGCTACTAGAGCAGATTCTGCGTAACCAGCACAAAAACTAAAACCAATGCCAGAACCAGAATCTGTCCTTACTGAAAATACACAGCCTTTAAATTGAAACATTTCCATGTTCTCAACCTCATAAAAAATTAAGTCCTATACAAGCAATATAGGTAAAATTTTTTATTATTTCTAGCCCGTAAGAAAATTTTACCAGAAAGCACAATACAAAAACTCGTTAATAAATAGCAATCCTCTAATTACCTCTCACCCAACCTAAACACTAACAAACTAGCAACACACAAAAACGTACTTAATGCCACAGGTACTAGCATCATTAAAAAGTCTTCAAAATACCCTTGCGTAAACATAAAAATATACACACAGGCTGCACTTAACACACACAAAGCAATAAGCATATCTAACCGTTTAGAGCATTTAAAGACACCCAAAACCGCCAATACATAAACAGGTGCCAAAATTGTCATTAAACTAGCTGCATCAAACAAAAACATAATAATATCACTAATTGCCAACGCCAAAATACTCATCATAGCCAGCACAATCACAAACACACCTCGGGAAAAACTCACGTACTTATCACGGGTTTCACTAATATCTTTCGGCAAAATATTCTTCGCAAGGGAAGACGAAAAAACATAGCAAAACGTATCAAGGGTAGACATCGTAATCGCCATTGTAACCAACGCAATAAACGCTAAAATCGGGGCAGGAAAAACCTGTTGTTCAAAGATTGCAAAAAACACTTCTCCCGCAGCTAAGTCAACACTTAAATACTCCCGCGCACTCATACCTAACCATAATAAAGAGCATGTCATCAAAATCAGAAAAAAGCCCGCTAAAGGAAAACTTGTCCGAATAACCCTATCATCCCGTGCCGAAAAAACCCGTTGCCACATATCAGGGCTTGCCAATACAAAAATAAATCCAAAAAGAAAAAAAGCAACAGACATGCGGGTATCAAATTCAATAAGAGAGCTAAAATTCACCAAATCCGCCTGCGCTGGCGGAAACAAAAACGCAACGCCCACAAGCGACACAATTAAAATAAACTGTATGGCATCCGTCTTCACAACCGTACCGTAACCACCCGTAACTAAATACAAAGCAACAACTGTCGCTACACTCGCCACGCCAACCCATTCAGGCGCAGAAAGAATCTGTGCCATCAAATTACCAGAAACAAATAGCTGTGCGGCAATCCACATAAGCGCAACCACCAAAACAATAACAGAACTTACTTTTTCAGTAACGCCCCCTAACTGTTGACGAACAAGTTCACCAATCGTCACATAGTTCTCTTTAGCGGCTAAAGCCCTAACTTTTGGCCCACATAACACATAAAAAAGAAATGCAAAGCAAACGCCAATAAACAGCCACAAACCACCATACCCAGCAGTTAGGCCAAACCCAACCCAAAAAACAATACCGCTACCATCGCGCAAACTTGCCGCTAAAGACCCCAAAGTAGGCAAGTACCCTACATTCCGGTTCCCTAATACAAAGCCTGCGTGGTCTTCCTTACTACCTGCATACCAAGCAATGCCCAGCATCAGCAAAAAATAGCCCCCTAAAACAACCAGTGTATAAACCTGAAAGTCTGTCATCGCAGCAGTACCTTATGCTAGGTTTTATTTGTTCACACGTTCGCGTAGCTCTTTCCCACATTTAAAAAATGGTACTCTTTTAGAAGGCACTTCCACTGATGCCCCCGTACGTGGGTTGCGCCCTTGGCGTGCTTTTCTCTCGCGTACGCTAAAAGCACCAAAACCACGAAGCTCCACGCGTCCGCCTTCCATCAATGTATGAGTAATCTCTTCAAAAACCACATTCACCAAGCGCTCTAAATCTTGAACATGCAACTCAGGGTGCGCTGCCAACAAGCGTTGTACCAATTCTGATTTCGTCATAATAACCGCCCCTCTTTTATCCTTTGTTATTTTATCTTAATACCGCCAAAGCACCAGTTTGCTTTACAGCAACACCTAACTCTTGCAACAATGCGCCCACCCCTACCGAAACACTACCTTCCAAAGCTCTTTGCAACCACGGGCGCGGCTCTTCTAAAGCATAGTCTAACACAGGTATATTATCTGCCAATGCCGCTTTTTTAACCAACCATTTTTTCGCATCAAACATATCACCCAAGGCGTCCACTAAGCCCATTTCCACAGCCTGAGTCCCCACAACCACGCGGCCATCTTTCACCTTGGCAACAACATCATCTGCCAAAGCGCGGCGTTCAACAACATAACGGTAGAAAACCTCATTCAATTCGTTAACAACTTCCTGTAAGTAAGCCTGAGCCTTCGCCGTCCGAGGTTGTAGCGGGTTCGTCACAGCCTTCAAATCACCGCTCACCACATCATTACTGGCAACACCCACCTTGTCCGCCAACTCCGTTACATCAACCGATGGCAAAATAACACCAATAGACCCCGTTAGCGTGCCCTCATTCGCAAAAATATGGTCTGCCCCAATTGCAGCAAGGTACCCACCAGAAGCCGCAACGGTTTTCATCACCACCGTCACAGGCTTACCTGCTTCCGAAATCCGCCGTAACCCGCGGTATAAACTCAATCCACCAACCATCGTTCCACCAGGGGAATCAATCGTGACAATCGCCCCTTTCACGTGTTTGTCAGCAGCAATATCGGCCAGAATATCATTAGCATAATCATCTTCCAATATCATGCCTTCAACACTAATCCGCGCAATATGCGCCTGCTCTGCGCTATGTAGCATAGCAGAAGACGACGCAGAAAAATGCCCGCCCCACGCAACAACAATAAGAGCAATTACGGAAAAAATAGCAACCATGCGCCAGCGCCTCATCCCTCTTTCCAAACGGATAAAATGCAAAAACTGATGTGTCATATCATTCATAGTTCCCAAGCCTACAACCCAAACACCCATCTGGCAACAAAACAAACAGCCCTACTCCATGCCAAAAAGGCACAAGGCAGGGCTATTTGCATCGTTAGTAAACTCTTTCAGAGTTTCTTAGTAACTGTAAAAAATGGTCCCACATTTTATCCCTCAACTTTCGTTGAGAAAAAACCATCCGTGCAGCATTATTAGCTGCACGCGCAGTGTTTTCAAATACAAACTCAGCAACTTCAGCACAAGAACAACTATAGCTATAAGGAATATATTCACCTTTTAAACAAAGTTTCCAGCTGTTTTGTCTGCTATTACTCCTTTGATCAATCAATATAGGAATAGATCGATGAAAGTAACCTTCTAAACGGTGCCCCCTCTGAGAAAGAGTAACAGTGCGTCTCAATATCTTAGAAACTGTTGAACACCCCCATTTAGCCTGCATAACAGCCTCATAAGCTTGAATTTCAGGGCTACCATCTTCCATATCTAAAACACACTTAAGCATTGGTTTTTCTAAGTTTTCCCAAGCCATACCCTGATTATAGCTACTACTTAGTTCGACGGGTATCATTGGAATTAATCTATCAATAATCTTAAGGGCATCTTCATTTTTAACTTTGTGCCGTATATGTTTTTTGAGGAGCCATACAGCAAAACGAGGAAATACAAGGCGTGCTTCACATCCCTCTCGTAGGTTTTCCTGAACAGCTTCAAATACAAATGTTTCTTCCTTAAAATGAAACAACCGTTTAAAACCAAGCAGAAACCCCAGCAAAGGAAAAGAAATACCAACATCTCTTTGCCAACAAAGAACATGTTTGTCACTGTATTCATGAGAAAAACCTTTTGTAGGGTCAAGCCCTTCAAACAAAGGGGTCATACTGCAAGTAAAGTCAGTCCGTATTTGCGAACAACCGTTAAAAGACAAGTATTGTTCAGACATTTTAAATCTCCCGCCCCACAAAGGGGCTGTTAAGTTATAAAAATTTTAGAATTTAGAAACAGTTAATGTAGTTACTCAGCTTATAGTATACAAACAAAATCCACGCAAGTAACAATACCCAACCCAATCTCTCTATGCTATCCTGCCCCCGCACCTGTGAGTTACAGGTGTGGGGTGTCGTAACCTCCACGAGAGGCCACTGCAACGCAGGCCATAAATATGCGTTGCCGAACCAACTAATGGTTGGGGAGGCAGCGAATACAACACGGTGAAAGCTGAAATAAGCTGCACCGTTCTCGTGACGGTTACGAACTCCCCAGCCACTTAACCAAGTGGCTGTTTTGTTTGAATAAAATGGAGCCAAAACTGTGCATAGCAAATCCCCCCACCCCATCGACATCCATGTTGGCCAACGCCTGAAACAACAACGTAAACTGCAAGGCATCTCCCAAGAAAGCCTCGCTAAACAACTTGGCATCACCTTCCAACAAATCCAAAAATATGAAAACGGCACCAATCGCATTAGCGCCAGCAAACTCTACGAACTCTCCCGAGTGTTAGAAGTGCCTATCCAATTCTTTTTCGATAACAAACTACAGCACTGAGAACATGGTGTATTAACGGTTCCCAACATCCCAAATGCGAGAAGCATTTGGTTGTTGCGGGGGCTGGGGCACTGCCCCAGTAGCCATTTGCTGGCTTCGCCAGCGAACTGGCTATCAAAAAAAACTACCAAAAATCACCACAACCAACTGAAAAACCAAACAACATAACCACCAAAGACCTAACTCTCATCAAAAATTTTCGCCAACTAACCCCCGCCCAGCAACAAGCTTTCACTAATCTGATTAATAAACTTACCAACGAAAAATAAAGAAAAACATAGCCAAATATCTACCCATTGTCTGGTGTTTTAACGGTTCCCAACATCCCAAATGCGAGAAGCATTTGGTTGTTGTAGAGGCTGGGGTAGTTTACCCCAGTAGCCATTTGCTGGCTTCGCCAGTGAATTGGCTATCACAAAATAAAGAAAACGGGGTCTTAATAAACCCCGCCTCTTTTTATAACAAAATCAGATCAGAAATCCGAAGTTCTCAAAGCAGTTGCTTCTTCAAATGTTAAGAGCTGCAAAAAACGGCATAAATCAGAAGCACAAAAACTATATTTTTTTCGGATTTTCTTAATTATACCATCTTCAAAACCTTCAGGAAAAACTACTTCCAACAAAATTTTTCCCCGCTTGCCATCCATTACAATAAATGTTTGTCCAGGGTCAGGGTTATATGTTTCAGAAGTACCATCTTCCGCAAAAATACACACCTCTGTCTTTCTTACTCGAACTTTATCAGCAGTACTTCCATGAGAAGATTTATCCGCAGAGTTCCAAAAGTTTCTGCATTCCACTTCAAATTTCAGAGTACTTCTAGAGTAAGTAGACGGTTCTTCTTCATCCGAATAATCTTCAACATCTTCATGCAATTCAATATCTAAAATTACCCATTTACTGTACTCCTCAACTCCCTTTACCCTTGCAGTTATCCACTGCTCAGGATTGAAATTTTCATCATCCCACTCCTCAGGAGCAGCATTTAGTGTTAACTGAAGTGCTGACGCTGTCGCCATTTACTCCTCCATATCTTAAAGTAAAATTTTCTGATAGATAGTCACTCATATATAGACAATAATCTTGGAAATCAACCCAACCACCTCCATTCACCCTACTACCCCGACCACAGCGCAGCACCTCCCCCCACTCTCGCCGCATTGCATACAAAACCCCAAAAAATCACGGAAATTTGACATTTTTTGCTCTTTTTGTGCCTTTTTTTACACTTTTTTAACCTCAAACATCACTTTTTAATACCTTTTTATCCCTTATTCACACTCATTTACCACAGTTTTTGATGCTTTTTGCATCGCCATTTTTTTTGTGGGGAGAAATGAGTTTGAATACAAAAATACAGAATTAAGTTTGTGGTGTTTTAAAAGTTCCCAACATCCCAAAAAAAAGACCTTCCGAAGAAGGTCTTTTCATCAAGTAGAAAACTACTCGGCTTTCTCAGCCTCAGCTTCGTCTTTAGCTGCCGCTTTCTTTTTAGGAGCCGCCTTTTTCTTTGGCTTTTCCTCTTCCGCAGCAGAAACACCAGCTTGCTTCAAAGCAGCCGCAAGTGCAGAGTCACCTTCGTCTTCCTGCTCAGCATAAGCAGCCACAGCCGCTTTTTCTTCATCAATCTGAAGCGCCTTCACAGATAGAGCGATCTTACGATCTTTCGCACTTAGGTTCGTCAACTTAGCTTCAATTTCCTGACCTTCTTTGTAACGGCCAGTATCTTGTTCTACCTTATCAACACCAAGGTCACGCTTACGGATAAACACTTCCATGCCGGCAAAACTTAAAGTAATACCGTCAGCATCTGTATCCGTAACAGTCACGTTCACAACTTGGCATATCTTGTATTA
>JAPPOO010000023.1 GCA_028817875.1 Alphaproteobacteria bacterium | reverse complement strand
TAATAAAATATAATTATTTTAGTATTTTAGGTCTTCTTGCTTGTAATTTTAAAAAGTTATCCCCATAAAGAGCTAGTCTTGTTTTTCGGAATGTGTCTGGAGAGTGCGACGACACAGAATAAAGGATAGAGAAACAAATGACCGATAACGGCTTTAGCAGCTTAGGCCTGCATGCACATATTTTAAAAGCAATTACAAAAAACGGATTTAAAACACCTACTCCCGTCCAAGCGCAGAGTATTCCTTTAGCGTTGGAAGGGAAGGACGTTCTGGCTTGCGCCCAGACAGGGACAGGAAAAACAGCTGCTTTTACGTTGCCTGCTGTTTATCGCTTATTGTCCAAACCGCATCAGGAAGGGCGGCGTACGCCACGGGTGTTGATTTTGACGCCAACACGAGAGTTGGCAAACCAAGTTGCTGAGAATGTTCGTACATTTACAGAAGGAACGCCTTTAAAGATGGGCGTGATTGTTGGTGGGGCTTCTTATGGGCCGCAAATTAAGATGTTGAAGAACTCTTTGGATATTCTGGTGGCGACCCCCGGTCGTTTGATAGACCATTTGCAAGAAGGGTTAGCTAATTTATCGGCTGTAGAAGTTTTAGTATTGGACGAAGCCGACAGAATGTTGGATATGGGCTTTTTAAAGCCAGTAGAGCGTATTTTTGATGAAACTGCCGACCAGCGGCAAGTGTTGTTGTTTTCTGCAACGGTGGATAGCGGCATTGAAAGGCTTGCTAAAAAATTTATGACTGACCCTGTGCAGGTACGTTTGGCAGCGGAAACGGGTATGCATGCCCAAATTGAGCAATCTTTATTTCATACATCCAGTAGAGAACATAAGGTTGAGCTTCTTAGAGAATTAGTGAGTAACGATGCTGTTTGGCAAGCTATTGTGTTTACAAAGACAAAACGTGCGGCAGACCGTATGGCTCAGACTATTTCAGGATGGGGGCATTCAACGGAGGCGTTGCATGGGGATATGCGCCAAGGGGCGCGGCGGCGTGTTGTTCAAAAAATGCATAAAGGTGAAACGCGTATTTTGGTAGCGACAGATGTGGCAGCCCGAGGTATTGACGTAAAAGACCTGAGCCACGTGATTAACTTTGATTTGCCTCAGGTTGCTGAAGATTATGTTCACCGTGTAGGGCGGACAGGGCGTGCAGGGGCAAAAGGTACTGCTGTTTCCCTTGTGAGTAAGGATGAATTGCCGCTATTGAAGGATATTGAGAAATTATTAGGTGAGAAGATTGAGTCTCGCAATGAAGCTCCTGCTATGCCTAAAACGGCACGGCCTGCTAAGAGAGGTGGTAAAAAGAAACCGTTTAGTTTTGCTGCTAAGCGTAAGCGTTCTAATGACCGTTCCCCTCGTTCTGCAAGGCGGTAGCAGGTAGGTTACATAACAACCAGTTCAGCTTGGATAGCACCTGCGGCTTTAATATTTTGCAGGATGCTGATGACATCGCGCGGTTGTACGCCAAGAGCGTTAAGACCTTTGACCAAATCAGCCAAGCTCGCGCCTGCATTTAGCATACGGAAACGGCCTTTGTCAGCGTCTTGTTCTTCTTCTACTTTGATGAGGCTGCGGTCTAGCTTGATGGTTTCGCCGCCTTCGTTAAAGGTGAAAGATGGTTGAGAAGAAATGGCAGCTTCGCTTACTTGGATAGTGATATTGGAGTGAGAAATGGCGACGTTGCTAATGCGGACGTCTTCTCCCATGACAATGGTTCCTGTTTTTTCATCAATAATAATACGGGCAGAGCTGCCAGGACGTACGTGAAGGTTTTCAATTTTGTGCATTGCCATGGCAATGTTATCAGTTAACTCAGCAGGAATTTTAATATCAATAGTGCCGCGGTCTGTCGCCTTGGCAATATCAGCGCCGAAAGCTTCGTCTATTTCTTTTTGTAGGCGGATAGCTGTAGTGAAGTCGGGTTCACGTAGCATAAGGCGGAGGGAATCCCCTAGTTGAGAGAGTTCAAAGCCTGTTTCGCGTTCTACTACGGCTCCGCTGGCAATGCGGCCAACGGTTGTATGGTTTTTCTCAAATTTTGTGCCGGATTTTCCTTCGGCAGAGAAACCGCCTACAACAACAGCGCCTTGGGCAACAGCGTAGGTATTGCCATCAGCTCCTACAAGAGGGGTTGCCAGCAATAAGCCACCTTCCAATGATTTGGAGTCTCCTAAACTGGAAACGGTGATGTCTATTTTACTACCTTGGCGGGCGAGGGACGGCATTTTGCTGGTAACCATGACAGCGGCAATGTTTTTTGTTTTCAGTTGGTCCGCTACGTCTCGGCTATTTACGCCAAGGCGTTCTAACATATTTACAAGGGTTTGGCGGGTGAAAGGGATGCTGTTGACGGAATCCCCCGTGCCATTGAGGCCGACAATAAGGCCGTAACCGATGAGCACGTTGTCTCGTACGCCTTCAAAATCTGCAATGTCCTTCACACGGGCGATAGGTGGGGCAGCTTGGGCTGTGTTGAATGTTGCCATAACCAAAGCTAGCATTCCTAAAAGCGCAGTGAAAAATTGAATTGAGCGCACGTTTATTCTCCTTTTTGAGTCTCTCATGCCTCAATATATGCACGAGGTGTGCCAAAGGTTGATGATGAATGATTTTCTACATTTTTACTATAGTTGGCATGGCAGATGCATATAGATAAGCGGAGAGAGAAACAACCAAAGGGATTTTTTAAGATGCCAGTAACCAGTGCCAGTTTAAGTGCCGCATTAACCCACCGCATGAACCACTTGATTGCGCGTCAGGGTGTTATTTCCGGTAATATTGCTAATGCTAACACGCCCGGTTATATTGCTAAGGATGTAACATTTAAGAAGTTATATGACCGTAACAGCATTGGTATGGCCTCCAGCAAGGGAAATCACTTACGTCCAACAACAGATTCTGCCAGCGGTAAGTTGATTACAGATAAAACACGTATGGCTCTTAACGGGAACTCCGTTCAGTTGGACCAAGAAATGGTGAAATTAAATGATGTGCAACTCCATTACCGTATGGCGACGCAGTTATATAGCAAGTACACAGCTATGCAGCGTACTGCCTTAGGTAGAGCACAGTAGAGAGGGAGTAGATAGATGGATTTACTAAAAGCAATGGATGTGAGTGCAGGAGGGATGGCTGCCCAGTCTGCACGGGTGAAGATGATTGCAGAAAATATTGCTAATGCGGATAGTGTGATTACAGATGAAGGTACGGCTTACCGTCGCAAGCAAATTCAATTTAAGGCGGATTTAGACAAAGCTTCTGGCCTGACGCATGTGCATATTGACCGGATTATAGAAGATGATAAAACGCCGTTTCGTAAAGTGTATGAGCCAAGCCACCCTGCGGCAAATGACCAAGGTTTTGTGCTTTATCCGAATGTTGATACGATGGTGGAAACCGTTGATTTGCGGGAAGCTACACGGATGTATGAAGCGAACATGCAGGCGATTGAATCTGCCAAAGAAATGATGGCACGCAGCATGGACTTGCTTCGGTAGGCTAAGCATGGCAAAGTATTCTTCCAATAAAGGAAAAGAATAATGGATTTCAAAACGCTTGGTACACTTCCTGGGTTAGGGACAATTGGTACCCTAGGGGACACGGGTAAAACACAGGGTGAGCAGACTCACCAAGCTTTTGGTGACCTTGTGAAGCAGGCTGTAGGTAATGTGGTGGAAACCCAAAAAAACGCCGAGAGCCTCGCTGTAGCAGCGGCTGAGGGGGAGGATATCCCTATGCATCAGGTGATTCAGGCTGTATCGGAAGCGGAACTTACATTGCAAACAATGGTGACTGTGCGAGATAAGACGATTGAGGCTTATCAAGAAATTCTACGGATGCCGATATAGGTTTTTTGAGAAGATTAAGAGCTTGCAGTTTTTGAGGGCTGCAAGCTCTTAATTGTGTTGGATGCTTAGGTAAAAACCTTAAAAAACCCCCAAACTAAAACGCCGACTGTTACAATAATAGTGCTGGTATATTTTCCGAACCGTTTGTTTAGTTGGCTCGATATCAGTAAGATTGCCATTATTGCTATGAAAAGAGTACCAGCGTAAGTTGCTCCGTCCATAATGTGCTCCATGGTGGTTAAAACGTGAATTAAAAAAAAGAAATGGGTTGTTTTTTAGGGATTTCAACCGGAATAGTTAGTTAAACTACCGTAAACCACCTTGAAAACCAGGGAGGGCTGGTGTGGTTGGTTGGTTGCTAATGCCTTGTAAGGTACCAGCGGCGGTCATGTCCTTAAATTTTTGTTGCATGGCTTCTTCCACCAAACCGCCAACGGCGTGTTGAAAAATGCTCATTTTTCGATGAATTGATAGGCCGATTGGAGATGTTTGAAAGTCAATGAGGGTTTGGAGTTCCTCCATTGTGAATTGGCTGGCCATGATGTGGGCTGCGTCCATATTGATTTGTTGGAAATCTAAATTTTGAAGGACTTGTCGTGTTACAGGGTTCTGCATTTGAGCACTGCGAGGGTTAAGCAGCTGATTTTGAGGGCTGTTGAGCGAAATAGTTTTGAGTGCCATGCCTAATTTTAGTTCAGCATCAGTGAGCTGTTGGGCTTGAGCTGTTGCTGCTGTAAGGCTTAAAATGAGGGCAGTCAAAAATTTATGCATGTACGGTTTCTTTCGTCATTTTGGCTGATTTTATAGGATATACGCCAGTTTTGTCTACGTTCTTATGGGAAATGGTATTACTTTCTGTGGATAAACCGTTGACACGAGGCGGGATATGGTTTATTCACCCGAGGCTAGCGCGCTTATGCGCTTCCCGTAATTGATATGACAGGATTGGAATTTAACGATGTACGCAATTATTAAAACAGGTGGTAAGCAGATTAAGGTTGCCAAAGGTGATACTGTAACGGTTGAGAGACTGTTGAGTGAAGTTGGTAGCAAAGTAACACTGGATGAAGTGTTGATGCTGAATGATGGTGGTAAAACCCAAATTGGTACGCCATTGGTTTCTGGTGCTTCCGTTACTGCTAAAATTGTTGAGCAAAAGCGTGATGCTAAAGTGATTGTGTTCAAGAAAAAGCGTCGTCAAAACTACCGTCGCAAAAAAGGTCATCGTCAGTACCTAACAGTATTGAGCATTGAGGCTGTGAACGCAGGTGGTGCAAAGAAATCTGCTGCTAAAAAAGAAGCAGCTGAGTAAGAAATAAAGAACTTTAGGAGGACTTAAAGATGGCTCATAAAAAAGCAGGTGGTTCTAGCCGTAACGGACGTGACAGTGCAGGGCGTCGTTTAGGTGTGAAGAAATTTGGTGGTGAAGCTGTACTTGCCGGTAACATTATTGTACGTCAGCGTGGTACTAAGTTTTATGCAGGTGATGGTGTTGGTATGGGGAAAGACCATACGCTATTTGCGCTAGAAGATGGTGCAGTATCCTTCGCCGAGGGTTACAAAGGCCGTACTTACGTTCACGTAAGTTAAAGTTTTTTGCCGATTTTTCTAAAAGCACCCTACGGGGTGCTTTTGTTGCTTAGGTTCCCTTGCGTTTTGGGGAAGATGTCCCTATAACCTGTGTATGAAATTTTTAGATGAAGCCAAAGTATATGTAAAATCCGGTGCTGGGGGGCATGGGTGCGTTTCTTTTCGGCGAGAGAAGTTTATTGAGTTTGGTGGGCCAGATGGCGGGTGCGGTGGTACAGGTGGAGATGTACGTATTCTGGGGAGGCGTAACCTTAATACGTTGATTGATTACCGCTACCAACAGCATTTTAAGGCTAAAACAGGGCAAGGTGGTGCTGGTCGTAATAAAACAGGTGCGGGTGGAGATGATGTGATTTTGCCTGTTCCGCTTGGGACGGAGATTTTACACGCCGAGACGGGCGATGTATTGGGCGAGATTTTAGAGGATGGGCAAGAGCTTTTGCTTTTGCGTGGTGGCCGTGGGGGACGAGGAAATTTATCCTACAAGTCTTCTACTAACCAAGCGCCGCGCCAATTTACTAAGGGAGAGCCAGCGGAAGAGTTGGAGATTATTCTACGTTTGAAACTACTGGCAGATGTGGGATTACTTGGCTTACCGAATGCTGGGAAATCTACTTTTGTATCGGCTGTTTCTAATGCGCGGCCTAAAATTGCGGACTACCCGTTTACAACGCTTAAGCCTGCGCTAGGTGTGGTGAGGCACCATAATGTGGATATGGTTTTGGCTGACTTGCCAGGGTTGATTGAAGGTGCTGCCGAAGGGACAGGGCTGGGGCATCGGTTTTTAAAGCATGTTTCCCGTTGTAGCGTCGTTTTGCATTTAATTGATGTGACTGAGGATAACCCCGCGGAGGCGTACCAGACAATTCGCCAAGAATTAGCGGCGTATGATGAACAGTTTGAGAGTGACTTAGTTGAATTGCCTGAAGTTTTAGCTCTTTCCAAGTGCGATGCGTTGCCTGAGGACTTGTTGGGGGAGATTCAAGCTGAATTGGAAGCAGCAGTTGGGCAGAAAGCTATTTTGTTATCGTCTCAATCTAAGTTAGGGGTAGATGCTGTTTTAACTGATTTGGCGCGGGCGGTGGATGCGGCGCGTACTTGTTTGGCAGAAGAGGATATGGCAGAATCCGCAGCATCTTAATAAAAGGGCTGTGGGATGAAGTTTTATTTAGCTGGGAAAGTTCCTAAAGGGAACGAATTGGATACGTATATAGATTTTCGTGTGGGGTACGGAGAGACGCTGGCTAAGAGTTTTCCTGATTTAACAATTTTAGATCCTAACGGTACAACTGAACAAGCCTTGTTGGTTGGTGTGACCGAAGAAGATCCTTTATACTGGTTTGGGCATGACTGTTGGATGATTAAGAAATCAGACGTTGTGATTGTACAGGCAGATATTAAACTTGGCGCTGGCACGGCGCAAGAAATGTTGATTGCGAAATACTTCAATAAGCCTGTGATTACTGTACTACCTAAAGATACTCATCATCGCCGTACTAACTTAATGTTGGCTAGTGGTGTGGTAGAAGATTGGATTCATCCATTTGTTGGGAGTACGTCTGACCTGATTGTGGAGAAGTTGGAAGACTCTTTGCCGTGGTTAGAAGCTTACAATGTAAATCCAGATGGCCAAAAAATTAAAACCATTGAAGTGATTGATGAGGCTATTACTTACTTTGAAGAATTTATTGCGGCAGCAAACGTTGCAATTCCTGCACAAAGGCGGTTGTGACGTCTTTGGCGTAAGGGTTTTCGATTTGGATGGCAGTGAATAGCTCTAGTGTATCCTGCCCGATGATATTACAGAGTTCTAACAGGTGGTGGTAGCTGCGCGTTTGTAGTGGTGTGTCGGGGATGTTCATTGTATTGAGTGTGCGGCCAATCAGGTGGGTGAGCGCATGGACGTACGCCATCTCTCTATCATGTTCTTCGGCAGTTGTAATGGTTACGTTAAGCTTTAAGTTGTCTTCTGCAAACTTTTGAATGCATTGAATGTTTTGGCAATTGTTTTGTATGGGGCACAGAATGAAATTCAGGCCTTCGATGCCGTTTTTTCCACTTTGGGGGCCGAACAACGGATGCGTAGCCACTATGTTTTTATGGTGAGGTAGGTGCTTTTTCATAGCCTCTACAGCAGTGATTTTTACAGAGCAAATATCCATCACAAGCGTTTCAGGCGGAATATGCGGCGCAATTTGCGGGAGCAGTGCGTCAAAGCTTTGGACGGGGGTGGCGAGGATGAGAATATCCTGCGCTGCGGTTTCAGCAAGCGTTCCACTTTTGATGCCTGCGGGAGGTGCTATTGCTGTTTTGTCCGTTACTGTAATATCAAAATGTGGTGCCAGATGAGGGGTAATAAACTGACTGAACTGGCCGAAGCCAATGATACCAAGAGTTTTCATACTAGAGCCTTTATTTGCCGTTAGCTTGGTGGAGCGGGTGGGTTTTTGCGTGGACGTCAATTAGGCGTTTTACGTCTCCTGCCAGATAGCGTTGAGTTGTGCCTAAGGAGCTATGGCCAAGGAGTTCTTGTACGCTACGAAGGTCAGCACCGCTTTCTAGAAGGTGGGTTGCGAAACTATGGCGCAGGGCGTGTGGTGTTAGGTGCTCAGGTAAGTCAAGCTGCTCGCGTAGGTCTTTTACGGCACGTTGAGCTGTACGTGGCGTCATTGGTTTGCCTTGATTGTTTGGGAAAAGGGGCGCGCTTTCTGGTAGGGTTTCTGCATTTAGCCAACTATTAAGAGCAGATTGGACTTGTAGGGGAATGGGAATAATTCTCTCTTTATTGCCTTTCCCTTTTATAGTGAGTCGGCCATGCCTGACGTCTCTACGGGTGAGAGCCAGTGCTTCGGAAATACGGAGGCCAAGGCCGTATAGGACAACAAGTAATGTAAAATTTCGTCGTTGGATGAGAGGCGCTTTTTGTGGCCCTACGGATGGCGGTGCGGCGCGTTTGAGTAACTCCCACGCTTGGTCTTGGTTTATGGCTTTAGGCGTTGGCTCAGGTATTTTAAGGCTGCGTAAGATGCAGATGCGATCGTTGTGTATTTTTTGAGTGCGGAGCCATTGAAACCAGCTGCGGATAGCTGCTAATTGGCGGTTAAGGGTTGTTGGCTTTTTGTGTTCTTTTAGTTTGCCGTATGCAAGGAAGGCTTGAACATCTGTTGGCTCAAGTTTTATTAATGTTTGCTCTGTTGGCTCTTCTCCTACGTGTTTCGTTGTGAAATCTAGAAACTGGGTGAGGTCACGCCGGTAAGCAGCTACGGTGTGTGTACTGTAACGTTTTGTTTTTTCAATATGGGTTAGGAACTCTTCTAACAATTGCATGGGGTTAGTGTATCATATAATTGCTCAAAGCTTAAGCAAGAGCTTGTTCAAGCACGGCACTGACGGTATTTCCAAAGAATATTGCGAGTTCCTGCCCTTGGCCCGGGTGAAAACGGCTATCGTTTTGGCTGGCAAGAGCTAACATACCGAGGGTTTGGCCTGATTGAGACGAAAGAAGGAATAAAGCGTCGGACTTCATCATTTTTCCTGTAGCGCCGTAAAGTTTGCGATCGGCGGCATCGTACAGGGTGCGAAGTTGAATGCTTTTATTCGAAAAATAGTTATGGATTGTTTCAACAGGGAGGGTTGTTGCTGTCTCTGTTTCTCCTGCCAAAATGAGGCGGGTGGCATCTACCTGCAGGTCTTTTTTGAGATTTGTTTGTATATATTTTCTTAATTTTGGCAATGAGTTACAGCGTATAAGTTCAGGTACTACATTAAATACATCCGCTGTGCTATGGGCATTGGCTTCTGCTGTGCGGATGATGCGCTGGTGCTTTTTCTCAAGTGTCTGATTACTTTTTTCAGCACGGGCGGCGCGCACGGCGTGGAGGGGGGTAATATTTTCCGCTTCCTGCTGATGTTCGCTTGCCAGTTTATCGGCATGGCGCACCATAAATTCAGGATGTTCTAACAGCCAGTTTAGCACGTCTTTCTCTGAAAAAGAGTTAGCGGCCAGTTGGTTTTGCTCAGACGCTTGGGTTTTAGTTGTCATAATCGTACTGCTTTAATTTTTGTTTGTTTCGTATTTAAATTTGGTTGAGGGGTTGTATTCAATTTTTTAAATCCCATATCTTTTTTAGAGTTTGGGAAAGATTTTAATCAATTCCGCCTCTATTCCCTCTTGCAGGCGCGCAGTTATTTCTCTGGGCGCCTTTTTTTATGTTTTTATATTTTGCCGTGGTAAGGTGCTTTATACAATGAAAAGTGTGTCTCATAAACAGCAAACTGTGGCAGAAGGGTCAATTGTTCGGGTGATGGTGCCGCGAGCATTGCCAAGCATGTTGGATTACCGATGGTGTGGTTCTGAGCCTCCGCAAGTTGGCGCTTTGGTGAGTATTCCCGTTGGTAGGCAAGGTTGCCATGGTATGGTGGTAGAGGTTTTAGAGACATCGCCTTTTCAGAATTTGAAAAATGCCGAGCCTTTGGCTGGTGTTCCTGCGTTGGCAGCTATTACGGCGGCATTTTACCGTTGGGTGGCGCGTTATACGTTAAGTGCGCCGGGAGACCCGTTACGAGCGGCTTTACCGAAAGCACAAGTTCCGCCTGAGCCTGCAAAGCCTGTTGTTTATGGAGTAGGGCAACTACCTGAAAAGCTAACAACGCAACGGCAGGCAGTTTTTGAAGCAGCAGCTGTGCCTGCGACGGCTTCAGATTTGGCTAAGCGAGCTGGTGTTTCTAGTTGTGTTGTTAAGCGCTTAGTTGAGTCGGGCAGTTTGGTGCCTGTGGAGGTGGATGATAGGGCGGAATTTGTACTTGATACGCATTTAGCCGTTTTGACAGAAGACCAGCAGCATGCGGCGGATGCTATTCAAAAATCTGTGAGAAATGCCAGTTTCAAACCGTTTTTGCTAGATGGCGTAACAGGGAGCGGTAAAACTGAGGTTTACTTTCACGTTATTGCAGATTTATTGCAGGGTGAGGTGGATGGCCAAGCTTTGGTGATGGTGCCTGAAATTGCTTTGACGCCCCAGTGGTTACAGCGGTTTGAGGAGCAATTTGGGTTTAAGCCTGTTGTGTGGCACGCAAATATTACGGATGTGCAGCGGCAAAGGGCGTGGTGGCAAGTGCACTGTGGGGAAGCGCGAGTGGTTGTGGGGGCTCGGTCAGCCTTATTTTTACCGTTCAGGAATTTAAAATTGGTTGTTGTGGATGAAGAGCATGACCCTTCCTACAAGCAAGACGAGGTATTTAGGTACCACGGGCGGGATATGGGAGTTGCTTTGGCTCAACATTGGCAGTGCCCTGCGGTTTTGGCATCGGCTACACCGAGTTTGGAAACATGGCAGAACGCGCAACAGCGGAAATACCAACGGTTGGAGCTTAAAAAACGGCACGGCAATAACATGATGCCGCCGATTCACTTAGTTGATTTAAAAGCTGAAAAATTAGAGAAAAACAAATTTTTGTCGGATTCCGTTCAACAGGAAATAAAAGCTGCTTTGGAACGGCAAGAGCAAAGTTTGATTTTTTTGAATAGGCGCGGAAATGCACCGTTATTGCTGTGTACGGCCTGTGGGTATCGGCGGGATTGTCCGTCATGCGATGCAACGTTGACGGTACATGGTGACAAATTGCAGTGTCACCACTGTGGGCTAACGGAGCCATGGCCTGATACGTGTCCATCCTGCCATGAAGCGGATACGTGGCGGATGTACGGCCCCGGAACACGACGGCTTGTTCACGAAGTGCAAGAAGTTTTTCCTGATGTACGGTTAGCCATTGCAGATAGTGATGCGGTTCATACACCTGCGCAGCAGCGAGAGTTGGTGCGGCAAATCCAAGAACAGCAGGTGGATATTGTTATTGGTACGCAGATGATGGCGAAGGGACACCATTTTCCTAACCTGACCTTGGCGGCTGTGATTGATGGGGATATGGGGCTGGCGCATGGTGATGTGCGGGCAGCGGAGAAGACTTTCCAACTACTAACGCAAGTCGCAGGGCGGGCAGGGCGCGGTGAAAAAGCAGGGAAAGTTTTGGTGCAGACGTATCAGCCTGAACAGCCGTTGTTTCAGCATTTGAAAGATTATAACCGGCTGGCATTTTACGAGCATGAGTTGGCCTTGCGGCAAGAGTGGCACGACCCTCCGTTTGGGCGGCAAATTGCATTGGTTGTAGATGGTTTGGATGAGAAATTGGTCAAAAAAAGTGCCGAAGTTTTGGCGCAAAAAGCGCCTGAAACAAAAGGTATTATTGTGTTGGGCCCTGCGCCTGCGCCGTTAGCCAAATTGCGAGACCGTTACCGTTACCGTTTGTTGGTTAAGGGCGTTGTACCGCTTCAGAAATACGTAAAAAGTTGGTTGGAAAATACGCCTATTCCTCAAAAAATACGGGTGGTGGTAGATGTAGACCCGCATAGTTATTTTTAGGTTGGGTTATTTTGTCACAGGGGGTTTTTAGTTTTGTTTTTTGGGTGCGGTTGACCGTTGACGGATGGTTATTTGAAGCATAGTTTGCGCAGCGCAAATCGTAATAGCGTTTCCCCCCGGAGACGCCTTTTTTACCAATAAATCAGCCCTTTAGCTGTTTGTTGAAGGGCGTTGATGGAGATAAACTTATGGGACATTTGAGTATATCAAGCTTAGACCTTCCTCCTGCTTTTCAGGTTGTTCCAAAACGGCTGGATTTATTTTATAAGCCTAAACCGCCAGTGCAGACAGCTGCTTTTGGTGATGATGTTTTTTTTCAAAATCACCCTGCATTTTTGGGCATGTGTAAGGCTATTGCTGCATACCAGCACCCTGAGCACGCTGAGCGTTTTATGCAAATGGTTGTGAAATGCTCTGATGGTGTCGATTTACACAGAGTATATGCAAAGCTATGGCATTGGTGTTTAACTCAAGAGCAAGGGTTTTTATGTAACCCTGAGAATAAAGGTCAGGAAAGGTACTACGCTAAAATTAGAAGGCTTGTTGAAAAGGAAATAGTACAATCTTTCTCAGTTTCTTCTTTAGATTGGTTCTCAATGTTAACAGTGAACTGGTCAGGAGAGACTTTTAAAGCTTCTTTTATTGCTCAAATTTTTGCTTATGAGGCTATAGGTGGAAATCAGACTTGTGTACTTCATATGTCTGAGGCAATTTTTAGCTGCTTTGTGAGAGATTTAGCTTACGAAGGTATAGCGGAGAGAGTATTAGAGCTTTTACAATGTCCTGAAAATGGATTGATTTTACCAATTAGTGCCCTGCTTGGGCAGGAAAAAACTGTACACTGATAACGGTAGGCTGAAAGTCCTTTCTTACCCAAGTTTGGGGAAGAAGGGGCTTTTAGTCTTTTTAGGCGGCCGTGTGGTCTAAGTCGTCATCGTTTTCCGTATTAAATGGGATGCTCCACATTTTTTCCAATTGGTAGAGCTCTCGCGCTTCTGGTTGAAAAATATGGATGATGACGTCTCCAGCATCTACGACAACCCAAAATCCTTCATTGAGGCCTTCTATACCGATAACAGGTATCTTGCTAGCATTTAAAGTGTCTGCTACAGCTTCAGCAAGGCTAGTTACATGTTTTGCTGATGTACCGCTGGCGATAACCAAATGGTCAGCTATGCTGGATTTGCCTTTAAGCGAGATGGTAACAATACCCTCTGCTTTTTTCTCATTCAGGGCAATTGCAGCAAGTTCTGCTGGGGTGAAAGGTTTGTGGGGTGACGTGCCGGATTTTTCTGGTCTGGCCTTAGTTTGTGGGTGCGGGGGCACCAAATTTACAGATTGTTTAATGTATGTATCCTCCTTCTTTCCTTTTATGGTATGGCGCGCAAGTCATTTCTGCCTATAAAACAAGCAGATGCAAGGGGTGTACCAGTGATAATTTGGAAAATGACCGCGTTACGTACCATCTAATGTATATTTAGGCAGCTTTTTACCTGTATTTCAAGAGTTATCCACAGATTTTTTTTGAGGTACGTTATTTAGATGATGACAATTTCTTCGCGTCCAGCTTGAATTTGCTGGTTTGTAAGGGTTTCCAAGTAGCGGAGATTTGTTGTTGTGAGGGAAAGTTTTTGTTCTACAGGGGCGTTTGTTTGGCCTAGAACGTCTTGAAAGAAAGCTTCTTCTATAAAACCACGGTAGCGTTGGTTGTTAGCAATAACCGTGTACTCCACCCGTCCGTTATCGGCGGCGGTGATGCTGTTCTTAAGAATTTTTGCTTCCATGCGGGTAGTATACTCTGTGGATTATTTTTGTGCAAGGTTAAGCGGCAGGTGTCATTTTACGATAATTAAGTGGTTTTAAGTAAAATGGACGGAGTTCTTGAGAGGTATCGGATAATTGGGCGAGAGTGCGTGCATTTACAAGGTGCTTTGTGGTGGGTATATCTAATTTTTTCAGCCCGTTACCGATAAAATTGGTTTTATCTGCTAAGTATTTCATCGCTTCTTCTTGTAGAAGGCACTGGGCTTCGTCTAGTGGGTTGTTATTTTTATCAAATGTTTGAACGAAAACTTCTTGTCCAAGGCTATCCATAACAACGGTTGTATTGTTATCGGAAGGATGAGATAGAGCAAGCGCCTGTAAAGTTGTTAAAGTTGTTGAGGGAGTACTTTCTGCTAAGTCCATAGCTTGGGCGACAGCTAGGCCTACCCGTATACCTGTAAAAGAGCCTGGGCCGCAAGTGACAACGATATGTCCTACATCGCTAAGTGTTGCGTTGGCGTGCTGCAAAAGAGTATCTATATGGCTGTGTAGGCGTTCTGAAGCGCGAGGTTGAGCGTCTCGTTGTTCCCATAGTTCGTCGGTTTCTGTATTGTACAGAGCTATCAAAGTTTCCGGTAGAGTGGTTTCTAATACAAGTTTTAGCATGGAGGAAACTGTAGAGCTTTTTGGCCACAGATGCACCTGTTAAAAAATAAAATATATGCAGCTAATGTCAGTTTAGCTTTGTCATACTAATGTGAAACATTATAAGTTTCATAGTTAGAGAGTGTTTAGGGAGAGAAGATGCTCACATTGGTACAACCGTCTTATGGCATGGCGTCGGCCCCGTTGTCGGCTGCGGAGCCTACGGCAAAAATATTAGAAAAGCAGTTGCAGGCCAAGCATGCGGCTGTGGTTCCTACAAAATCGCCTATGTCCACCGGTGGGGGGGAGGAGGCTGTTGCAGCTGTTGTGGATGCTGCAAAGGATGTACCAGCGGCTTACGGTTTGGTTTCCTCTGTTACTGTGCAGGATGCAGCTGGCCAATATGCAGCGACTGAGAGATTAATGGCGAAGAATTATGAGTCGGAACAGAGCTCTAAGCCGCAGAAAATATTGGATATTTAGTAGGGAGAGTTAGGTATGACGGATGTAAATAGTTTAGCGCGGGCGGGTAGTGCGTTGACACAAAATTTGCATAAGCAAGGGAATAAAATTGCGGATGCGGCGAAGGATTTGCAGCGGTCTTTGAGTGTTGATTTACAGGGGCGCGGTGTGGAGAATCAGGAGAGTTTGACCACGCCTGAAGAAGCACCTGTTGAGTTTGAATCTCTCAATTTATCCAGTGAGTTACAGACCTTGGCGGCATCGACGCCGGAGGAGTCTGTCGTACAGATGTTGGAGGCTAAAACAGCCTATATGGCAAGCCTAAAAGCGCTGGATGTGGTGAACGAAGTTGAGAGTGAAACCGTCGATATTTTGAGGTAAAAAAGTGTAAAAAATGTACAAATTTTAATGAAAAGGTACCTATTTGGTGCCTTTTTTGATTCAAGTAGGGCAAAAAAGCATGAAAAATGCCGCAGGATGGTTACCTGCGGCATTTTAAGTTGAGTTTCGGAATTAGTTTTAGCTTTTACCTGCTGGCAATAATTTTATATGCCAGCCTTTTGAGTCTCTGTTGTTCTTTAAAAGAGACCCCCCAAATGTGAAAGCCGCGAGTGCGGACATCCAGATGGATAGTTCCGTCTCTGTAGAATCCGATTCCTCGGAATCCTACTTTTATGGCAGCTTCTGCGACTTTTTTAAGAGAGATACGTTTGCCGTTAGGGCAAGTAACTCTCTTTAAGTCAATAGCCATACCGAGCGGATGGTAACCTTTTCCTGTAGCAGGTGTAAGGCCGTTTTTCACCAAGTAGTCTTGGTGTTTGTCCGTTCGGTGGATGCTATTGCTCACATAGTCAGAACAGCGTGTCTTAGCTGTTAGTGAGCTTAACATACTGGCAAGGCGAGGTGAAAATTTACCTTCTTTTTGACCTTTTTTTCGCCATTTTTTCCAATCAGCAGCTTGACGTCTTAGTTTGGGTAAGTCGTTCATACTGGCTACTATCACTTTACCGCGGACTTTTGTGGAGTTTACGCTGTATTTTTTGGTGATGGAGCCGGTAGTTAGCCCTATTTGGTTGCCGTAGTGGCCACCACCGCAGCCGCTTAGAAAAAGTGCCGAAAGTAAAAGCAAAAACTTGATTGAAATTTTACTCATGTTCTATGTCCTTTTCAGGGTTTGGGCACACTTTTAGGTAACAAAATTCTAGTTAAGAAACGTTACCTAAAAGATGTGCAAAAAATGCATAAGCTATCCCTAATAAATGGGGATGGGTTGGTGGTTTTTCAAGTGGGGGTTGGGGTTGGTAATTTCGCCACAGGTGTTTGTCAGTTTCGGTTGGTGTGGGCGGGTATAAGTTTACGTAAATACTAAAAATTGGTACAATGCTTGCATATAAGGGGAGCCTATTTTGAAACAATCGTTAGATATTAAGCTTAATCAGGGTTTGGTGATGACTGCCGAGTTGCGGCAGGCCATCAATATTTTAGCTATGCCTGTGCAGGATTTAACAACGTTTGTTGGAAATGAATTATTGGAAAACCCTTTTTTACAAGCGGAAGATGGTATTGGCGAAGGTGATGTTGCTGCTGTGACTGACTTGGCGGCGAGTGAACGGGATTCTGCCGATGCTATGGATGAGAAAGATTACGGGGATGAGCTGCCATTAGATTACGGGTGGGACAACCTTTACGATGTGGGAAGTGATACAGTTGGTAGCGGTAGTGTTGGTGCCAGCAGTAGCTTTAGCGGTGCGGATGAATCAGTTTGGGAAAAAACAGCGAGTGAAGCGGAAACATTGCACGACCACTTAGTCGAGCAGTTGCACTTAGCTGTTAAAAGCCACACAGACCTGTTTTTAGGGCAGTATTTAATCGAAGCGATTGATGATAGCGGATACCTGCGTTTGGACTTGTCAGACGCTGCTAAGCGGCTTCAGGTAGATAAAGAACGTTTGGAAGACATGCTGGCGGTGGTTCAGACGTTTGAACCAACAGGTGTTGGCGCGCGGGATTTATCGGAATGTTTACGGTTACAGCTTCATGCGGCGGATAATTTGACGGATGTGGCAGATGTGGTGGTAAGAAATTTACCGCTGTTGGCGAAGCAAGATTACGAAAAACTGGCCAAAATGGCTAAAGCTAACAAAATGGCTATTTTAGAAACAGTGGAAGATATTGCGCTGTGTAACCCCAAGCCCGGTTTGGAATACGGCAGTAATGTTGCAGAGGCTGTGCTGCCAGATGTGATTGTTTTTGATTCTGAAAACGGGTGGCAGGTTGAGTTGAATGCGGAAGCCATGCCGAAAGTTCTGTTGAATAAAACGGCTCAGGATATTTTTGGCGGAACAGACAAAGATACGAAGAATTATATTAATGAGCGGGTTGGGCGTGCCAACTGGTTGGTTAAAAGTTTGGAGCAACGGGCGCGGACGATTCTTAAAGTTTCCCGCGCGATTGTGAAAGAACAGGCAGACTTTTTTGTCTATGGGGTGGAAAGCCTGAAACCAATGACGCTCAAGCAAATTGCCGATTTGGTGGATGTGCATGAGTCTACGGTTTCCCGCGTGACAAACGGTAAATTTATGCAAACGCCGTTAGGGATGTTTGAGTTGAAACACTTTTTCTCAGCGGGTATTGGTACAACGGGTGGTCAGGTTGAAGTAGCGGCCAGTAGCGTTAAAGCGATGATTAAACGATTGGTTGATGAAGAAGATAGCCGCAAGCCGTTATCCGACGAAAAGTTGGTTAAGTTATTGAAAGATGAAGGGGTGGACGTTGCCCGTAGAACGGTTGCGAAGTACCGTGAAGCGCAGGGGATTCCATCATCATCTGGCCGACGGATACGCTAAAGGGTTTCGATTACTTTTTTCATAAGTGTGGGGATGGGCGGTAGATTTTCCAAAGGGAAGGCGTGTTGCTGTGGGTGCGGTTTTTCTGTTTTTGCCGTATGTACGGTTAAATTAAGCGTAAAATGTGTAAAGACGTGCTTAATTTGGCCTGTTTTTGTGAATGTTAAGTTGGGGAACGGGTGTGGGTGGTCTTCCCACTCGGTATGGGGGACTTCCCACAGGTTGGCGAGGAGCCCTTTTTGAGGGCGTTGGCGTAGGTAAAGAGCATTGTTTGCATCTGTAACTAACCAGACGTGCCCGTGTTTTGTGGGGCGTTTCTTTTTAGGTTCTTTTTTAGGGTAGTTTGTTTCGGTTTTTTGTTGGTGTGCTTTGCAGAATTTACTTACGGGGCACGTTGGGCATTTGGGGGATGTTGGTGTGCAGACTGTTGCGCCTAGCTCCATAATGGCGTTGGCGTAAGCCCCTGCTTCTGTTGGGCTGGTTAAAGGAATAGCGTGTTCTTTTATGATGGGTTTGGCTTTTGGGAGAGGAGTTTTAATGCAGTATAAACGGCTGATAACGCGTTCTACATTGCCGTCTACAACAGTTGCGGGTTCATTGAAAGCTTGGGCAGCAATAGCGGCAGCGGTGTAAGGGCCAATGCCCGGTAGTTTTTGGAGTTCGGCAGCGGTCGCGGGGAACTCGGCATTGTAACTTTGGACAATTTGTTGGGCGCACTTATGTAAATTGCGGGCACGGCTGTAGTAGCCCAAGCCTTGCCAGAAGTGGAGCACTTGTTGTTCTTCTGCTTTGGCAAGGTGGTTAACGGTGGGGAAGTGCTCTAAAAACTTCAAAAAATATGGAATAACCGTTGTAACAGTTGTTTGTTGAAGCATGATTTCAGCCAGCCAGATGGCGTAGGCATCGGTACGTTGGCGCCAAGGGAGGATCCGCTTGTTTTTATGGTACCACGCTAGCAATGCTTGCTGAAATTGTGCGGGAGGGATGGTGCGGTTGTTCATAATGGCTTATGATGCGTTATTATGGCAGAAGAGCAAGCGCAAAAAATAGGCATCAATAAAGCCACCAAGTGGCAACGGCGGAGTGGGTTTAACCCTCTTGCTGCACGGCTGCCAACAGTTATGCGTCGGCACGCGCGTCGGCAAGGTTTTGTTGAGGCGGATATATTGCAGCGCTGGCACCATATTTGCCCCGAGTATGCTCGGTATAGTTACCCCGCTAAAATGTGGAAGGGGAAGCTAACAATTACGGTGAGTAGTGACTCTGCCAAGCAAGCTTTGCAGTACATGCAGCCTGTGTTGATACAAAAAATTAATGGTTTTTATGGCTATGAAGCTGTAACCGCGATACGCTTGGTGACGAAATATTTTGAAGTATCTGCCGTGAAAAAAGAAGTTGTCATTCAAGTAGATGAAGCAGCGGTTTTAAGGGCAGCAAAGCAGTGTTCTTTAGTGAAAGATGCCTCACTTAGGGGTGTTTTAGAGAAATTAGGTAGTCAAATTTATACGAAAGAAAGGCAAAAAAGTGAATAAAAAAGCAAAAATGTTAGCTGGGGTTGCGGTTGTTGCTGTACTGGGTGCTGTTGGTTGGCAGGCAGTTGAAGGTTTGACGATTCGTGAACCTGAGGTCGTTGCTGTTGAAAGTATAGAAGAGCCTATGCTTTTGGCTCAGGCTGGTTTAGGGACTCCCGTTGTTATGCCTGCTTTGCAAGTGCAGGAGACAGACCGCGTGTTGGGTGACCCAAATGCCCCTGTGACGCTGATAGAGTACGCTTCTATGACGTGTTCACACTGTGGGAACTTTCATAACAACTTTTTGCCAGATATTGAGAAAGCTTATATTTCAACAGGTAAAGTGAAACTTGTTATGCGTGATTTGCCTTGGGATAATATGGCACTAGGGATTTCAAAAGTGGCGAGATGTGTCCCTAAAGACCAGTTTTACATGTTGGTTAAGGCGTTCTTTAGAAGCCAAGACAGTTGGTTGAAGAGTATGGACCCACTAGGTGAAATTAAGAAAATTGCGCGTTTTGCTGGTATGGACGGTGCGACGGTTGACCGTTGTGTTAAGGATGCTGACCTGCATGAAGAGGTGTTGGCTAGTAAAACAATGGCGACAGATGTTTTGAATGTAAAAGGTACGCCTACGTTTTTTATTAATGGTGAACGTGTGCAAGGGTTGCGTAACTTTGGTGATTTGACAGATGCGCTTGATGCCGCGCTTATGCAGGCACAGCAACGTGGCTAAGCAGGATAAAGAACAGGAAGAACTTACCCGCCAGATGGGTGATGGCTACATGCTTGCCCTGAACCTTGTTGTGAGTTCATTGCTTGGGTTGGGGTTTGGTCTGTTTTTAGATAAATGGCTGGGCACAACGCCGCTATTTTTGCTTACTTTTTTAGTGTTGGGTTTTGCTGCCGGTTTGTACAAGCTTATTCAAGCTGCGCGAAAAAGTATGGAAGAAAACTAGAGCAGGCTATGCATCGTCGCGTTATTTTGATTGGTCATATGGATTTTCCAGGGGTTCAGTTTGAGCAATTGTACTTTGCCCAACGGGGTATTGTGACGAATATTTATCGGCCTTCGGAAGGTGAGAAGTTACCTGAACGGATTGATAATTTTGATGGTGTTATTATTGGTGGCGGCGGTGTAAATATGGACCAAATTCTTCAACACCCGTGGTTAGGGGAAGAGGTGAAGTGGGTGGAGAAATTTTTGCAAACAGGTAAACCTGTTATGGGGTTTTGCCTTGGAACACAGATGTTGGCACAAATTTACGGCGGTGAGGTTAAGCGTGGAGAAACAGGTTATGAGTACGGTTTTAGGCCTGTTCAGGTTGTAGAGAAAGATGATGTTTTTGGAGAAGGGCTTGGTGAACAGCCCGTATTCCATTTGCATGAGTATGTTTATACTCTACCAAAGACGGCAGTGAATTTACTGAAGAGTGATCAATATGAGCAGCAGGCTGCGAAATTTAGTGACAATGTCTATGGGACGCAATTTCACCCTGAGGTGACGATTCACCGTGTTCGACAGTTTCATAGGTTTTACGCTTCAGCTTGTAACTATAAAGGTGATTCTGAAGATTTTTTAAGAGACGCCGTTAAATTTTTACCGCCCGCTCATAGATGGCTTAAGGGTTTTTTTGATAGGCTGTTTTCTTTTGATGAACATTCAATTTATGATTCTTAACAAGGAACTCCATCAATAAAGAGTTGCATGGAAGTATAAAGTTGGTTGACCCGTTGGGGAAATCCCGCTAAAAAGGGCGCATAAGCAATAAGAGATGATGAAGAAGTAAAGAATGTCAGCGAATCCACTTCACCAATTTGAAATTCACAAGATTTATGATTTGCAGGTTGCCGGTTTTGACCTTTCCGTTACAAACCACACCATGTGGCTTTTTATTGGCGTTGGCTTGGTGAGCTTGCTTATGTTGTGGGGAAGCCGCCGTGCTCAACTTGTGCCTAACCGTATGCAAAGTTTTGTAGAGGTGACGATTGATTTTATACGCACGCTGACAAAAGAAACAGCAGGAGAAAGTGCGCTTCGATTTTTACCATTTATTGCAACGCTATTTTTATTTTTAGCTGCTGCTAATGTGATTGGTATGGTGCCAGGGTCTTTCACTGCGACGTCTCAAATGTTGACGACAGGCTTTATGGCTTTGGGTGTATTTATGATTGTTATTGGCGTTGGTTTTTATGTTCAGGGGCTTAAATTTTTCAAACTATTTTACCCTGAGGGGACGCCATGGTGGTTGGCACCGTTGATTGTTCTGCTAGAGGTTATCTCGTTTTTTGCACGGCCTGCTACGCTTGCTTTGCGTTTGGCCGCAAATATGATGGCCGGCCACATTTTGTTAAAAGTTTTTGCGAGTTTTGTGATTATGTTAATGGTTGTGTTACCGCCGCTTGCGTTGGTACCGCTTCTTATTAATGTAGCACTAACAGGGTTGGAAATAGGGGTTGCGTTGTTGCAGGCTTATATTTTCACAATTTTGACCTGTGTTTACCTACACGATGCTTTACATGGCCATTGATGTTAGGTACAAACGGGTAGAGTTTTTTTGAATAACGTTAATCGATAAAAAGTAAGGAAAGATAACGATGACAGATATGACAACTTTGGGTGCTGGTATTGCCGCTTTGGGAATGATTGGTTCCGGTATCGGTTTAGGAATTTTGGTTGGTAAATACTTTGAAGCTGTTGCGCGTCAGCCTGAGGTTCAAGGTAAAATTACAGCATTCTTCTTTATTGGTGCTGCTTTGGTTGAGGCGATTGCTTTGTTTGCCTTTGCTATCGCTGCGATGATTTTGTTTGTATAACCTAAAGAAAGTTACTTTACATGGCTGTAGATGCTCACGCTGCTGCAACGCAAGGCATGGATTTGTTCAATACGGCTTTTTTGCATAGCCAAATATTTTGGACGGCCGTTGCTTTTGGCTTGATGATGTTCATTATGGCTTGGAAAGTTCTTCCTGTTATTACAGCTATTTTGGATGAACGGGCGGAGCGTATCCGTAACGATTTGGATACGGCAGATGCCAAAAGGCAAGAAGCAGAGCTTTCTTTAGCGGCTTATGAGAAAAAATTAGCCGAGGCTAAGGGTGAAGCTAGCGATATTGTTAGTGAAGCCCGCGTTGAAGCTAAGAAGCTTGTTGATGCTCGTTTAGGTGAGTTAGAAGACGAGTTGAAGCGTCGGCGTGATGAGGCAACTAAGGCGATTGAAGCGACAAAGGCTCAGGCTATGAAAGAGCTTCAAGGGCAAGTTGCTGAGTTGGCTGTTCAGGTAACTGAAAAGCTATTGACTGAAAGTGTTGATGCTAAAAAAGCTGAGAAATTAACAAACCAAGCTGTTAAAAACTTAGTGAACTAAGTTTATAAAACAAATGACCGAAGCCCCCTAAGTAGGGGGCTTCTTGTTTAGTTTTAGTGAGGTAAAAATACTGCGAGTCTTTTGTATTTCTCCAAGTGTTAGCTTGCTGCCTTTGCGTAGTTTTTTAAGTATTTTATTTAAGTAAGATAGCCATTCTCGAGTGTCTTTGGCTCTTCCTTCTTTTTTGTTATTAGTAATCTTAATAGCAGTTTGTATTGTTTCTATAGTGAGACTTTGAGTCATTTTATATCCTTGTATGAAAAGTGAAGACAGCTTATCCCTTGAAGCTGTTAAAGCTTAAGGCGGTCTTCAACGTATGGGAGTAGCTAGGAGCTGTAGAAATTTAAACGGTACGGTTTCATGCTGGGGGACGACAATATACTGGCTAAGCCAGCAGGCGTGTATTCAGCAGTAGTCCGTTCGTTATCATGGAAGTTATGGTGCTAAAAATTGCAGTGGTCGTCAAGTTATGAATACAAAAAATTCACCCCCGCAGAAATACGGGGGCGGTGAGAGGGTATTTGGGCTATACCTGTTGGAAAAGGTGGCAGTTGATTTTGTTGCCATGGTTGTAGTGTTGAGGAGCGTTTAAAATATCTTCTTCGGTAAAGCCCCATAAAGAAATTGTCTCTGGTGAGCAAGGTTGTTCAAAACACCAATTATCTGACTGTATGGTGCTAGGGTGGATAATAACGAGCCCATCTGTATTGATGATAAATGCAATTGGTTCGTTATGAGCTGTGAGCCGAGGAAGGCGTGCGCCTATTTCATTTTGTGTAAATATAATGGGGCGCATGTTTGTTTGTGTTAATTCCATATTTTGGGAAAGAGGGATTTTACGTAGTGTTCCTTCTAAGATTGTGAGGGCATATGCCTTTTTGTCTTTGATGTATAGGATAATAGACTTCATGCGAAATCTCCTTATGCAAGCCTACAAATGAGGCGTGTGTTAGTTCTAAAAATGGTAAAATTGGTCGTGGATGTGTAGATGGAAAAATGCTGCCCTAGAGGGCGATAATAATCTTTTTAATGATTACAGCATTTGTTTTGAACATAGCCGTTATTCTAACCAAATTTATTTGTTGTGCACAAGGGGCTTGCACATTTTATTTAGTTAGGTTAATTTCCGCCCACAGCTGGTTGGAATCAGCATATGAGATTAATGAAAGATTTAGCGATGAAACAGGATATTCACCCACAGCGTCATTTGATTAAAGTTATTATGACTGATGGTACTGAATTTGAAACACACTCTACTTGGGGTAAAGAAGGCGATGAAATGAAGCTTTTGATTGACCCTAAAACACACCCTGCTTACACAGGGCAGCGTAAGGTACTTGACCAAGCTGGACGGATGGAGAAATTTAACCAGCGTTACCGTCGCAAAAGTTAGAGATTTATATTATCTAAAAAGAAGGCCTCCATATAGGAGGCTCTTTTTTTTGTGAAGAGGAGAAGGTTTACATGCCTTCAATGGCTCCAACTTCATCTTCATTAAAAACTTTACGCATATCGATGAGGATAATCATTTTTTCATCGTAATGGCCAATTCCTTTGATGTACTCAGACCCAATGCTGCCTGCAACAAGGCTAGGGGGTGGAGCGACTGTATCGGCTGGGACACGCAAAACTTCACTGACCTCATCTACAATAAGGCCAATAACGGCTGTGCGAAGCTCTACGACAATAATACGTGTTTCTTCATTTGCCTCGTTTGCGCTTATGCCGAAACGTTTACGTAGGTCTACAACCGGAATAATTTGGCCACGTAGGTTAATAACCCCTTCAACAAAGCCAGGGGCTTGTGGTACGGGGGTAATATCTGTCATTCGGATAATTTCTCGAACATCGAGAATTGGTAAGCCAAATTCCTCTCCTAATAGGCGGAAGGTCACCAAATGGAGGCGTTCTCTTGCTTCAGCTGTATCCTCGTAATGGTTATTTGCTGTTTGAGCTGTTTGGTTCATTGGTTTATATCTTTTTTTTATTATGCTGAAAGATTGTAACGTCTGAATGTGGGAAAAGACAAGTATTCTGTGTTAGATTGTGCTGAGTTTGTGAAAGTTAAAAAATAAAAACGAAGAGATTATTACGATTTTATGGCTGGTCCGTTAGATGCTGCGTTAGAAAATTTACACCAGATTACAGGCATACGCACCTTTGGACGTGTGCGTGGTGTTGCAGGTTTGATGATTTCTTGTGAAGGACTGGATGATGCTTCTATGGGAAGTCGGTGTTTGATAGAAGATCGTACAAAGAATGTTCGTGCTGCAGAAGTTGTTGGGTATGAAGGTGATACAACACAGCTTATGCCCTTTGGCAGTTTAGAGGGAATAGGGCCAGGGTGTCGTGTTTATCCGGTTAGTCATCAGCCTAGTATTGTTGTTAACAATAGTTTTGTGGGACGTGTGTTTAATGCTTTAGGTGAGCCTATAGATGGTAAAGGGACTATTGCTACGTTAGGGGGCGTAGAGCAGTTGTTAAAAGTTCAGCCGCCTTTAGCGGGTCAACGGCAGGCTGTAGGGGGACGGTTGGATACGGGTGTACGGGTATTTAATGCCTTTTTGCCGCTTTGTAAGGGGCAACGGATGGGTATTTTTTCTGGTTCTGGTGTTGGTAAATCCGTTTTGATGTCCATGCTGGCGAAATATAGTGATTCCGATGTTAATGTGATTGGTCTTATTGGTGAGCGAGGCCGTGAGGTGAGAGAGTTTATTGAAGAACAGCTTGGTGAAGCTGGTATGAAAAAAAGTATTGTAGTTGTGGCAACTTCTGATGAACCACCGCTAATGCGTCGGCAAGCTGCTTATTTGACAATGAGTATTGCGGAATATTTTAGAGACTGCGGATTTAACGTGATGCTTATGATGGATAGCGTTACTCGGTTTGCAATGGCTCAGAGAGAGATTGGATTGTCTTCAGGAGAACCTCCAACAACGAGAGGATACACGCCATCTGTTTTTGCTGAACTCCCTAGATTGTTAGAACGGGCAGGGCCTGGCTTGGACCAAGGAACAATATCTGCCATATTTACTGTATTGGTGGAAGGTGGCGATATGGATGAGCCTGTTGCTGATGCAGTGCGAGGTATTTTAGATGGCCATATTGTTTTAACGCGTAAATTGGCTGAACGAGGGCATTTTCCGGCAGTGGATGTGTTGCAGTCGATTAGTCGGATGGTACCGCAATGTTTAACGCCAGAGGAAAACCAGCTTATTACCAAAGGGCGGCAATTGCTTTCTACATATATGGATATGGAAGAGTTAATCCGTTTAGGTGCTTATCAGCAAGGGAGTGACCCGTTAGTTGATGCGGCTATTAAGCATTATGAGCCGTTAGCCGCGTTTTTAAAGCAATCTCCTGATGATTTTATGGATATGGTTGGGAGTTTTCAAAAGCTTAATGAAATTTTGGCGGATGTTGCGTGATGCTTTTAGTACGCTGAGTTTGAAAAAATTGATTAAATATTATGGCAACGTTAGAAACACTTACAAAGCTCACGCAGAAAAAATTAGAGGATATTCAAAAGCGTATTGTTGCGTTGGATATGGAGTTGGCAGCATTGGCAGCAGCTGAAGGTTTATTAAAAGAACAGATAGGTGCTGGCTATGATGTTGCTAAGCAAGTTGATGTTATGGCGGGTTACCAAGATGCAGGGGCGTTTATTCGGCGAGCTGAGCAAGAGCAAGAAGAGATAGATAAGCGTCGTACAGAACTTACTGAAAAAAAAGAGGGGTTGTTAATGGACATGCGGACTCTTTTTTCAGAAAAAAAGCGTTACGAAGTTTTGTGGGATGCACAAAAAGAGCAAGAAAAACGTGCGCGTTTGAAGAAAAACCAAGAATCCTTGGAAGATCTGACTAACCGTTAACGGCTTCTTTCTTTTCAGGTTGGCAACGGGTGAGGGTTACGCTGTGCGTGATGCCGTCTTGTTCGGAAATATCCAATTGTAACTGCATTTGCAATGGGAGGGCGGTATCGTAAAAGCCATCTGTCATAGCTGTAGCAAGTTCTTCCCATGTCCCCCATTCTGTTTGGGCAGCTTGTTCAATCCAATTTGAAAATGTTTGTTCTGTTACCACGTGTTTGTCAGGTCGGTAAGATAGAATTGCGTAAATGTCTCCTTCTAAGGATTGTACAGTTTGTTGGGCTGTGAGCATGACTTTAGGGGCTGAACCTTTAGCCGCATAAGGTTCTGTTTGAGGTGACAAGCGTGGCGTAGATGTATTCGTCATTATTTTTCTTCGTATTTATTATTTTACTGGTAGGTACGGCTTAAACGGTGTGTTTAGGCGTTCCTGGAGGTTGTTTAGTATAAGCAATAGCAGCTGTGCGCTGTTTATCTTGTTTGAAAATATGCCGTTGGCTGTAAATATTTTCTGAGTGCCCTAATAAGAGGGTGCCGTCATCTGCAATTGCATTATATATGTTCATGAGAACTTTTTCTTTGGAAGCTTCATCGAAATAAATTAGCACGTTACGGCAGAAGGCAATATCGAACTTACCTAGGGCAGCTAAACGTGTTGCGTCCATTAAGTTTGCCTCTTGGAAATGTACCATCTTTTTTATTTCATCTGATAAAACATAAGTATTGGCAATAGGAT
>JAPPOO010000025.1 GCA_028817875.1 Alphaproteobacteria bacterium | reverse complement strand
GTTTTTTCATTAGTTAATTTATTGATGAGGTTTGTGAGGGCTTGTTGTTGGGCGGGGTTTAGTTGGCGGAAGTTTTTGATAAAATTGAGTTCTTTGGTGGTTAGTTCGGATAGTTTTTCAGTAAATTGTGGTGATTTTTGATAATTTTCAAAAAAGCACTGAATGGGCGTTTTGAGAATTTGAGAGAGTTTGTAGAGTTTACTGGCGCTGATGCGGTTGGTGGCGTTTTCGTACTTTTGGATTTGTTGAAAGGTGATGCCGAGTTGTTTGGCGAGGCTTTTTTGGGAAATATTTTGTAATTTACGCTGTTGTTTTAGGCGTTGGCCAACATGGATATCGATGGGGTGGGGTGATTTTTTATGCATGGTTTTGGCTCCTTTTGTTATTTTTTAAACAAAACAGCCACTTGGTTAAGTGGCTGGGGAGTTAAGAACCGTCGCTAGGGCGGCGCAGCTTATTTCAGCTTTCACCGTTTTGTATTCGCTGCCTCCCCAACCTTACGATCAGTTTGGCAACGCACTTTCATAGCCTGCGTTGCAGTGGCCACTAGCGGGAGGTTCTTAAGCCCCACACCTGTAACTCACAGGTGCGGGGGCAGGATAGCATAGGGGGATGGGGTTGGGTATGGGTTTTTGGGGATAGTAGAAAGGCTTTACCTTTTTTTGTAGGCATATTAGGTTGGCCGATAAATTATTGTTACCGTTTTTCTTTTAACTCTGTGGAGGTTTGATATGCCCGAAAGCAGAACAGTAAAGAGAACCTTTTGGAGGGCGTATTCTTTACTGGGTGCGCCGATGGTTATTTCTGTGTATGCCTTGTTATTGGCGTTTGTAGTGCTCTCCTTTACTTTAGCTGTTACGTATCCTTCAGTGCGTCTTGTGATGTGGTTTCTAATGGCTTTAGCATTATTAGTGACACCTCATTTTTTGATTAAGTATGAAGTAGCTGTTTGTGCTTTTTGCCAAAAATTGTGGGCTGTTTTTCTGTGGCCTCAGCAATATAGTGTATTGTTGTTTGCTGTTGCTATGTTGGGAATGCTTAAGGTTTTTCCTTTGTTTGGGAGTTTGGTTGCGATTGTTGTTTTTGTTGCAGGTATTATTATTGCTCACTATGTAAAACAGCGGCGGCTTTTTATTAGCATTGTTTTGATGATGATTTGGCTAGTTGTAGCTGTTGCATCGTTAAGCTTACGTGGTTTTGGTGATGGAGTTACGCTTTTTGTAGCTGTATTTATGATACTTCTTCCGCTTGGTTCTTTTGTTCTTGCATGGCGTGAAGTGGATGAAATCAAAAAGCGTACGTCTGCTCGGCAGAAATAGTCTTCTCTGTAAAAAGGGAGGGCTATTTTTGTTTGTTAAAAAGTTAGTTGACAAAATATGTATACATAGTAAAAGGGCATATCTGAATTCACATGCCGTTTTTTAAACTTAATCTATTTAACTAAAAACGGCTTTTCTAAACTTTGAAACTTAAACTTTAACTTTCCTCGGCTTTGGCTGGGGGATTGGAGAGAATATGACTGAGTATCAAATGCCTACTACCGTAGGAGCTTTTTTTGGTGATGAAGGTCGGAAACAAAGTCTGCTTGTGGCATTGAATGAAGGAAAAGGCTTGTTTTGGGGGATATCCCCTGACCAAACTGTAGGAAGAGCTCAGCCTATTTTAGGTTCTGGCTCTATCCAACGGGTTACAAACCTTCCAATTGTGCTCATAGACTTGATTCGGGATATGGTTGCGTGCGATCTCTTTTCAGAGCAATTTCGAAAAGACTTTGAAAAGTCATCCCTAGAAGCTCTTATTCCAGGTAAAGATTACTCTTCTGTTTACGAAGAGTTGGTTATTAAATGGCTGACTGCCTGTGCTAAGGAAATGAGGTTGTTGCCAGATGACCCAATTTGTCAGGTTGTTACTTGGATGACAGATAAAGTTTCTCGTAAATCTTGCCAGTTTGATGTGTTGTACCAAATTGCAAAAGAAGCTGGAATCAGTAGTATCATACAGACTGGTTTGGTTGAAGCTCCGAAAACTTTTGACGAGGTACTTTTTGCAGAAAAGCCAGAATCCTTACCTTATTTGGCAGCTACTTTAGCGTCTTTTGGGATTAGTCCAGTTTTGCCAATTTGGCACAGGATGGTTATTCAACAAAGGGAGGTTCATGATTCTTTAGAGGATTGTAGATCGGTTGCATTGTCCGCTATTGTTGATGATATTCTTAGTGCATTGCGCGGAGAAGAAGAGATTATCGTTGCTGATGGTCTAGTTCATACAATAGCTGGTGATTTGGAAGAAGCTTTAAAAAAAGGTAATTAAACAGCTTGTAAATGATTACGTGAATACCCCCTTTTTAAGGGGGTATTTGCCGTTTAGGGGGTATAGGTGAGGGCTTTGAAGAGGCTGCCCATTTCCTTAGGGGCAATGAGGCGATGGCAGGCGGATTCAATATTTTGGCGAGTGGTGTCGTTCGGTGCGGTTTCCAGCGTTTGGGTCGCACGTAGGGCGAAGCCGTGGCGCAGCAGGAAGCTGGCTTGGTCTTCTATGGTGCAGTTTGGGAGGCCAAGTGTTTGAGCGACAACAGCAAAGTTGACGTGGGCGGTAAGGTCGCTTTCGCCCGCTTGGTGGAAGATATCGACTTTTTGGTGTTTGTGGATGGCTTGTAAAGTGTTGCCCGTACCGTGGGTGTAGCCGTAGTCAATAAACAGAGCAACTCCTTGGGTAAGGTGTGCTTTAAGTGCAGTTAAAAATTCTATTTGGGCGGGGGAGGATTCCGCATGGGTGGCATCGTTATCCGTAAAACCGAGTTCGTTTTCTATAGCGGTAATAGTACGTGGCGTGCCGTCTGACAACGTTTGTACGATGGGGAAGGCATCTAATAATTCGTTTGCAATGAAAATAGTTGGTTCTTGCCACGGGATTTCGCTGAGGTTTTCCGCCCAGTCAACAGTATGGTTTTGCAAAGTGATGGCTTGTTCTCCACGAAGGTGAGGGGAAGTTTCCATAAGTATAACTGTGGCGGCTTGGTAGGCATCAGGGCTGATGCGTTTGAGGGTACGGAGAAGGTCAGTCATGAGTGTACCTTTGCCGGGGCCGCCTTCAGCAAGGGTGAAGGCAGTAGGTTTGCCAAGCTCTTCCCATTTTTGTGTGACCCAGATAGCTAATGTTTCTCCAAAGAGCGGGGTGATTTCTGGTGCGGTGGTGAAATGGCCTTTGGCACCAATTGCGTTGGGATTCATATAAAAACCATGTTTTGGGTGGTAGAGGCAAAGCTCCATATAGGTATCGATTGTGATGGGGCCTTCGGTTTGGATTTTATCCAAAATAATTTGGTGTAGCGGTGTGTTCATGCAGGCAGGTTAGGGGAGTGTGTATTGAGATGTCTATTGAAAAGTCAGAATAATGAAGGTATACGAGTTTAGAACTACTTTGATTTCTGTTTAAAAAGGCATGTTGCCTTAAACTCTGTGGAGGACTTTATGTCTGAATTATCTAAAAAAGAGCGTTATGCGGTTGTTTTGTGGTGTTCAATTGGAGGAATACTGCTTGCAGTAGCATTTTCGTGGCTTGTATTGCAGTTGCCTGCGCAAATCAGCCATTTCGGTGCGCTGGTAACGCTTCAGCAAGACTATGTTGTTGTTGTAGGGTGTCTTCTTTTTCCTTTTGTTGCTGGTTGGATTTACTATGACTGGTTAGGTGATGGAGGTAGAGAGAAGGTACTTTTAGCCTCAGCAACTGTATCGTTTTGTTTGCTTATGGGAATGGCTATACTGGTTGGGCGTTTTAATGTTCATCCATCGGCTGTTTACCTCGCTGGTATATGCTTTCTAGTCTATTCATTAATGCTCTTTCAAGAAATGTCTTGGAAGTATTACCTAACGCTTTTTTTGGGGGCTATACCTCCGGCAGCGCTGTATTTATCTGTGTTTTTCCACTCTTACCTTTCTGATAGTTGGGTGGCTGAACTTACCTTTATTTCCAGCTCTGTATATGTCACGTGGGCTACGGTTATTCTGGTCGTTGGAGGGGTTTTAAGCTGTATAGTTACCCTTATTCTTTCAACTGTTATGAAGTTAAACAGCCATATTACTAGCTGTTTAAGCGGTGTAGCTGTAGGGATGCTAACACTGTTGGTATTTGCAACAGTTAGTAATTTTTATGATAGCGCTGCAGTTGCCCCTCATGCTTGGTGGGTTACGCAGATAATTGCTCTGATGGTGATCATTTTTTCTTTTTTGGTTATGCGTAATGAGTTGTTAGAAAAAAAGCACGAAGAAATATAAAATTTTGGTAAAAAGGCTGCCTGTAGTGGGTGGCTTTTTTGCTATTTAAGGTTTGTTTTTCTGGCTTTGATAAAGAGTATATACGTGCCGACGAGGAGCATTGGTACGCTGAGCCACTGGCCGCTGGTGAGGTAAAAGCCTTCTAGGTAGAGATGTTCTTCCGGTTGGCGGACGAATTCCACTGTAAAACGTGCTAGGCCATACCCTAAAATGAAAATACCCATAGGTTGCCAACGGCGGATGGTTTTGCGGCTGATAAACCATAAGACGGTAAGAAGTAAGACGCCTTCTAGCCCTGCTTCGTACAGTTGGGAAGGGTGGCGTGGTAGCTGAGTTGGGTCGGTTGGGAAGACCATTGCCCATGGGAGGTCTGTGGGGCGTCCCCAAAGTTCACCATTAATGAAGTTTGCAATGCGTCCTAGTAATAGCCCAATGGGAACAACGATTGCGAGGCGGTCTCCTACATCTGCTGGGTGGATTTTGTGCTTCCAACAAAATAAAAGTCCTGCAATGGTAACGCCAAGAATACCGCCGTGGAAACTCATGCCTCCTTGCCACGTATAAAAAATATGTAGAGGGTGTTGGATGAAGTATGGCAGATGATAGAATAAAACGAAACCGAACCGTCCGCCTAAAATAACGCCGAGTACAATATAGATGAATAGGTTTTCTACACGTTCTTTCGTAAGGTTTTGAACAGGGTGTTTCGCTACTAAATGTAGCAAATAGCGGTGCCCTAGCAAAAAACCGCCAATGTAGGCAAGGGCATACCAGCGGATGGGGAGGTCTCCTACATATGGGATGGGAATGTTAAGTGCGACGGGGTCAAACACCGGTAGGTGAATCATAGAGGGAGTTGTTCCTCGTCCTCATTAATGAGGTTGTTTAAACTGAAGCGCTGTTGGCGCAAATTGGTACGTGTGTAAAGTTTTGAAATAGCTTCAGTTGGTAAATCTGTTAGCTGAATGACATTTTTTTTGACCAAAACCTCAATTAAATCTTCCAAAACGCGGATGAGTTGGAAGTCTGTTGAGGAAAGAGAGCGCTCGGCGGCTTCGGCAGGAGAAATGCCTTCTGACTTAAGGTAAGCAAGCACATCTTCCTTTGCTAAATCCAAGGCCTCTGTGCCGTTTGCTTGATTTTCAGTAAGGCCCGTGATGTCGCCTTGTTTGTTTCTTTTTATATACAGCATAGCAGGAGGATAACGAATTCATACACAAGATGCTAGTTATTTGAGCGAAAGCTGTTTTTTCGTATTGACAGAAGTTAGTAGGCATCCTATGTTCCTGCTCGTTCATGACGTTGTTGTCAGGAAGCGGGCTAGTAGCTCAGTTGGTTAGAGCACTGTGTTGATAACGCAGGGGTCGCAAGTTCGAGTCTTGCCTGGCCCACCATTTTTTCTTTTAGAAAAAATGGTGATACTGATGACATTCAAAACGTATGGGCCCGTAGCTCAGCTGGGAGAGCGCCTGCTTTGCACGCAGGAGGTCAGCGGTTCGATCCCGCTCGGGTCCACCAATTTTTTGCCTTCCTGTTTTTTGTTAGTTGCTTGGCTTAAATGACCAAAACCACCCTGTAAGGGTGGCTTGGTGTATTGGTTAGGCTGCTGCATATGAGCGAATTCCTTCGGTAGTATCTGTAAACGGGCCGTTGATGATGATATTTCCGGCGCCGTATATGTGTAAGTGGCAATCGGTGAGGGGTTTTTGGAGGATTATGCTTGTTGGCGGTCTGTGTATCGTATGGATATAACCACGTTTAGGAGTGAAAACGTTTCTTTTATTTAGAACGTTTATATCTACATTACCTTGGTTTGTGATGGCAGTGCCGGTAAAAGTATTATCGATAATGATTTTGCCGATATCTAATAGAACAAAGGTTTTTTCTAGAGTATCGTCGATAATGTATGTTCGGCTGCTTCCGTTTGTGTCGAGTTCAATAGGGATTGTTGGGTCAGTAACTTGTGCGTCTACCTCTCCGTTTGTAATACGGATGACGGACTGATAGAAAAAGACCATAGTTTTGTCCTTCCGTGATGTACTGTGAAAAGAAAAAGTTTCTTGTATTGTATACCTTTTTGCTGGATTTGTGAAGTTAAAAAAGCCCGCTTAGGTCGCGGGCTTTATGAAATGTTACTGAGCTTGCAGTTTGGTTAAGCAACGTTGGTATCGCAACAGCTGCCTTTTTCTGCTTGTGGAAATAGAGCCGTATCAAAAAACATACGAGATTTGATTACTTTACCGTTTTCAAATTCCATGATTTCAACGGTGGGGATTCTGCTTTGAAGCGGTGCTGTGATGACCATATCGAATGCATGAACAAGTTTATTGTTTTGCTCAATAACTTCACAATTTTCTATGCTACTTTCAAAATTACACGATTGAACGCACTCAATTGATTGTTCTTTGGTTTTTGTTCCCGTCATGGGGCCAGTAAACTCGTAGTTATCATGTAAGTATTCTTGCAGTGTTGTAATATCTTTTGTGCACCAAGCTATGCATACCTTTTTAGCTATTTCTAAGTTAGACATTATGTTCTCTTCTATTGTTTGTTTGGGGTATTTCTGCCGTACACAAAGCCGAGAGCCAGACCAGTTAATGTAAACTGGATTGCTTGGAAGGCTGTGTGGTAAGCAAGAAATTCTGAAATTGGGTTGATTTGAAACTTTGCCGCTGTTGCAAAACCCATAGCGGTATAGGTCATCAAACCGATGATTAGATTAAACTTAACCCCTTGTACCAAATGGTTCCCGTTTTGATAAAATTTGGGGTATAGGTAGCCAACAACAGCTCCTTGGATGAGTATAGCAGCGATACCAAGTGGTATGATGGGTTCTTTGCGCGTGAATGCACCCCAGCTAATATATAAATCATGAAACCAGAACATATGCCATGAGTAAGCCCATGTCATAGTAATGACAAAGTAGGCGGTTATAAACTGTGTTATGCGGGTCATTAGGTAATTCCATTTTTATAGTTGTAATATGCAAGTATTATTATGGGTAAATAATTGCATTATGCAAGTGAAATTTTGGAGAAGTTAGCATATAGTTTGCCTATGGTTACTAAATTAGAACATTGCACCAGTTCTTGCTGCCCAATGGCTTGCGCTTTGGATATTATTGGTGACCATTGGACGCTATTGGTGATTCGGGACCTTATGTTTTTAGGTCGGCATGAATATAAAGATATGTTGGCTGGGGAAGAGGGGATTTCTAGCAATATCTTATCAGGCAGATTAAAAAAGCTTGAAGGGGCAGGTATTATTACGTTTGTCCAACATCCTGAGAGTAAGCGCCGCAAGTTGTACTATTTGACCCAGAAGGGGAAAGATCTTGTTTATATTATGTTGGATGTGGCGCGCTGGGCGGATAAACACTTGGACGATAAGGTTGTGATACCTGAAGATAGACGCTTCTTTTTGGATATGCCTGCTGAAACTGTTGCCAATACAGTTTTTGATAAGCTTGCGGCGTGGGAGAAAGAATTTATTGGGGGCTCTCTTTAATAACGTCTAACACCCAAGAGCAGCGAAGTTTGTTGGTCATGGCTTCAATCTCTTCTAAAGAAAACCACCCAGCGTCTAAAATTTCGTCTTCTGGGATTGTTAAAGATCCAGAGAGGATATTTGCAGTGAAAGCATGTTTAGGTGGTTCAGTTGCTGTTGATTGGTAAACGCGCATTTTCTTGATGAGTTCGACATGGTATCCAGTTTCTTCAAAGGCTTCCTTAATAGCTGTTTCTTCTATTGTATCTCCTTCGTCTACTTTACCTGCGGGTAGGTTCCATAGGCCATAAGCTTGTGGTTGTTTTTCCTGAACCAGTAAAAACTTACCGGCTTTTTGTAAAATAACGCCTGCGACAACAGGGACTAATACAGGTTTTTTGGATGCTTCGGTCATGTTTTGTTGTTCTCTTTATAGTAGGTGTGGGGAGGAGCTTAATGTAAAAGCGTTATATTTGTATAGGTTAATGCTGTGT
>JAPPOO010000015.1 GCA_028817875.1 Alphaproteobacteria bacterium | reverse complement strand
TTGTTCTATTTTATGTATTTTGGGAAGCTATGCTTATACCAATGTTTTTATTAATTGGTATTTGGGGCGGGGAAAACCGCATTTACGCCGCACTTAAATTTTTCCTTTATACCTTTGTTGGTTCAGTTTTGATGTTGGCCGCTATGCTATACCTATACCAACGTGGTGGTGGAAGCTTTGATATTCAACATTTGGCAGAGCTTAATTTAACACTGATAGAACAAAAATGGTTATGGCTCGCACTATTTGCAGCATTTGCTGTGAAAGTTCCTATGTGGCCATTTCATACATGGTTGCCAGATGCTCACGTGCAAGCACCAACAGCAGGTTCGGTTATTCTCGCAGGAATATTGTTGAAAATGGGGGCTTATGGCTTTTTAAGATTTAGTCTTCCTATTTTACCAGATGCTAGCACATTTTTTGCACCAATGATGTTCGCACTAAGTGCAATTGCGATTGTATGGGCGGCGCTTGTAGCCTTTGCTCAGGTAGATGTTAAAAAAATGATTGCCTACAGCTCAGTTTCTCATATGGGATTTGTGACACTAGGGATTTTTGCGGGTACAGCAGATGCAATGCAGGGCGCGATTCTGCAAATGGTAAATCACGGTATTGTTTCTGCAGCATTGTTTATGTTGATTGGTGTTGTATATGACCGTATGCACACGCGTAATCTAACCCACTTTGGCGGCTTAGTAGAGCGTATGCCTATTTACGCTAGTATCTTTATGGTATTCATGCTTGCCTCAGTAGGGTTACCAGGAACAAACAGTTTTGTGGGAGAATTTTTAATTTTATCTGGTAGTTATGCTGTCGCTCAAGTTGCAACTCTTGTGGCAATTAGCGGTGTTGTACTAGGGGCTTTATACATGTTGTGGCTATATCGGAAGATGGTATTTGGTGAAGCTAAAAATACGACAGTGCGTAAATTAAACGATGTAAACATGCGCGAGATAGTGATGTTTATTCCTCTAATATTTTTCGTTTTTTATATTGGTTTAATGCCAGATAAAACACTGGATATAACAAGAGAAAGTGTTCGGGAATTGGCAGCTAAGTACAGCCCAGAAAGTTCGGAGCTTCTACAAAAAAGTGAAACTATGATTAAAGAGGAGGGACACCATTAGTGGAGACAATACAGTTATTGCCAATTCTTCCTGAAATATTTTTAGCCATATGGGGTATGCTCATTTTGCTGTTTGCGACAGGTACGTCAGCCCAAATAGCCAACCGCGCAATGGTAATGACATTTGTCGGGCTATTTATTGCATTAGGTTTGCAATGGGAAGGAATAGGGCATACAGACACACTCCCTTTGTTGAAAGTAGATACATTTAGCCGTTTTGTAGGTGGTATTGTTTTAATAGGAGGAATGGGACTATCCCTTATAGCGCGAGACTTCTTAACACGGCACCAGTACCATCGTGGTGAGTTTTATGTTCTTCTCATTTTTTGTATATTAGGAATACGTACACTTATCATTGCTGATAGCCTGTTAACCCTCTACGTAGGGCTAGAAATGATGAGCTTTTGTTTATATATTCTAGCCGCATTTATGCGAGAAAATGCAAAATCTTCCGAAGCAGGCTTAAAATATTTCGTACTAGGTTCATTAGCTTCAGGTGTACTTCTTTACGGTATGAGCTTGCTTTACGGCCTGACTGGAGATATTTCTTACACAGGTGTAGCAGCAGGTATTACATCTCTTATTCAAGCAGGAGAGCCACTAAACCCAGCGTTAATAGTTGCTTTTGTCTTTATACTCGCGGGTATTCTCTTTAAACTATCAGTTGTGCCATTTCATATGTGGACGCCAGACGTATATGAAGGTGCACCAACACCAGTAACAGCTATTATGTCAACATTACCAAAATTGGCTGCAGTGGCTTTATTAATGCGAGTATTGCTAGAGCCATTTGCAACCCTTCAAAATGTATGGCAACCCACAATAAGCCTTTTTGCTATGCTTACAATGGTGGGTGGATCTTTGCTGGCGATTGTACAAACAAATATTAAGCGTTTGCTGGCTTACTCATCTATTGCTCAAGTTGGTTTCCTATTGGTTGGAATAGCCGCTGGAACTGGCACTGGCTTTGCAGGAGCATTATTTTATACAGTAACATATATTGCTACATTGCTAGGTCTATTTGCAGTACTACTACAACTGCGGAAACGCGCTGTAGATATTGAAAACATAGGAGATTTCACAGGGTTAGGGCGTACCCATCCTGTATTAGCAGGTATCTTATTGCTGTGCTTATTTTCTCTGGCAGGAGTACCACCACTTGCAGGATTTTTTGCTAAAATTTATGTGTTCCAAGCTGCTATGGAATCCGGTTTATTAGGCTTGGTCATTGTTGGTGTACTATCTTCTGCTGTGGCAGTGTTCTATAGCTTAAAACTCCTTAAAACAATTTACTTTGAAAAAGGTGAGCAGCAGTGGGATGCGGCTCAGCCACTGCAGTTACGTTTGGTAAGTATAACGGGAGCTGCGCTAACACTCGGTCTATTTATTCTGCCGCATCCATTATGGAAATTAGCTATGCAAGCTGTACAGGGTTGGTTCTAGTGCTTAATTTAGAGGTAATTCAAGCACCATCTGAATTCCACTATCTGCCTGAAACAACATCTACTATGGATGTAGCAGCCCAGTTAGCTCGCCAAGGCGCAGATCACCTAACAACAATATTTGCTGAGGTACAAACGCGTGGGCGTGGCCGCCGTGGCCGTGTATGGGAACATTTTGCTGAGTGTAATATTGCTATGACGGTTATTTTGCGGGAAGGGATGAAAGGGCAATTAGCGCTACTGGTTTCCCTAGCATTACAGCGCGCTTTACAGCCATTTGTACAAGAAAATATTTATATTAAATGGCCAAACGACCTATTTCTACAAGATAAAAAGTTAGCGGGCATTTTGGTAGAGCAGGGGAGTAATTTTGCCCTTCTTGGTATAGGCATTAACGTGAATAAGCCTCTCAAAGAACTTCCTTCGGATTTCCCTGGAATCTCTCTTCAAGAAAGCGCAGGAAAAACGCTGAAACGAGAGCAAGTGATTAGCGCTGTATTGGCATCTATTTCGGAGTATATAGCTACGTACGAAGAGCAAGGGTGGTCTGCATCCATAGCAGCTGATTATAAAGAAGCTTGCTGTACCATTGGCTCAGCAGTGGTTTGGCACAGTGAAGGAAATAAAGTATCAGGCCTCGCTACAGGTTTAAATAAAGAGGGGGCATTAGAGCTCACAACGGCCGATGGTACGACACACACAGTTTACGCTGGTGATATTGTTGCAGAAGGTAAAAAGCATACTTAAATTTTTGGCTTATTTTTTGTAAAAAAATTGGAGCGTAAAATACCTCAAAAACGGTTAAAAATAGCGTAAAACAAGGCTAAATAAGCATTATGAGCATGTGAAAAAAGAATAAAAAAAGTTAAAAAAGAGTGATTTTAGGTGCAAAAAAGTAAAATTTTCACAAAAATCCGAAGTCTTCAGCAAAACATGCCTCAAAAGAAAAAATCCGGCACTGTAAAGGTGTCGGATTTTTTCGTAAAACTAAGCTAGAAGCTTGCTTATAATATCTGGCTCAGCCAGTTCATTCGAAGAAAAAGTCTGCTTTGAAAGAGAAGCAAAAAGATGGTTACGATTAGCTCGTTTACAAGCAGAAATAACCTCCGTAGAAGTTGATTTTTTCAAAAGGCTTATACCATTCCAGCTAGGAATCGCAGTTAAATGTGCATTACCAATAGCTGGAACACCAGCCGCTAAAGCTTCGTTGGCACTAGCACTATTGAATGTTAGAATAAACTTATAGCTATTTTTCTCAAGTAGGTCGTGAAATTCACTCTGATTAGGTGTTACAGCAGGGTGATATCTAATTTCAAACTTTTTTTCGTCTGGGAAAAGCTGCCGCATAGCTTCTATCCACTGACTTGGGGTTGAGGCGTATGTATTCATACTTGTTAGAACAGCCTGCGTTGGCACTAACAGTAGAATAGGAGCATTTTCATCAGTATCTTTCCAATCAGAAAGATGCAAACCAAAGCTGTCCCAGCGGTTCGTATCGTCAGAAGAGATTAGATTTTTATCAAACTTTGGTGCGTAACCTTTATGCCAAAGCCTAAAGTGGTCTGTATGGCCAGAGCCAAAGGGGGAGCCATTGAGTTCCCACCAGTTAACCTCATGCCGTCGTCTCATCTGAAAACAGACTTCTGGAGCATAATCTACACCGTACGTTATAAAAGTAGTAGTAGAGGGGTAGGTTTCAAAAGGAAAGTTGGACTCTTTCCAAAAACGAACAACTGTATTTGACATATTTTTAATACCTGTGCAAAGCGCAGTAAGAGCTTCTTGCTCTTTATCACTGCTGCTAGGTGGTAGATGAATAAGGTGTGTGATGTTACTACACATAGGGTATCTCCTTCAAAAAAAGGGTGAAAAATGTAATTTAGGTTAAGTATGAAAGTATACGATTAAGAGAAGTTAATCAATAAGTAAGGGCAGTTCTTAATAAAGTACTGCCCTTATCCTATTTAAGATAGATGAATTTACTTTTGGCGAATTTTTGTATAATCCACAGCTAAACCGTAGTGTGGGTCTTCTTTATCGTCAGGCTCTACAAAACGGCTTGCTTTAGAAAGAAGTTTTTGGCAATCCGTACTCAAGTGACGTAAATGAAGCTGAATATTATTACGCATGTAACGTTCAGCAAGTGTATCAATAGCTTCAATCCCGCTATGGTCCAAAACACGGCACTTTGCGAAGTCTACAACCACATCTTTCGGGTCTTCTTTTGGAGTAAAAATTTCACGAAAGTTTGAAGCACTTCCAAAAAATAAAGGGCCTTCCAGTAGGTAAGTTTTTTGGCCTTTTTCCTCTGTAATAGTATGCGCACGAATGTGCCTAGCGGATTTCCAAGCAAATACCAGTGCTGAAATAATAACGCCAACAATCACTGCAATAGCAAGGTCAGTCAGTACAGTTACAACCGTAACCAGCACCAGTACAAAAGCATCTTCCTTAGGTACTTCTTTTACAATTTTGAAGGAAGCCCATTCAAATGTACCAATAACAACAACAAACATGACCCCAACAAGTGCGGCGATGGGAATTCTTTCAATAAGCCCTGAAGCAAACAGAATAAAAGTAAGTAAGAAAAGAGCCGCTGAAATACCACTTAACCGGTGCCGCGCACCTGAGGCGACGTTAATCATACTTTGGCCAATCATAGCGCAGCCACCCATGCCGCCAAACAGCCCTGTAACAGTGTTTGCTGTACCTTGGGCTAAACATTCTTTGCGGGATGAGCCATAGCTTTCTGTCATCTCAGCAACCACTGTAAGTGTTAGGAGGGATTCAATAAGCCCAATAGCAGCTAAAATAACAGCATAAGGAAAAATGATGTACAAAGTTTCTAAAGTGAAAGGAACCATAGGGATATGAAACTGAGGGAAGGCGCCTGAAATGCTTGCTAAATCTCCCACTGTTTTCGTGTCTAACCCTAAACTAATAACAGCAATGCTGACGGTAACAATGGCAACTAAAGGCGAGGGGATGCTTTTAGTAAGGCGTGGAAATAGGTAAATAATAGCCATCGTTGCTGCAACAAGCCCTAGCATGAGGTAAAGGCTTTGGCCGTTCATCCAAACACCATTAACTTTAAACTGCCCCATTTGGGCGAGAAAAATAACAATAGCTAAACCATTTACAAAACCAAGCATAACTGGGTGAGGAACAATACGAATAAACCTACCTAGATGTAAGATTCCTGCAAGTATTTGAAGGAGGCCCATAAGTAGAACAGTTGCAAACAAGTATTCCACACCGTGTTGAGCAACAAGAGAAACCATAACAACAGCAAGGGCACCTGTTGCGCCTGAAATCATACCAGGGCGCCCACCAATGCAGGCAGTAATTAAACCAACTAAAAAGGCGGCGTAAAGCCCAACTAAGGGTTGAACACCTGCAACAAAAGAAAAGGCAACAGCTTCTGGAACAAGTGCCAAAGCAACGGTTAAACCTGCTAGTACTTCAATTTTTACAACAGAAAGCGACCATTTTTCAGGTAGCTTGGGGAGCCAACGTTCTAAAACACGTTCCATGTTTATCCATTCATTCTTTAGTTTGTGGAGTTTTTAAGTAGGTTTCTTTTCGTTGATTTACAAGGCTTCGTCAAGTGTTTATGCGAAAAGAATAACAACGAAAAAATACGAAGGCTTAATCAACAATCCAGTCGTCTTTAGGCAAGGTTGTTAAGTTATCATGCCCTTCTTCGGTAATGGCAGCAATATCCTCAATGCGGCATCCACCAAAGTGATTATTGTAAGTGCTAGGAGGGTAGTATAGCCCAGGCTCTACTGAAGTTACCATGCCAGCTTTAAGCTCAGGCCCTCCAACTGAAAGCATACGCCCACCTACATCGTGAACCTCTAAACCAAGATGATGGCCAGTACTATGGAAAAAACCGTAAGGTGTACCATCTTCCGTTTGGCCTGTTTCAAAACCATAACCAGCAATAGTATCAACAACGTGTTTATGGACATATTCGCCCGTAATACCTGCCTTTAAAGCATTAAGCCCTGCTTCTTGCCCTGCAAGAACAGCCGCATAAACATCTTTATGCCATTGGGTGGGCGTACCTTTTAAATAGGTTCGGGTTAAATCTCCGTAATAGTTTTCTGGCCCACGGGGAAAGCTATCAATAATAATAAACTGGTGAGCGTAAAGTTGACCGTGCCCACGGTCATGCGGGGTAGCACTTTGGGCACCGCCTGCGATAATAGGGCCGCCACCAAAGTCATCACAGCCTTGTTTAAGAAGAAAACTGCCAAGCTCTCCTTTTAAAACTTCACTTGTAAGTGGTTGACCTTGCCAAAAGAGCTTGTTCTCTAAACCAATTTCAGCCTCTGCCAGAATAGTACGGAGGTGGGCAACGCCCGCTTCATTAATATGTTGGGCGTGGCGAATTTTTTCAATTTCTGCGGCTGTTTTAAGTGGGCGTGTTGGGAAAAAAGGGTCATCTACTACGGTAACTGGCCAGCCAGCTTCTTTCATCTGTACAAATATTTGGGCAGGAAAATTTGCAGGAACTTCAATAACATCAGGCCAATCTGCGTGGTCTAACATATATTTGAAGGTACCAAGCAGGGGGGGTAAATCTTTATCACGTTGGCTTAAAGAAGGCATGGAATGAACAGTATCAACTTTGTGAGGATGGCTTTGAGTAAGGCCAAACTCTAAAGCACTTACACAAGCATGTGTTTTTCCATCAGTTATTTGGCACCACGGGGCAGGGTCAGAAACATGGATATCTGTTGCATAATACCAATCTGCATCGCAACTATAAAGAAGGCGTGCCGTCTTCATCTCAAAATTTATCCTTCTTTTTTAAATGTCAAAGCAACCCAAACATCAGCACCTTGGTTTTGAGTATGTCGGTCTATTTGCGTCAGCCCTAAAGCTTTATAGGCATCAGCAACCATAGTTTCTTGATTATCCAAAAAACCTGAAAGAATAGCAACTCCATCAGACTTAAGGCAGTCCTTCAAGTCCGCTGCCATGTCTACCAAAGGTTGGGCTAAAATATTGGCAAAAATAAGCTCAAATGGCTTTTGGTTTTGTACATCAACAGCTTTAAAGCCATCACCTACAACAGCAGTTATAAGAGGTTCAACACCGTTTTCTTGCGCATTTTCTTTGCAAATATCAATGCTTGGTTCGTGGATGTCGATACACAGAGCAGGAACACTATCCCGTTTTGCCGCAGCAATAGCTAAAATGCCGCTACCGCAACCCATATCTAAGATATTTTGCGGGGTTTTAGAAAGGTTTTGGTACAAATGTAGGCAACCAGCTGTTGTTGCGTGTTCACCGCTCCCAAAAGCCATAGCAGCAGGGATACGCAAGCGAATTTTATCATCTTCAATTTCTTCATCGTTACGAGTAATAACAAACTGACCAATGGGAATTGGTGGAAAATCAGCCAATGCCTTAGCTTGCCAGTTTTCTTCAACAACATCTTCCCAAACTAAAGCGTCTGTATGGCCTAAGGTTGGGAGTTGCTCTTTCAACATCGTTTGTTCTTCAAGGTTAGCAGGAAACCACGTAAGGCAGTATAAAGCGTCGTCTGCTTGTACTTCTCCAACATCCAAAGCAATGCCAGTAAGGGCTGAAAAATCACTGAACGGCATAATATCAGCACGGGGGAGGGTAAAACTAGTTTTTTGAATACTCATACTTGAGTTATGCCAGAATTTTGCATATACGGGAAGTTATAAGTCAATCTTGCCAAACCCAAGGAGGGATATATGGCAGAACTTTTAGAGGCTGTAACTGCAGCTTTAGAAGCAGAAGGAGCAAAAGTATTTATACAAAAAATTCCTATTGGTAATAGAAAAAAATGGGAAATAAGATATACAAAACCAGTTCAAGACGAAAATGGGCTTTATTGCTCAGTTGCATTGAGAGCTTTAGGCCCTTTGATTCTGATTGGTTTAATAGCTAGCAAAAGTGGAGAAAGTGAGAGTTTTAAAAGCTTAGGCTCTATTTATGGCTTAAAAAAGAGTGAAAAAGCTGCAATAGCTTGTGCTTTAAACCTTTGGAAAAAAGTCAAAAAAGACGGTGGGTTGAAATAATTTTTGCCACTGTCTTTTTTGCATGTAAGGGGAAGATTGGTTAAACTACTAATCCATAAAACAAAAAGGTGAAGGTATGTTCAGCTTCAGGCAACGTCGAAAATTCAAGGACTTAACCGAGCAAGAAATTTTGGCTTTAGCTATTACGGCAGAAGAAGAGGACGGCCGTACATATGCAGATTACGCTAATAACCTAAAAGAGGAATACCCAGCCACCGCCAAAATGTTTATGGCCATGGCGGCTGAGGAAAACGAACATCGACGCCAACTGATTGAAAGGTACCAAACCCGTTTTGGGGAGCACATTCCGCTGTTAAAACGCGAGGATATCAGCGGATTTATCAAAGCCCAGCCGTTATGGAAAGTTATGCCGTTAGGGCCGGATGCTATGCGCTTGCAGGCGCAAGAAATGGAACAGCAGGCACAACGTTTTTATGAAGCCGCAGCAAAGAAAACAGCAGACGCTCAAACAAGAAAATTACTGGGAGATTTAGCTGAAGCTGAGGCAGGGCATGAGCATACCGCAGGGGCGTTAGAAGAAGAGCATGTACCGCAAGATGAAAAACAAAAAGAACGTGAACACGCGCATCGAAAATTTGTGCTAGAGGTTGTGCAGCCGGGGCTGGCTGGGCTTATGGATGGCTCTGTTTCTACGCTGGCTCCATTATTTGCGGCCGCTTTTGCTACGCAAAATAGTTGGGATACATTCTTAGTTGGTATGGCCGCCAGCGTGGGGGCTGGCATCAGCATGGGGTTTGCAGAAGCCCTCTCGGACGATGGAGAAATCTCAGGCCGCGGCAGTCCTTGGGTGCGCGGTGTTTCCAGCGGTATTATGACGACCATCGGTGGCATAGGGCATACGCTGCCGTACCTCATTCCAGACGTACATATTGCCACAACTTTGGCTGTGGCCGTGGTATCCGTAGAGTTACTGATTATCGCTTGGATTCGCCACAAGTTTATGGATAGCCCGTGGGGCACCACATTATTACAAATTGTACTTGGGGGCGTATTGGTTTTCTTGGCGGGAATTTTAATTGGAAACGCGTAAAAAGAATTGCGGTGAAAATTGTATCAAATTTTACGCAAAAAGGCGTTATGTAACGCTTAAGTTAATATTTTAGTCAAAATGTATGCAAAAAGAGGTTGTGTTACGCCCTCTTTTTTTATAGCCTGAAAGGATTATTTTTACCGTTTAGTTAATATACAGCTATTTCTCTGCGTAACCGTATTTAAACGGTGGAAATTATTCAAAAATTCACACTCATTCTTTCAGGAGAATATTTTGATAACCTCAAGCGAAGTAGAGCAATTGCTCGGCCAAATTGTTAAAGCGAAGAAAAAGGATAAAAGTAGAGCTGAAGAAAAGAAGAAAAGTCTTCTTTCTCAACTTTCAGAATTACCTAGAGGGCAGAGCATTCATTTGTCCGTAAATATTAACAGCCCTGCTGGAAAACTTTTGAAAAGCCTTGCAGAGGAAGAAGACTTTCCAGAAGAAATTTATTTTTTTGTTAAAGGGCAGCAGGAAGCTCTTAAGAAACGAAAAACCGCAAAGGCAGCCTAGCTACTTACGATTATTATTGAGTTTTATTATAAAAAGCCCCGCATTTTGCGGGGCTAAAACGTTTTGAAGGGGCTAACCTTGGTTTTCGTTATTTTTGGCCACCTGAACTTCCCAAAGGGATTTCATGTTCGTCACAAGTTGATGGAATTGGCCGCGCAGCTTTCTGGGGAGTGGATTGCCAGCAGGAATTTTAGCGCGCATAGCATTCACCCGTTTGCCGTTTACATGAACCTCATAATGCAGGTGAGGGCCAGTTGAGCGCCCTGTTGTGCCAACGTAACCAATCACTTGGCCTTGCCGCACGCGCTTTCCGGGTTTTATACCGCGGGCAATGCGGTGCAGGTGGGCGTAAGCTGTTTTATATTTGCCTGTGTGTCGTACACGGACGTATTTTCCATAAGCGCCATACCAGTTCGCACGCTCAATAACACCGTTACCTGCGGCTTTGACGGGTGTGCCGGTAGGGGCAGCAAAGTCTGTACCGCGGTGTGCTTTTGTATAACCCAGCACAGGGTGTTTACGGCTAGGGTTAAAGTGGCTGGAAATGCGCGTAAACTCTAACGGGGTGCGTAACAATAATTTCTTCTTCGGGCTGCCGTTTTCATCATAGTATTCAATAACGCCACGGTTATCCTTAAACCTATAGGCGCTGCGCTTTTTGCCGCGTGCGTAAAGCTCTGCCGCTAAAATATTACCACTACGGACGTACTCGCCGCTTTCATCCCGTATTTCATCAAACACAACACGGAAGGAATCACCCGCGCGGATGTCCCGCGTAAAGTCCAGCTCGTAAGCAAATAAATTGGCAAAGTCTGGTACTAAAGAGGCAGGTAAATTCGCTTTTTTGGCTGAATGATACAAAGAACCGCGGATGTTACCGACAGAAACAGAGCGAACACGGGTAAGGGGTCTGTCTTTAACGGTAGCTTCGTAAGTACCGTCTTTTAAAGAAACCTCGGCAATTTTATCGTGCGGGGCATTGAAGGATAAGCTGTTGAGAGTTTGGTTATTATCCAGCCAGTAGCCAACGGTTATAGTATTGCCAGGGCGTAAACGGTTGAGCGCTACCTTTTTTTTGAGGGGGTGGGTAACGGCATGGGCATCGGCATTGCTAAAACCCGCGCGCGTAAGTGTTTGGGTTAAAGCCTCACCAGATTTCAGCGTAATTTCTTGGTTGATATATATAGGAGGAAGGGGAGCCTCTTCCGCATAGCCATAGCTAAGAACACCGCAAAAAAGGGTGCACAAAAAGACTTGAGGGGTAATCTCTCTCCACATGCACAACAGTTTGCGCCTACTAGTATGGAGGCGTCAAAGGGGAGGTGTTCGTCCCTAAGAAGGGGTGTGGCGATTAAGGGACGATATCTGTTTTGTACTTTTGCTGCTCAGTTGGTACGTACCATTCTTCAAAATTATGGCTGATACCCGCTGGGGCAGAGTGAATGTTTTTAATACGTTTATGAAGCGCAATAAGCGTTTCAGGGGCGTACAACAAAAGTGTTGGTTGCTCTTCGTGTAAAATTTCCTGAAAACGGTCAAGCAATTCCTTGCGCTTGCCTTGGTCAAAAGTATGGCGGGCTTCCGTCATTAAGCGGTCAGCTTCCTCATTCTCAAACCCGACAACGTTAAACTCTTGCGGGCCTTGTTTGCTGGAATGCCAGATGTCATACGGGTCAGGCTCTGGCGATAGGCGCCAGCCCAAAATAAAAGCCTGAAAATTTCTTGGGTATAAAGTGTTTTCTAAGAACGTCCGCCATTCTTGAACCTGAATAGTTATTTTAATACCTATTTTGCCATAGTTTTGTTGCAAAATTTCGGCTGTTTTTATGCGTTGGTCATTCCCTTGGTTGGTAATGATTGTAAACTGGAATGGTTGGCCGTCTTTATCCAAAACACCGTCACCATTGCTATCCGTCCAACCTGCTTCTGCCAGTAAAGCTTTGGCTTTATCCAAGTCATACGGGTGAATATTTAAATGCGTATTATCCGCCCATGTTTCAGGTTTAAAAACGCCTGTAATCGCACGGCCTTTACCCATAAGGATGCCATCCACAAGTTGCTGGCGAGGTGTCGCATAACTTAAAGCTTGGCGAACACGTTTGTCGGAAAAAAGTGGATTTTTAAGGTTAAAACCAAGGTAGGTATAACCAAAACCAAGGTAAGCGTACTTAGCGTACTGCTTTGTAAAGGTATCTCCGCTGGTTAAGCGCGTAAATTGAACGGGCTTAAGCGCCATGGAGTCCAACTTGCCAGCTTTAAGTTCCAAAAACTGCGTGTCCAAATCAGGAATGATACGAATACGAATTTTTTCCAAGTTTGCCCGAGGCTTATAGTAGTTCGGGTTAGCAACTAAAACAGTATCGCCCTGCGGGTCCCACTTTTCCAATTTATAGGGGCCTGTACCAACAGCAGTGTTTTTAAGGCGCGTTTCGTTCACATCTTCATCTAGTTTAAGGATATGCTCCGGTAAAATAGCTAAACCAACCCAACTGGAAAGAGCAGGGGCAAATGCTTTGGGGTAAGTTACACGAATCGTGTCATCATCCAACACATCAAAATTTTCCACCATTTGAAAATCGCCCGCGTAGGGGGTGCGTGTGTTCGGGTCAATTAAAGCGTTGAAAGTAGTCGCAACATCGTGAGCATCAAATTTTTCGCCATCGTGCCATGTAACGTCTTTTCTGAGGTTGAAGGTAATAGTTTTGCCATCATTGCTAACGTCCCAAGAGTCAGCAAGGCTGCCAACGATATTCAAATCTTTATCGTACTTCAAAAGGCTTTCATAAATATGCTGGGTGATTTCCGAACTACTGGCTTCCCCTGCAAGCCAAGGCACAAGATTGGTTGCTCCGCCAATGTTGGCCGTCACAAACATATCTCCCTGTGCGACTTCACCAGCTTGGCTGTAGTCAATAGATGACGAAGTAGAGCTTTCGTTACCACCGCCGCAAGCAGCTAAAAATAGGGTTAGAAAAAGTATGCGCTTCATTGTTATTGTCCTTGCGTCATCATAATTAAGTACAGGGTATAAACAGCATAGCCACCAAGCAGGGTGAGGCCAAGTATTGAGTAAGAAATTTTAATGCGCCCCGTAAACAAAAGGCTGGTAACAAGGGCAAATAACATCATAACCGTGAGGTCTAGGTGGAAGCCATCCAAGTGAAGGGGCATAAACACGGCGCTGGCAGAGGCGGCGGCCAACACATTAAAAACATTAGAGCCTAATATATTTCCAACGGTAAGGCCTAAATTCCCCTTACGTGCGGCAGCAACAGCAGCGGCAAGTTCTGGCAGGCTGGTGCCTAGTGCTACAAGGGTAATACCAATCACACGCTCGGATACACCAAACATACGGGCAATGCTGGTCGCCCCGTTAATGAGGAAGTTTGCACCAAGGGCAAGGCCGATAAGCCCACCTAAAACAAGAAGAAGCGTAACCCCCATAGAAAGCGAGATATCTCCTTCATCTTCAAAGCCTTTTTTACTGCTTTTAAGAGACAAAAACAGATAAAAAGCGAGAAAAACGAGCAGTAAAATACCTGAAAAAAGCGATAGTTTCTCAAAAATTAGAAGCAAAATTGTAAATAAGGCCATAGCCGCAAGCATGGTAAAGTAATCCCGCTTGTTACCTTTTAGGTTTTCACGGCTTTTAGCAAGTAGGAGGGCAGCAGCGAGGATAAGGCCAACGTTGGCAATGTTGCTGCCAATCACATTCCCCAGCGCCATTTCATTTTTACCCATCCATGCGGCAGAGACAGTTGCCATAACTTCAGGCAAGCTGGTACCAAAGCCGATGATGACGATACCAATAAAAACATCGGACACTTTCAAACGTTGGGCAAGGGCACTTGCTCCTTCCACAAGCTTATCGCCAGAGTAGGCCAACACAAATAAACCCGCCAATGTAGTTGCGGCGGCAATCAAAAATTCCACTAATCGGTACTTTCTTCTTCAGGGATAGGGGTTACCAAAACGCTGGTAATGGCTTGGCGCTTCTTCGTTTTAACTTTAAGGGTCAGCCCTGCGATGTCAACGCTTTCACCTACAGCGGGGATATGCCCCAGTGTGTCCATCATCAAGCCGCCAACGGTAACGGCATCTTCGTCTTCAGGCAGGTTCCAGTCTAAATCTCGGTTAGCATCCCGCACAGGGAAAACCCCAGGTAGGGTAATTGTTCCATCATCATGTTGTTGAATATCTTGGCTGATAATATCGTGCTCGTCTTCAATTTCACCCACAATCTCTTCCAGAATATCCTCTAGTGTTACCAAGCCTTGAAGGTCGCCGTATTCATCAACCACAAGGGCAAGGTGGCGGCGGAGGCGGCGGAATTCAAACAACTGTTGGCTAATATTGGTTGTTTCCGGCACAAAGTAAGGTTCTTGCAAAATGGTATCAATTTTAAGTTGGTTGCCGTGCTTTTCAGCTAAGTGCCACGCGTGGAAATAGTCCTTCACATGCAGAATGCCGACGATATTATCAGGTTCATCCTGCCAAACGGGAATACGGCTGTGCGGCGTTGCCATCAACGCGGTGCTGATGTCTTCCAGTTTCGTAGTAATGTCAATACTGGTAACGCTACTACGGTGTATCATAATGTCTTCTACTGTGAGGGCTTCCAAATCCAAAATACTATCCAGCATACGGTGTTCGTCATCCTCTAACACGCCATGTTGGTGGCCAAGGCCAATGGCGCCGCGCACGTCGTGTTCACTAAAAGCGGTTGTGCTGCCAGCAGAAATACCCAACAAGCGCATGGCGCCACGGCTAATAGCGCGCACAACATAGGTAGCAGGGCGCAAAATAATAACCAAAAGCGACATAAGCGGAGAAATAAAGAGAGAAATCCGCTCAGGGAACAAATTCGCAATGGTTTTAGGAAGAACTTCAGCAAAAACAAGAACCAAAAATGTCATCGCCAATGTCGCATAAACAACGCCAATTTCACCAAAAAGTTGGATGAAAAGCCCTGTCGTCAAAGCGGAAGCACCAATATTCACAAGGTTATTACCTAATAAAATAGTGCTAAGCAACGTTTCTGGGTGGTCAATCAGGTATTTTACACGGGCAATACCTTTAACGCCGTTCTTTTCCATTTCGTGCAGGCGGGCACGGCGGATAGCCATCAACGCGGTTTCCGACCCTGAAAAGAAAGCGGACCAGATAAGTAAAATGCCAACACCAGCCAGAGAAAGATATATACCTGATGAATCCATAAATTTAGCTGATGTTTACTTTTATCTCGGTTGCGGAAGGGCTGTTGCCAAATAAATTATCTTCCCGCACATGGCGCATAGAAGGCGGAATCATCCCCCGCGCATCCAACCAATCCAACGCAACATCCTTCATACGCTCGCGTATCCAACCATCGGCGAGAGACTCATGTGATGCTTGAAGAAGCGCGTGTAATGATTTGGCATCACTCAATTTTTGTAGAATTTCCTGCTGAGTATCTTCTGCCGTGTGCGCCAACTTTGGGTGTGTTTTAAGTTGCTCTAAAAAGCTGAGGGGCAGAGGTTCTATAATATGGATATGCCCGTCATCGTCTCCATCCTTCAGCGTGGAAGAAGCATCGGCATCCTCAGCCGTTAGAGAACCTTCGCGACTGTTAAGAACCCAACGGCCAGTATGATGGTCACCGCAGAGGGCGGTAATCACATCATCAATATCAAAAACATGATCAAATAATAGAGACGTAAACATGGTTGACCTAATATAAAGGTAATTTTATGTAGTTGTCACTCTCAAAGTGTTAGAAGGCAGTGCTATTTCAAAACGCTGGCGCTTTGGCGCAAAACATCGTAAAGTCGGTTTCAATAACAAAGTGGCATGATAACAGGAGGAAAGCCATGTATAACATGCAGAAAAAGCAAGGTTCATCAGGAAAAATGACGTTGGTGATAGCAGGGGCCGCTGTGCTGGCTATTGGCTTATTTGTCTGGTGGGTGGGGCAGGCTACGCCCGATTTTCAGCAAGTGGAAATCCAAACCTCGCTTGAGCAATAAAGGAAGGCGCGTTCATGTGGTTCTACCGTTCGGCTGTTTTAGTAACGTCACTGGTTTTGATGACGCCTGTTGTTTCAATGGCTCAAACAGCGGAAGATGCTTTTCCACCCGACTATTTACCCGAAGATTTTTTACTGCCTTTCATTGAACAAAACCAAAAAGCGTTGGCTGAGGAAGAAAACCAGCCAACCCAGCCTGCGCCAACTATGCAGCGCAATAAGCCTGTGAGTTTTAATGTTCAGCAATTGCCGCGCACGCCGTCTAACACAGTTACGCAGCCTGTTATTCAGCAGGCAAAACCAAACGTAACGGCTTCTACGTTTACGTTGCCCTCCGCCCCTGTGGAGGATAAACCGCTATCCGCAACCCTATGGCAAGGGGCAGGGGTAGAGCATACTCAAAAAGTTTTAGAACAAGTTGTGGCGCAGGGGATTAAAAACCAAACGCCGCGGAAGTTACTGCACCGCATTTTACTGTCAGATGCAGCCGTGCCAACGGGCACGTCAGACGTGGCATGGTTAGCCGTCCGCGCCAAGCTGTTGTTGGATATGCACTTGGCGGAAGATGCCTACCGTTTATTGCATGAAATTCAACCCGCGGAACTTGCACAAAACCAGACGTTAGCTGAAGTTTGGACATTGACGACGTTGCTATCGGGCAAGCATCAGCGTGCGTGCGGATTTGTGAAGCAACAAGTTTTAAATGCAGATGTACCTTTCTGGCGGCAAGCATTGCTGGTTTGCCAAGCCGTACAAGGGGAGGTAAAAGCACTAGAACTAACGCTGAACTTGCTGGATGGTTCAATCAGACAGGCAGACCCAAGCCTGATTACAATGCTGGAGGCGATTCTGTCTGGTAACGAATTTTCCAATAGTCAGAATAAAATCAGCCATTTGCAGGCAGTATTGTATGCGTCTTTCCCTGATTTAATAGAAGCAAGTATTTTACCGCAATTGCCAGATATGATGCTTCGCCGCGTGCTGACGACGGAGCAGTTGGATAAAAACTTACGCCTCCAAGCAGGCGAACTACTTGTAAACCAACACCGCAAAGCACAGGATGTTTTACTGCTGACAAAGTTATATGACTCCTTCCAATTTGATGTAGAAGTGGTGAAAAACCCCGTTCAATCCGCCCAGCAGGAGCCAAACGGTGCCGTTGCACGGGCATTGTTATGGCAGGCTGCTTCTTTGGGGCAATTGACGTCCGCACGGGCGCAGGCTTTACAAGCGTTGTGGGAACGAGCCGAAGCTGATGGCTTAGCGGATTTATCCGGTGTGCTTTTGCCGCGCTCGCGGAATATTCAGCCGCACCCTAACTTAGCATGGTTTGCCCCAAGTGTTGTGGAGGCTGCCCTGCGAGTGGGAGAAAAAGGTGTTGTCCAAAGTTGGTGGGATGTTCTGCAAGCAAATAAAACGCTTTCCCAGCTACTAACGGCAAAACGTTTTGATTTATTACTGGCCGTTTCTTTTTCAGAAGGAAAAATATCAACCGAGATTTTAGAAGAGTGGTGGAAAAAACAGCCTACCGAGCAAGCAGCTGTTCAGCAAATGCATGTGCAGCAAATATTAGCCGTGTTAGATGCGTTGGATATCCCCGCACCGGTTCGTTTTTGGCAGCAGCTTTATACAAAACAGCAAGCTGGTATGCCGTATGCACATACGGATGCAGGGCATGTATGGTTACGCCTACTAGCAACGCATTTAGAGCAAAAGCATGAAGGGGCTGCTTTACTCATGTTGCTAGCGCCAATGGCACAAACAGAGGTGCCGCAGTTATCCTCCCAGACAGCTGCCAATATTGTTACGGGCTTACGCTTTTTAGGGTTTGAAAGGGAAGCGTATCAACTGGCGTTAGAAGCCCTGTTGCCTATAAAAGCCGAAAAGCCTAAAGAACAAATGCCAACCACACCTGCACCTGCCGATGCCGCTGGAACAGAACCTTCTTGAAGCATACCTTGAAACGCAAACCATTAGCCGTGGTTTAAGTGTTCATACCATTGCCGCTTACGAGAAGGATTTAAAAACCTTTGAGGACTATACCAGTTCTGCTTTTGAGACAACGCCAAAAGATATTGAAAAATACATGCAGGCTCAGGCTGTTCATGCAATACGCACGCAAGCGCGTCGGCTATCCGCAGTGCGGGGATTTTATAAATATCTGCTAGAGCAAGGGCATATTAAGAAAGACCCAACCGCCAAGCAAGAAACGCCGAAAATACCTCAATCTTTACCAAAATCACTCACGGAAGACGAAATACTAAAGTTATTGGAAACGGCGGCTATGGGAGATAAAGAGGGTTTACGGTTGCGCCTGATTTTTCACCTTTTATACGGTTGCGGGCTACGGGTAGGTGAGTTTATTAACCTGCGTTTAGGGGACATTGACGCAGGGGTGGAAAACACGTTACGTGTAGTTGGAAAGGGAAGCAAGGTAAGGTTTGTTCCGTTAGGAGAGGTTGGTGCTTCTACATTAAAACTCTACCTCAATACGGCGCGTGCTGAATTTCTTGTGCCTAAGGATACGTCAGACTGGTTACTACCCGGAAAACGCAAGGGGAAGCCGTTAACGCGCCAAAGGGTTTTTCAATTGGTGCAAGAGGCAGGGCGCATGGCAGGGATAGAAATTGCACCGCACCACTTACGCCACACGTTTGCAACGCACTTACTGGAAAACGAAGCCGATTTACGGGCAGTTCAGCAAATGTTGGGTCATACAAGCTTGACCACAACGCAAATTTATACGAAGGTCGCGGGACGGCGGTTGCGTGAAACAATGGAAAAACACCACCCCTTAAGTGATGAAAACAAAAGCTAGATTGGTTAATTAGTAAAGCGGCTATGGCAAAGCAGTACTTGGATTTTGAGCGCCCCCTGCAAGAAATTTCTTCCCGTATTTATGATTTGGAGGAGGCTTTGGCGCATGGTGAAATTGTTGCTGAGAAAAACCCTGCGGAAGAAATTGACCGCCTTAAGCTAAAGTATGCGCGGATTGCGCGGCAGGTTTACCGCCATTTGTCTGCTTGGCAAAAGGTGCAAGTGGCGCGCCACCCAGCACGGCCACAACCAGCCGATTATGCGGCGCAAATGATAACGGATTTTCAACCACTAGCGGGAGACAGGCAATTTGCGGAAGACCCCGCCATGTTGGCGGGTTTAGGTCGTTTCAATGGGAAACCTGTCGCCATTTTAGGGATTAACAAAGGAAAAGATACTAAACAGCGCATGGCTTACAACTTTGGTATGCCAAAGCCTGAAGGGTACCGTAAGGCCAAGCGTATTATGGAAATGGCCGACCGTTTTAACCTGCCGCTTATCACCCTTGTGGACACACCCGGCGCGTACCCTGGGGTGGATGCGGAAGCCCGCGGGCAGGCGGAGGCTATCGCCGCATGTATTGAAACGTTGCTTAAAATAAACGTGCCCGTTGTAAGTGTTGTAACGGGAGAGGGTGGCTCCGGCGGTGCGTTGGCTTTGGCTGTTGCCGATATTGTGATGATGTTGGAGCATAGCATTTACTCAGTTATTTCACCAGAAGGGTGCGCTTCTATTTTGTGGCGGGAAGCCAATAAGCAAACAATACCTGAGGCTGCGGAAGCTTTGTGCCTAACCGCGCAAGACCTTGTAACGCATAACTTGGTAGATAAAGTGATTAAAGAACCCGTAGGCGCTGCTCACCACGATGCCAAGTTAGCTATATCCCGCGTTCAAAAAGCCATTGCCGATGGCTTGGCGGAAGCTGTAAATGCCAACAGTACAGCCCTAACACGGCGAGAAAAGTTTTTAAAACTAACCCGCTAAAAAATGCCCCTGCACCAAAAAAAGGTAGCAGAGGCACAAGCTTTCTACTTTAGTTAAGCAAGCAGTTTTTCTAAACTACCGTCTTCCACCATTTTGGCTTTAACTTTGGCGGGGATGGGATAAATATCGCCATCGCCTTTCATAATGGTGTTGCCTTCGGCATCTTCTGCGCCGCAGGTATACGTGGCAAATTTATTCTGCTTATCAGAAATTTCTACCCACACTTTATAGGTTTGGCCAATGCGGATAGGGCCTAAAAAGCTTGCTTGCTGGCGTCCCCATAATGCTCCTAGGCCGGGTAGGTCTACACCCAACAGTTGGGAAACTTTACCTTGTAGAATAGTACCGTGGCCAATGCGACCTTTAAAAATGGTTGTATTGGCATAGTCATCACAAAAGTGAAGAGGGTTGTAATCGCCCGAAACTTTACCGAATGTGTGGATGTCGTCATCAGTAAGGGTAAAAGTAAGTTCTGCGAGGTCGCCCACGTTTATTTCGTCTAGCGTTTTACAGGCGTTAGGCTTTGGTAAATCCATTGTTCTTTGATTCCTTATTATTCTTACTGCGTATGGTGGCGGGTAAAAGATGGGGGGTCAAGAAATCTGACATGTTTTTTGTGCTTGACAAATTCCGCACTTTATGGTTGTATATATGCATAGTGGGGGAGTTAGGTAATGCGCCGTTTGGCGTATTTTTTATTTGTGGATAAGTTTAATGTTTAACATCATACCAAAATCATCATTCGGCCTCTTTTAAGTGTATATATTGCCGCTAAATTATTGAAATAACGTTTTTTTAATATTATTTGTGTTTGTCTTATGTGGATAACTTTAGCCATGCTTAAAGGGTAAACAAAAGGGGGAGATCATCATGAATGATGTTATGGACTATCAATTTGATAATACTAACCATGCGTTGTGTTGGAGTATTGAAATACTGCGCGCACGGCGTTTTCCAAAAATTGCTGCATTTTACTTGGAGGCCGAACAGGGGGAGTACGGCCACGTAGCAGAATTTGCAGGTTGGCGTCCGTTTTTACCAAGTAATACAGACGATAGGTTCAGCTTGGCGATGAAGGTGGCGTCTTTACTGGAAGAAGAGCTGGATAGCAAAGAACAGCAGTTGCTGCAGCTATATTATTGGGGGGATTTTGCAGACGAAGCAAGGTACCGCACGGCGCAGAAGTTTCAGGAAAGAATGCGACAGGAAGGCAAGCGTGTGCGGCTTAGTTACCGGTACTCATTTCGGCAATTGGGGTTACTGCTGGAGTTGAGCGATAAAACCGTCGCCAAACGTGTGCGGCAAGCGCAGGACAAACTTTCCAAAAAACTAGAGGAAATGGGGTTAATTTAACAAAAAAGGGGGCATCATGAAGAAACAGTCGGAGGGCAGGCTTAAGAAAATAGAGCGTATTCAGGGGGATATCATACGGGTGATGACCAATCCTGAGTTTGACGGCGCAACGCAAAAACAGTTGGCAAAGGCGGTTGGCATTACGCCTCAAACGCTCAAAAAGTACTTAACGCCTGAAGTCTGGGCTGAAGTCAAACAACGGCGGCTGCATATTGTGCATGCCGCCGTTGGTGATGTTGACCGTGCCGTGCTGGCCAAAGCTTTACAGGGCAACCTAACGGCAGCACGGCTTATTTATAAACGGTGGGATAAACTGCAAGAAGAACTGAAAACGGATAAGAAAATGCCGACAACGTTAGAAGAAATTGACGGCGAGTTAGAGCAACTGCGTACCGAGGTAGCATTGTTAGAGAAAGAAGGGTAGTCTTTTAAAGCAACCAAGGCAAAATCCAACGCGTAGAAGTAAGGAATAAGTAGATGCCATTAAAAAAAGCTGTGCTGTGCTGCTTATTTTTAAGTGGAATAGCTTATGGAAATGAGGTGAATTTTCACTATGGTGCTAACTTTGTTGATATAAACGCTGATGGTAAAGATGATTTGATCGTTAAAACACGTTGGGAAAATACCAATGCTCATTCTTATGACAAGTACACATTTGCTATTCGTGAGAACAAAAAAGACGACGATGGTTTGGAACAGTCAATATTTTACGAAGTCTTTTTAGATGAGGAAGGAAATGGTCTGACCACTTCAGAAGGTGCAGACTGCATGTTAGTAGGTTACCAGTTCAAAACAAAAGATGGAGTATTGGAGTTTACAAAATATGAGCGTCCGTTGGGCGAGGGATATATTGATAAACAGCCGGTAACAAAGACAAAATATAGCTTGGTAAGTACAGTTGCCAAGCAGGGAGCGGTTTATCCGGGAGATCCTCTATGGTTTTTCGAAAAGGAATCGGAATTAGTAACCGACAGTAAACACTGTAGCGTACATGAAGTTTGGGAACAGGGAGATTGAGTAGAGGCTCATCTCTCTAATTTTTAAATGAGGGAGGTGGTTTTTTTATGGAACTTGCAATTAAAGCTTATACAGGTGATGGCACTGAAGTTGTATATGAATATGCAGATGGGCATAAAGAAATAAGGTCAGGTGGGAGCAGGTCTTGGAGAAATAATAACCCTGGGAACATTAGATATGTAGCTGCTAATGATTGGAATGGTCAAATTGGTAAAGCAGGAGGATTCTCTTGTTTTAGTCATCCTGACTTTGGGCGTAGGGCAATAGGTATAATTCTAAAAAAGTATGCAAGCCGAGGCTTAACGTTAGGTAAAGCTATTAGAACTTATGCACCAGCTGTAGATAACAATAACGAAGAAGCTTATATAAAACACGTTGAAGAGCTTACAAAAATTTCACGAAAGACTGCTCTTTTAGCAGTTTTAGATAGATTACCTTTAATTGCTCAAGCAATTGAAAAACACGAGGGGTATTTTATTGGAAACACGGAAAAAATGGAACCTGAGCTATCAGCTAACCATGAAGAAGTTTCTCAGTTAGGGGAGTATATCTGGAGAACGGCTCGTGATAATAAAGTTCGTTCTCGGCACGCAGCACGTGAAGGAAAAACTTTTAAATGGCGTGAACCTCCACAGGGAGGGCATCCAGGCGAAGAGTATGGTTGCAGGTGTTGGGCTGAGCCAATAGTAAATGAAGAAAAAAATTTAGGGCAGATTTTTGATAATGGTCAGCAAGCTTGGAAAAGAAAGATTGCAAAAGAGGTTAGTAGTATTTTCCGTAAGAGAAAAATAACATGAGTTTACTAAACCACAAAAAGCGAGAGCACGGGTTACTACTCGCCAAGCGGCAGTTGTTGCAGCAGAGAGAGGGCGAGCGGGTAGAAGTGTATCACCCGTATAGTAAGCAGAGGGATTTTCATACGGCAGGAAAGCAGGCGCGAGAGCGTCTTTTTTTAGCGGGTAACCGCTGCGGGAAAACGTTGGCCGGCGCCTATGAAATGGCGTGTCACTTAACGGGAGAGTACCCCAACTGGTGGAAAGGGATGCGGTTTGAAGCACCCGTACAGGCATGGGCGGCGTCCGTTACTACCGAGGCCACGCGGGATATTCTGCAAAAAACATATATTGGAGAAAGCCGTCTCTTAGGCGGCGGCACCATTGCACCGCATTTGCTGGGGCGCATGACTTTCAAACGCGGGGTAGCGGACGCTATTGATACAGTGCAGGTGCGCCATGCCAGCGGAGGGTACAGCACGCTCGGGTTTAAAAGTTACGACCAAGGGCGAGAGAAGTTTCAAGGGACAGTGCGGCATATTATCCATTTAGATGAAGAGCCGGATATTGATATTTACGAAGAGTGTTTATTGCGAACAGCGACGGTGGATGGGCACATTTTGCTCACCATGACGCCGCTACAAGGCATGACGGATTTGTGCGAACGCTTTTTAAGTGCGGAAGCTGAAAGCGGTAAGGCTGTGATTCAAGCAGGCTGGCAAGATGCGCCCCACTTGGATGAAAGCACAAAAAATAGGTTGCGGAAGTCTCTGCGCCCGCATGAAGTAAAAGCGCGGGAGGAGGGGATTCCCAGCTTGGGGAGCGGTAAGGTGTTTCCGATTGAGGAATCGGAAATATGTGTGCCGCGGTTTGAATTACCAAAAACGTATCGGCATGTATTTGGGGTGGACTTTGGGTGGACCAACCCCACGGCAGCCGTATGGGGAGGATATGACGATGTTACGGACACTCTTTACATTTATCGTGTTTATCAGCGGGCTGAGTTGGCTCCGGCAGAACATGCCGAGGCTATACGAGGGCTTGATGGATGGATTCCTGGTGTATGTGACCCGGCTGGCCAAAGCGTTAGCCAAGCTGACGGACGGTGCTTAATGGATATGTACGCCCAACATGGGTTGGTGCTAACGCCTGCGGAGAACAGTGTGGAAAGTGGCCTCATGCATATGTTGGAACGTTTACGAGATGGACGGCTAAAAATTTTTGATGACCTAGCGCCGTGGCTGGAGGAATTCAGACTTTACCGACGGGATAAGAAAGGAAAAATCGTCAAACGGCATGACCATTTGATGGATGCAACCCGCTACCTTGTGATGAGTGGCTTGCCTTTGGCACAGTGCCAGCCATCCAAGCAAAAAAAATACCGCCCAAAAGCGGATTGGCGAACGGTGTAACACCTCACGGCCAACCTTGTGGGCTGGCTGTGGGTGCTTGGATTGTAGTTATTAGTCCCAAAAAACATCATCACTGTCATCGTCATATGACTCTTCAAATTGTACATGGGCAGGCTTTGGAGAGTTAGTATATATTTTTGCTTTAGTAGCCAGTGTTTGTCCTTCAGAGCTATTAGCTATTTCCTTGGCTTCTTGTTCTAAGAAAAATTGGACACCTTTACCGACAGCTTCATTGTCTAATATAGGGTTTCGATTTCCATATTCATCGATAAAAATTATCTCAGTAATATTGCTATCAGAATCAAAGCGAATGAGATATTTCTGTGTACTGCGTGGGCGTTTGCCAGGAAGAATAATTCTTGTTTGGCGCTCAGTAGTAAAGACGATGGTTGCTTTTTTACTAGCAACGTCAAGATGTAAGATTTTTTCAAGGGATTCTGCGGTTAGTGTTACTTCCATAGGGTTATCCTCCTCTAAGGGGGGTAAAAAGTTAAAATAGACTTGATATTTTGTATACTTTTTAAGTGCAGCAAAAGCAAGTTTTTTAGAAAAAACTTATCAAAAGGCACTCTTGAAACACTTCACGGCCAACCTTTTGGGTTGGCCGTGGGCGGAAGAAGTCACTGTGGCGCTTCTTCAAATTTGACATGGTACGTATCTGTATAGCCTTCAATCACAACTTCAGCATGAGTAATATTTTTTGAGCCTAGGCCCATTTTTTTACACTGAATGGCTTTGCTTAAGTAAACGACTAAACCCGCATTTTTTACATGTTTAAAGAAAGACGCATACTGTTTAGAGAATAACTTGTGAGGCTTGCTAGCATCCCAAGCTTCCTGAACGCCACCTTCCAAGGTGACAATATGTTCACAAACCTGTGTATTGCAAGCATAGTACGAAATGGTGACCTTACGTTCTGTATCATCGTCATACAGTTTCGGTATATCAAGAATGATACGCTTAGAAGCTTTGGTTAGTTGTAAAGATTTCATTTAAACTCTCTCGGAGGTTTTAAAAGGGAATTTTTCGTAGAGTTGCGTATACATTAAAAATAAAAGAATCGCAAAAACTTTTATAAATACCCCCCTAAAACACTTCACGGCCAACCTTTTGGGTTGGCCGTGGGTGGAAGAAGTTACTCTTTCTCTTCAACTTCTTCAAAGTAAACGGTAACAACACGGCCTTCAATTGTAATGAAGGCGTACTCAACATCAGGATGAGCAGGTGTACCGTCTTCATATGTGTACTGAGCAGTTTTATCGAGATAGTTGATCAAACCACCTTTTTTTACACTGTCGTGAAAAGCAGAATATTCTTGAGAAAAAGGAGGTCCTTTTTTCTCCCATACGGCGGCACCATCTTTTACAGTTTCTTCTGCATCCCAAGCGTCTTCAACGCCAGTATCATCAAAGCGAACAATATCTCTGAAAATCGTTCCATCCGCTTGATAGTACTCGATATATACAGTGTTTCCTAAAAAATTGAGGTTGGCTACAGTAGAGCGGGAATCTTGAGTTAGTTGCTGTATCATATTCATAGGTATTTCTCCTAAGAGGTAAAAAGGTAATGTATTTTGTAGGTGCTAAACCCGTTTATAACTTTATGTATACGGTGAAAGAAAGAGTGGCTGCAAGCGTTTTATTGCGAACGCATTTCAAAATCAGCCAACATGCTGAAGTGGTCGGTTGTGGGGAGGTTAATACGTTGGGTGCGGGTAGGGCTTAGACCGTCTGTATAGAATACGTGGTCAATCGGCACAGCGGGAACATCTGTTCGGTACGTAGGCAACCAGTGAGAAGCGTATGTGAGGCTATGCCTCTTTACCATGTTGATAAGGGAAGTATCCCACGGCACGGCGTTGAAGTCTCCCGCTACAACAAGCGGTGTGGGCAGGTCTTCCTTCACAATATTTTCATACCAAGCGATGCGCTCGTTATCCATCCTTTTGGTAAGCGGCCCCATGGGGTGAACCAGTAAAAAGTAAAACGGCTGCGGCGCTTCAATATGGTAAAGCCCTGCTGCGTTTTGGATGTTCTTCACATGCGTAACAGGCCATTTGCTGAGCACCATAAAGCGGTCGCCGTACGTAATGCGTCCTACGCGTTGGCCTTGTTCGGTTATAATGATGTGAGGAAAGTTACTTTTAAGCGCAGGAAGCTCTTGCTGCCATGCATCGCTGACCTCAACCAAGCCAACAATATCCGCATCAAGCGTTTTAAGGTAAGCCGCTTGGCGGGAGACATCCGTTTTGTGAATACGCACATTACTGCTAATCAGGCGGAAAGTGTTTTCACTCTTTTTAGGAATAGGCATGTAATAGGGGGCGTAAATAATACCGAGGTAAATAAAGCCAATAGCCAAAGCAAGCCACCACTTATAGAAAATGACGCAAAGAAGACAGATAACGCCAACTGCAACAGGCAAGGCAAGGCTTAACAAAAGCGTAGTGTAGGCAATGCTGTTAAAAGGTGGCAGCGTGAACATAGGGCGGAGTGTCGCAAAAAACGGGGGGAATGTCATGAAGTAAATTTGTGCTTGACAATTTACGCAACTTGTGGTTGAATATAACAATAATGGGATAGATGGGGAAGGATATGAAGTAGACGCCGCACAGGGCGTTTTTTTTTGTGCGTATTAAGTGTTTTTAATGGTAGTTTATACTTATGAAAAAAATTCTTTTAGCGTGTGCTGCTGTACTTACCTTATATGCAGGCTACCGCATGTGGCAGGGGGTTGACCCCATCGCTATGCGAGACAATCCCGATATGATACCGCTATTTGTAAAGGCAGAGTTGGGGGATGAAGCCTCTCAATCTGAACTCGGCTTAATTTACTTTATGCGATTTACTATGGACAAGATTGACGGAAGTACAAGTTTGGCTTGTCGTAATAGGTCGCTTTATTGGCTTAAAAAAGCGAATAGTGACCAAGAATTGGTTGAAAAGCTTGAGAGAGAAAGCAATAGAAGTAGCAAGATGAGGAGTAAGTATTGCTC
>JAPPOO010000071.1 GCA_028817875.1 Alphaproteobacteria bacterium | reverse complement strand
TTTCTGCAGCAATCACGTCAGCATCCTTAACAACCTGAGCTTCTAAAGTTTCTCAATCTTCGTACTCTTTAAATATATCTATAATTTCTGAAAAGATACTTTCAGAAAACATATCCCCAACAGCCTTCAATTCATCTTTCTGAACATAAGGTTCCTGAAAAAGAGTTAAGTCGCCTGTTCGAGTCTCAGGAATATCGTGAGTTAAAGCCATATATAATGTTTTATGCATATCTGCTTGTTCAAGTTTAGCGAGCATTAAAGCAATAAAAGCAACACGATGGCTATGGGCAGCAACACTTGGTGCTTCTGGATGCAAAGCGTAATTACGCTTTAGCCGCCCTAAGGAGCCTAGTTCAAAAAGAAGGTGCAGATCTTTTTCCGCAATTTCTGGCATATCTTAAAATCCTTCCACTATGACAGGTTCACCGGTTTGGATGCTTTCCGCTGTAAGCAGTGGCAAAGCGGCAGAGAGGAAAAGTTCTGCCCCTTCAATAGGCATTACTCCTGTTCGGCAACCTTCTAAAAAGGCGGTAAGCTCTGCTTTATGACCTTTATCCTGCCCTGCGAGCCAATTTGTTCTGCCAAGGGTTTGAGTTCGCCCTTTTTTGGTAATAGTGGCTTTTGTGAAGTTATCTACCACACCTACGCTACCGCCAGCATATACTTCAATCCGCTCTTTACTAAAGCTGCTATCCCCCTCTGAAGTATAAAATACCTGAGCTGTAGAGCCATCCTCAAAAGTTAGCGTAATGCTATAATTATCCTGCCCTTCGCCCTGTGTTGCATAAAGCTTTGTTGGCTTGCTTGGTGTTAGAGCAAGGGCAAGGTCTAGGAAGTGACATACCTCGCCCAGTAAGCGACCTCCACCAACGTTAGCATCATTTTGCCAGTTGTCATTTGGCAATTGCCCTGCATTAATGCGAATAAGCGTTTGGCGTGAACCTGTTGTTGGGAGCTTAGCTTGCAAGGCTTTTACCTGCGGAGCAAAGCGGCGGTTATACCCCACTGTTAAAATGTGAGGATTTTTTTGCCACGTTTTATAAACAGCTTGAAGTTCCTCAAAAGTTAGGGCTAGCGGTTTTTCAACAAATACATGTTTGCCCGCTTTAAGAGCTTGCTGAACTAAATCAGCATGAGTGTTATGGCGGGTTGAAATAATAACCGCTTGTGTTTCTTTATCTTTCAGCAGCTCTTTTACATCGCTTGTCGCATAGCCAAATTCAAAGCGTTTGGCGGCAGCTTGGGCACTGGTTCCTCCTTTAGTTGCAATGCCTGTAAGAGAGATGTTTTCTTGAGTTTTAAGAGCAGGTAGTAGTACGCTACTGGCGAAACTTCCTGCCCCAATGCTAGCAACACCAAGCGTATTGTTTTCAGTTGGTTTTGTTGCCACTGTTATTTTGCTTTGGTTCTTAGCTTTTGCTGCATCAGGGTATGTTAAAACAACACCAAGGCACGGAGTATCACTTGTTACAAGTTCATAAGCTTGCTCAGCTTCTTCAATTTTAAATTGGTGAGACGTTAAATCCGCTACGTTGAGTTTCCCGTCAGCAATCAAGTTAGCAATTTCCGCTAAGTTATCCCGTTCCGTCCACGGCACATAACCAATAGGATAACTTTGTCCTTTTTGTTCGTAGTTAGGGTCGTACCGTCCTGGTCCGTAAGAGCGAGATATCGTTAGGTTTAGCTCTTTTTTCATAAAATCGGCATAAGGAACCTCTGTGCCTACCTTACCAACCATAACAACATTAGCACGGTCTCTTGCCCAATCGGTTGCCTGCTGAATGGGTTGGTTGCTATCTGTTGCAGCACAAATGAGAATCGCATCAAACCCGCGTCCGTTTGTAAAAGCTGCTACAGCTGCATCCGCATCATCTGTTCCTAAATTAATAGTTTCAGCACAAGTGCCTGTTTTTTTAGCAAGGGCAAGGCGGTCGGTACTAAAGTCAACACCCATCACACGTGCGCCTGAAATGCTTGCTAGCTGAGCAGCTAACTGCCCAACGAGGCCAAGGCCAAGGACAAGAACTTTATCCCCCAGTGTTAGGTTTGCATTACGTACGCCATGAAGAGCAATGCACCCAAGTGTGCCGTAGGCTGCATCTTCAAAACTGGCATTTTGAGGCATAGGAGCTACAAGGTTGGCGGGCACTGCATTGATTTCAGCATGGTTAGCTAAACCAGCCCCTGCAATAAGAACGGCATCACCTTTTTCATAAATATTTTTGAGGTTTTCGCCGACTTCAATAACTTCCCCTGCAGCACTATAGCCTAACGGCAGTGGGCTTTCCAACTGAGCCCATACGCTACGAGCCGTAGGCACAATGCCGTCGCGTTGAAGTTTTGTTAGTACTTTCTTGGCAAGGTCTGGCCGTTCCTTGGCTTTACCCAACATTGATTTCCCTGCAAAATCAATCAACATTTTTTCTGTACCTGCTGAAATAAGAGAGGCTTTTGTTGCAACCAATACTTCCCCTGCTCCACATTGTGGGGGCGGTACATCCGCTAAGTAAGGCTTTTTGGCGCGAGGAGATTGCAAAACTTGCTTCATATGGTGACAGGGTTCTCTCTTATTATCATTCAGCTACGCTATTGGTGATAGCACACTAGCCCTTTATGTAAAGGGGTTTTCTTTACCTCCTAAATATACACTAACACGGCAAAAGTGCAGAGCCATAGAAACAGAATTGTAACCAAAGGTTTATCCGTTAAAGCTGTTTCGGTGGGCTGCCCTCCCTTTTCTTCTACAAAGCATATTTGTAAGTACCGTAAGAAGCCCATAACAACAAAAGGAGTTGTTGCGTACAAGTAAGGTGCATCAAGGCGAAGGATTACCTCATCATCAAGTGTCCATAAGGTATAGGTGAGAATACTGCATGTACCTAAAACCAGCATAGCCGCATTAACAAAAGGCTCGTTATATCCTTTTAGGCTTTTACGGGCTTTATATTTTTGAACGAGGTCATCCCGTCTTTTGCCAAATGCCAAAAATAAAACAAGAAATAGCGTTGTGATGAGAATCCAAGCTGATGGAACAACTTGAAGCACAAAGCAGCCGCCAACAACCCGCAATACAAAACCACTGGCGATAATTCCAACATCGACCAATGGCCAGTTTTTAGCTCCAAGGCAGTAAAAAATATTGATTGCAAAGTAAGTTAATAACAACCAAAACCAACTTATCGGCAACGCTATGAAACTTACAGTGAAACTTACAGTCAGTAAGCAATAAAAAAGTACGAGAGCCGAACTTGTAGAAACTGTTCTAGCTGCTAAAGGACGGTTCTTTTTTCGTGGGTGTTGGCGGTCAGCTTCACGGTCTTTGTAATCATTTAGAATATAAACGCTACTAGCAACGGCGCTGAAACAGACAAATGCTAAAGCCATATTAATAAGGTTAGCTGCTGTAAAAGCTGATGGCGTAAAAACCAGTGGCGCTAATACAAACAAGCTTTTGGCCCACTGGTGAGGGCGCATCAGTTTAATAAGTGGCGGTAATTTCACTAGGCAAAGGTTCCGCTTGGGTCAATCACAGTCTTAGTTGCCAACTGCTCTTGAGGAATTTGTTTAAACACTGTGTGAGACGTTAAAAATACAAGAACGTCACCTTGTTCCACAGCTTGTTCCTGAGGAACAAGTGCAAAGCCTGCATCATCTTCTATATTGTGTGGTTCGCAGGCAAGAATATTTGCGTTAGGAGCTTGCTCTTTAAGCCATTTTGCAACCAACATAGAGGGTGAGTTACGCAGGTCCTCAACATCGGGCTTAAAGGCCAAACCCATCAAAACAACCGTCGCATTTGGGTTATCATACAAAGCCGCTTTAATTTTATCTACTACCCACTGGGGTTTGTGGTCATTTACTTGGCGCACAGTCCGAATAAGCGGCGTAACATCTGGCGCTGAGTTCACAATAAACCATGGGTCTACGGCTAAGCAGTGCCCCCCTACTCCCGTTCCAGGGCGAAGAATATTCACACGCGGGTGGCGGTTAGCCAGTTGGATAACTTCCCATACGTTCATATCTAGTTTATCACATACAAGAGATAGCTCATTTGCAAAAGCGATTTGAGCATCCCTACTTGAGTTTTCAACAAGTTTCACCATCTCGGCAACTCTGGCTGTTGTAGGGATAAGCTCCCCCTTAATAAAGGTTTTATAAAACTCTAACGCTTTTTGGGTTGCTTCTTCTGTTACACCACCAACGCAACGGTCGTTCTCAATGAGTTCCCGCATTGTATCACCAGGGATGGCCCGTTCAGGACAAAAAGCATAAAGAACCTTCCCTTTAAGTTCAGGAGCTTTGGCTTCAATGACATCTCTGACATCTGCCTCGGTTGAACCAATGGGCGATGTGCTTTCCAAAATAACTAAATCACCTTCTTTTAGAACACTAGCCAAACTTTCTGCTGCTTGGCGAACGTAGGTCATATCCGGTGTTTTGTCTTCCTCATTAAACGGTGTTGGCACGGCAATCACAAAAATTTCCGCCTGCTGCGGGGCTTGGTAAGCTGTAAGGTTGCCCAGCTTGGCTTGCTCTTCCACCAAAGGCGCTAACCCAGGTTCTTCAAAATGTGTTTGGCCGTTGTTAATGGCATCTACGACACGTTGCTGAACATCAACACCTTTAACGGTATATCCTGCTTTAGCTACTAAAGCTGCCATTGGCAACCCCATATAGCCGAGTCCTATAATTGAAATTTTTTGCATGTAGGGACTATAGATAAGACTGTTTATGAAGGCAAGTTAATGAATTTACTTATTTCCTTCGCTTGCAGTGTGTAGCTAGAGCAGTTCTCTTTTTGGTAAAGGCTAATAATCATATCTGCATAGCGGCAATCTTCAGCCGTAGGGGTATCTGTTATTAAGATAGTCTGGTCGTGGAGCTGGTATGTGCAAATCTCTCCATCGCATTGGCTTGGTAGGGTTGTTTCTTTTAAGCGATACACCCGCATAAAGCGTTCCCATGTGCGGCCACCCTGTTGTTCGCTTTCTTTTGCAATGGTACAACTATTTGCAGATGGGCATAGGAGTACGGTATATCCATTATCAAGCAGCACAATATCTGCTGGAGGGTATTTAGGCCAAACAGCGCACGTAGCGGCTGCCAGTAGCACAGCTGTTATCGCCCATAGTTTACGGTGTAAAACCATACCGCTAATACCAAACAGGCTAATACAAGCAAGTATAGGCCATGCACATTTAGGTACCTGCCAGCCACCTAGCCACTGCCCAAACCAACCAATATCCCCCCACCTCGCCAAGTAAGTAAGAAGCAAAACACCCTGCTCCATAACCCATAAGGCTGGGAATTCCCACCCTATTGGCATCAATATTAAGGCGCACAAACCAGCAGGGAGTATCCAAAACCCCATGATAGGAATTGCAATCAAGTTGAGTAAAAATCCTGAAAAACTTGCTGTACCAAAGTGCGCAACTGCTAATGGCATAGTTGCAAGCCCTGCTAATAAACTGGCTGCAAAAATACCGCTGAAATATCCTGTTTTTTGGAAAAAACCTTCATCTCTTTCAGGGCGTGTTATAGCCCACAGAATAAGAGCCAACGTTGCCGTAAAACTCATTTGAAAAGATGCTGTAACAATACTTTCTGGCCAAAGAAGTAAGACAATAATGACGGCAAAACTCCACAGACGTAGCGATAAGTGGATACGCCCCAGCATAACCGCAGCAAGAAGCAGGCTAATCATAATAAAGGCACGAACAGTCGGCACTGTTGCGCCAGCTAGCAGCATGTAGCCTCCGCTTGCTAGTAATGCCCCCATAGCAGCGATTTTTTTTGTAGGATACACAAGGGCTAACCTAGGCCAAAATGTCATAAGGTAACGCAGCAAAAAAAAGACCATTCCGCCAACCATGCCTAAATGGAGACCTGAAATAGCTAACATATGAGCTAGCCCTGCATGACGAAAGTGTTTTTTGACTTCTTCTGGAATATGGGTACGAATACCTGTTAAAAACGCGGCGGCTAAGGGGGATGATTGCACTGATATCCGTTCTGTTAAGGTTTGGCGGAACTGCTTGAGTTTATCCCACCACGTTAAACTGTGGGAAGAATGTGTTACTTGGATTTCTCCTGCAACATACCCTGTTGCAGCTAGATTTTGAATAGCTGCACGTTGGGTTGGGTCGTAATCTCCTTTAAAACTTGGTGTAGGAATTGGTTTAAGAACAGCCTGAGCAGCAACGCTATCTCCTATATGCGCTTCTAATTTTTCCCAACGGCTTGTAGCAAGGCTAAGGTGAATATTCTCTAGGTAATTGTTAGGAGCATGCAAACCATACAAATCTACATGGCGTAAATATAAGCGAATTCTTTTGTCATATGTTTTAGTATCAACTACCTGCCCTGTTAGCCAAATACGGCTTTGTGGAAGCAGTGGTTGGTTAAATGGCTGCCAAACTGTATAGCCCCAACAAACCACCATTGCTAACCCTGCCAGTAGCAAAGGTATTTTATGGTAATAGAATTGTTGCAGCAAAGCCTTCATCGGTGTAACCATACGGGTATGGAAACAAATCAACAAGTCCGCGTACGTATTGCGCCTTCACCTACGGGAAAAATGCATATTGGCACTGCCCGTACGGCCTTATTCAATAAGCTATTTGCTTTGCATCACAATGGAACTTACTGCGTCCGTATTGAAGATACTGATAAAGAGCGTTCTACACCAGAAAATATAGACTTTATTAAAGATGCCTTCAAATGGCTAGGGCTAGAGCCTGATGATGGCTCTTACGTGTTGCAATCTCAAAATATTGAAAAGCATAAAACAGCAGCACAAAAACTGTTGAATAGTGGTAAAGCCTATAAAGATGATGGCGCTGTAAGGTTCAAAATTCCTGAGGGGCATACCCACTGGCAAGATTTGGTTCAAGGCGACATTACTTACGATAATAAAGACCTTGAAGATTTTGTCATTTTAAGAAGTGATGGCACCCCTACCTATCACCTTGGTGTGGTGGTAGATGATGCAGAAATGGGAATTACCCATATTATTCGCGGCGATGACCATATTAATAATACCCCCAAGCAAATTTTACTACATCACGCATTGGGTTATGCCGCTCCTTCTTTCGCTCATATTCCGCTCATTCATGGGCCAGATGGAAGTAAGTTATCTAAACGCCATGGTGCTGCCAGTGTTCAGGACTACTGTGACCAAGGCTACCTATCTGCCGCTTTACGGCATTATTTGATGCAATTGAGTTGGTTACCGGGAGATGCTATGGAGCCACTTACTTTAGAGCAAGCAGGTGTTCAGTTTAATATCTCTGATGTTAAAAAAGGCCCTGCCAGTTTTGATGCAGCTAAGTTGGAATCTATCAATGCGCGTTATTTGAAAGAAACGCCGCCAATTATGTTATTGGCTTTGCTTAACCCTTTATTTAAGCAGCAAGGCCTTGAAAATACAGAAGAGACAACACCGAGGGTTCTAAAGGGTATTCGTGGTTTAGTTGATAGAGCTAAAAATTTGGTAGAGCTTGCTGATATGGCATCTTGCTATGTACAGTCTCCTCCTTTTAAGTTGGATGAAGCTGCTCAAGCTATTTTGGAAAACGGGCAAGAACATATACAAATGCTTAAAGCAGAGTTAAATGATGCAACGTGGGACGGTGAGCTTCTTCATACAATTATCGCTGATTACGTGAAAGACCATAACCTTAAATTCCCTATGGTTGGTAAGCCTTTACGGGTTGCTTTAACAGGGCGCGTAAACGGGCAAGGCTTGGCAGATATTATGGTTGCTTTAGGTAAGGATGAAACGTTAAGTCGCTTAGAAAAGATTTAATACTTTTCTATGTTTAAAACAATCAAACAAATTAAACCCAAAAATAAGCCTACTATTTATACTGTTCGGGCTATTTTGTATCCTGAAAATAAGCCTGACTATATTTGGTTTGGTCAATATCTTGAAGGAGATCATAAGAAAAACCACAACGGCTTCCCTGGGGGACGGGTAGAATCAGATGAAGTTTTAATAGAAGCGCTGCAAAGAGAAATAAAAGAAGAAACTGGTATTGAAAAGCAGTTTTTAACTATTTCCTTAATACGGCCTGAGGAGCAAAATACTTACCAAGGAAAAGCCTTATGTTATGTTGTTGCTCTTGCACAAGATATATATCCTATTGATACGGAAGAAATGGGAAGTTGGAAATGTCTACCTATTCAAGAGATTTTAGACCATGACATGTTAATAGATTTTTGTGGGGACTATTTAAAAAACTGGCTTAAACGGGATGACTGCCCTTTATTCTTAAAAGAATAAAAATTTGGCCTTAATTTAACCCAACGTCAACAGGACGAAGCTTTTCAACGGGCTGATGTTAATAAAGA
>JAPPOO010000026.1 GCA_028817875.1 Alphaproteobacteria bacterium | reverse complement strand
CTTCTAATATTGACGACTTGCCAATTCCATTTGGCCCTACCAGCACTGTTAAAGGCGAAACTCTCAAAGTGTCTTCACCTGCATAAGCACAGTAATTGTTGATTTTCACCCACTCTATTTTCATCAAACTCTCCTTCCTTAACCCATTAAAATGCTAACTCTTTTTCTCGAGTTCTACCACTGTAGGTTTGTACAAATGTTTTAATATAAGTTATAATGCCTCCGCACGGGTATGTTGCTCGTGTGGAGCTTTACAACTCCCATAGAAGCGGTGCTAGCGTCACCGTTATCAAAGCGCTGTCTTCGGTTTATGGCCGGAGGCAGTGTCTCTGTCCAAGGCTATGCCTAAAAGGCACTGGCCCTACTTCTATGCGGTTGTAAACCTCCGGCCACCTTTTTTAGGTGGTCGTCTTTTTAAGTCTTGGAGGACAAACATATGACCATTGACCATAATAAACTTGCCATTATCTCAGCTGCCGCATGGGGAATTATTCTTCTCTCTCTAGCAAGCGAGCTAGGCGGCAGTCACTTTGAAATGAATGTTTTTTGTATGCTATTTTAGCATACCCCGTATGGATCACTTTTGGCTGGCGATGGGTGACTGACAATGCCTCTATTCCCGCAAAAGTATGGGCTGTATTACTTTTTGCAGGAGTTCCGGGGGCCATATATCTGGATGACTATTATCGATACGATGACGTATTTTATATCCCAATTTTGAGCTCCATATCCTTTGCTTATTTTTTATGGGTTTTTCAAGGAGGCGCCCTATCTTGGCAAGCTATTAAAAACTTGAACTATCAACCTCCATTTTGGCTTCTTGTTCTAGGCATATTGCTCATTGCGTTCTTTTCACACGTACTCGCCGCTCTTGTACCACCCGTCATAGGCGGTGCGCTATCCTTATGTTTTATCGCCTCTTGGTTGTTATATAAACTATACAAAAAGAGCTATTTGTCTCGTAAGTGGTATTTAATACTAAGTAGCCTGTTTTGGTTAAGTATCGGATTTTACTATTGATGCTTCTATAACAAAGCCCCTCTAGCACCAGCTTAGAAGGGCTTTAGATGCGGTAGTTTAGCGATGCCCACCATGGTTACCATGTCCACCGGAGTGATGATGTCCCATGCCTGCATCCATATTCATCTCGTCCTTGCTTGAAGGATGGTCGACGATGATTTCACCAGCCATACCCAAGTCATAGTGCGGGTGGCAATGGTACTTGTACGTGCCCGACTTGGTCAGCGTTACCTTCCATGTATCCCCTTCATTCATTTCCTCAGGGCTCATCATGGGGACATCTGCCCCCTTAGGGATACCATTTGGCTCAAACATCACGTTATGAACATTATAAGCGTCTACATTTTCAAAAATAACGGTATCACCAGATTTCACTTCCAAACGTTTTGGGTGGAAAGCCACTTCACCACTATCCTCGTCAAACGTCATATGCACGGTATATTCCGCAGCATGAGTCATCATCGGAAACCCTGCGGCCAATACAGCACCTAACAGTATATTTTTCATCATCGTTCTCCTTACTTTGTTAATTTCATCGTCCAGCGCATGTACAGCACGTACAGTACGGGAATAAGGATAAGGGTTAGCACCAGTGTACTGGCCATGCCGCCTACCATAGGCAACGCAATACGGCGCATCACATCAGCTCCCGGCCCATCCGTGAAGAATACGGGCATTAAACCGAAGATGATGGTGCTCACCGTCATCAACTTAGGGCGGACACGGAGCACAGCTCCATGAGTGACCGCCTCAAGCAATTCTTTATAATTTTGTGGAGGATGCTCACGCACTTGCTGGTCAATATAAATAAGCATGATAATCGCCGTTTCTACGGCAATTCCCGCCAAGGCGATAAAGCCTACAGCCACGGCTACGGAAATGTTATATCCCGCTAGATACACCCCCCAAATGCCCCCAATCAGCCCAAATGGAACAGCCAGCATAATCAGAGCAGTTCTATCCCAACGGCCAAAGTGGAGGTACAGCAAGGTGAGGATAATCAACAACGCAGCGGGAATGGCGATGCTCAAACGTTGATTCGCCTCCTGCATTTGCTCAAACTGCCCAGAAAAGCTCAAACTGAGCCCTACGGGTAGTTTTAGCTGCTCGTCAAGCACTTGCCGTGCATCCTGAATGAAACTACCGATATCGCGCCCCTGAATGTCTACAAACACCCACCCGTTTAAGCGCGCATCTTCCGATTTAATCATGGGTGGGCCTTCGGTAAATTTAACCTCTGTGACATCCGCTAACGTGATGTGTGCACCGTTTGGCGTCGGAACAAGCACGTTTTCTAAATCCGTAATATCTTCACGGAAAGGGCGATCATAACGCACCATCACGGCGTAACGTTCTCGTCCTTCGATTGCTTCGGTCAGTTTCATACCGCCAAGAGCAATTTGGATAATGCGTTGTACGGTTTTAATATCCACACCGTAACGCGCCAAAGCACGGCGGTTAGGTACAACCTCGATGTATTTCCCGCCTTGTACACGGTCGGCAATGGCACTCCGTGTGCCGGGTACATCCTTTACCAAACGCTCAACATCACGGGCAACTTTATCAATACCTTGTAAATCTGGCCCTGATACCTTGATACCGACAGGAGTACGAATGCCCGTTGTCAACATATCCAGCCGAATTTTGATGGGGTAACCCCAGCTGTTCATCATCCCCGGTAGGCGTACTTTTTGATCTAGCTCCGCCATCAATTTTTCAGGTGTCATCCCTTCTCGCCATTGATCTTTCGGCTTAAGCTCAATCCATGTTTCAATCATGGCTAACGGCGCAGGGTCAGTAGCAGTATCAGCCCGTCCTGCTTTCCCAAACACTTGCTCCACTTCTGGAAATTCTTTAATCAAGCGGTTGGTCACCTGTAGAATCTGCCGTATTTGGGTTGGTGTGACTCCCGGTAGCGTCATCGGCATATAGAGCAAATCACCTTCATACAGCGGCGGCATAAACTCATGCCCTGCTTTCATCGCTGGGTAAATTGCGCTTGCTCCCAACAGTACCGCAATCAGCACCGTCAACTTAGGTAATGCTAAAGCTGCTTTCAGCACAGGCTGATACAACATCACAAAAAAGCGATTTACGGAGTTGATGGATTCAGGCTTAATTTTTCCGCGTACCAACCACAGCATAAGGATCGGCACAAGTGTAACCGATAGCAAAGCCGCCCAGGCCATGGCGTAGGTTTTGGTGTAGGCAAGTGGCGTAAACAATTTTTCCGACTGCCCTGTAAGGGCGAACACAGGCAAGAAGCTCACGGTAATGATGAGCAGGCTGAAAAACAAACCAGGGCCAACCTCTTTTGCTGCTAATATCAACGCTTGGTTACGTTGTTCCAGGGTAACGTCTTTTTCCAAATCTGCCAATTTTCGGTGGGCATTTTCCACCATGACGATACTGGCATCCACCATAGCACCGATTGCAATGGCGATACCGCCTAAGCTCATAATGTTTGCGGTAATCCCTTGAGCGTGCATGATGACAAATGCTCCAAGGATACCCAAAGGTAGTGTAATGATGGCCACAAAGGCACTACGGGCATGAAGAAGGAAGATGAAGCATACCAGAGCCACCATTAAACTCTCTTCCAACAGTTTGTGCCATAGGTACTCAATAGAGCCGTTAATCAGTTTACTACGGTCATACACCGTTTGAACGGTAACACCTTCTGGTAACCCTGCTTTGACTTCTTCTAAGCGCGCTTTAACGGCATCAATCACCGTTAAGGCATTTGCGCCGGGACGCATCACCACAATGCCGCCTACGGTTTCACCTTCGCCATTCAGTTCGGCAATACCACGTCGCTGGGCTGGCCCTTCTTGTACGGTTGCAATATCCGCTAAGGTAACAGGCACACCTTTGTTATTACCTACCACAGTCTCACGTAGGTCTTTCAAGGCCGAAACATAACCTCGGGAACGAATCATAAACTCGCTTTCGGCAAGTTCCAATGTACGTCCACCAACCTCAGCATTTGCATCTCTCACCGCAGCAGCAACCTTGGTAAGCGGGATGTTAAACGCACGCAGGCGGTTAGGATCGACCAATACTTGATATTCCTTCACAAAACCACCGACAGAGGCAACTTCGGCTACACCATCCACCGTTAGCAGCTCATATTTCAAGAACCAATCTTGCAGGCTGCGGAGGTCAGCTAAGTCCTGTTTACCGGACGTATCCACCAGCGCATATTGAAACACCCAGCCAACGCCTGTGGCATCTGGCCCAAGCTGAGGAGATACGCCTTGTGGTAGCTGACTCTGCACTTGAGACAAAGCTTCCAGTGTACGGCTGCGCGCCCAATAAAGGTCAGTATCATCTTCAAAAATCACATAAACAAAGCTTGTGCCGAACATGGAGTATCCCCGCACCACTTTAGTGTTGGGTAGTCCCAACATCTGACTCGCAAGAGGATATGTTACTTGGTCTTCCACCACCTGTGGGGCTTGGCCGGGGTAGTCCGTACGGATAATGACTTGTGTGTCCGATAAGTCCGGAATGGCATCTAGCGGTGTTTTCAAAGTACTGTATAACCCGACTGCAAGTAATGTCAGTGCGCCAAGTAGCACAAAGAATTTGTTGGCCACCGACCAATCAATTAATTTTGCAACCCAGCTTTGAGTTGGATCGGTATGGAAGTGCCCAGAAGAGTGAGATTTAATGTCCGGCATGAGGATTTCCTCCCTGCGCAGGCTCATCTATCGACATATCCATGTTTCCATGGTCATGACCTGCCATGCTGCCCATACCGCTCTTTAAACTGGCCTCAGCATCCAGTAAAAACTGCCCTGAGGTTACAATCTCTTGCCCTTGTTCTAAACCTTTACGGATTTCAATAAACTCGCCGGACTTGGCCCCAGTGGTGACCATCACAGGCTTAAACCGCCCTTCACCGAGCCAACGCAGTACATAGCTGCCCATACTACTCCGTAAAACGGCCTGTATGGGTACAGCAACGCGATGCCTTTTTTCAGCTGTGAAGACAACATCTACAAAGCTATCCGGCTTTAATGTGCCTTTAGGGTTTCGCAGTTCTATCCGTACTTGGCCTGTACGGGTTTTGGGGTCTACAACGGGGTGGATATACGCTACTTTACCAAGGCGTTTTTTACCGATTTCCGGCAAAATCACCATGGTGCGGTCACCTACTTTCAGGCCCCCTAAATCCCGTTCAGGGACATCTGCCTCCACCCATACTGTTGTGAGATCTTGAATGGACAGTAGCGGCATACCCGGCTTGATATAGTCTCCATTGTTCACATTTAGCTTTGTCACCACACCTTGCGCCGCGGCGTGAATGGGGACAGCAGTTAGCGGTTTTTCCTGCTGCTGAATCAACATAAACGCTTTGTCATCCACACCAAGTTGTTTCAAGCGATCCGCAGCGGCTTGGGCGATATCATCATTTCCCAATTTTTTAGCAGTAAGATAATCCGCCTGCGCACTAATCAACTGTGGGCTGTTGAGGTCAAACAAACGCTGTCCTTTTTCAATCACATCTCCTAGAGCACTTGCAGCAAGGTTTTCTATCCACCCCTCTACACGCAAGGTCACGTTATTTGCAACGCGAGAACTAGGAACAACACGCCCATAAGCACGAATATCGTCCCCAAACACTTCCAGTTTTACGGGAGCTGTTTTAACCCCGATCGCCTGTACCATACTGGCATCGATGCGATGGCTTCCTTCTAAATCTTCGGCAGATAAACTGCTGTGTGCCGCATGGTCATCATCCGTTTTTGCCGGAACAAGAGCCATACCACAGATAGGACAATTATCGCCGTGTTCCCCTTCAATATGCGGATGCATCGGGCAAACATAGGTTGTTTTCTTTTCAGCTTTTTTGGGCACGCTAGACATTTGGCTCATATTGGTATGTGCGCTGTGGTCAGCCTGACTAAAGGCTACATGCGGCTGCGTGGCTAATATCAGAATCGCTGCCACAGTAAAGGCGTATTGTGTTTTCATTAGAGGTTTTCTCCTGCTTGAGTCGATTGAATTTCGGTTGCGGAAACGACTTTTGTTGTTTGGATAGCTTGAGTAGCTACAGGCTCAACTTCGGCGGGTTCAAAAAGGCTGTTAAATTGGTTAACCTGCCGTACATACTGGGCTTCAAGGGCTGCGAGTTGTAACCTAAGCTTTAACAAGCTGCGTTTGGCGGCAATCAGCTTATCTAACCGCCCGTCATGTGTATAAGCTGCACGTAAGCTGTTAATTTGTGTATCTATCGCATGTTGTTTTTCATGCAATGCCTTTTGCGTCGCTTCTGTTTCCTTGATTTTGGCGTATTGGGTTGTCAGTTGTTGATGCGTACGGGAACGTACATCCGCCAACATCGCCTTAGCGCGGCTTACCCCAGCTTGGGCAGAACGTAGCTTAGGCTGTTGATTCCACTTTGACCAAAGTGGAATAGAAATACCGAATTGAACGGAGGCAAAATCACCCCCATCAAAGCTCCCTGAGTTATCCCTCTGAGCATACGTTGCACCTAGCTGATAGTTAGGGCCAAAAGCTGATTCCGCACTAGATACATTCGCCTGCGCGACGTGCACATCCTTTTCAGCGAGCTGAACTGAAAAAATACGCAAAACATTTGGCCATGGCGTGAGTATAAGGTTAGGAACATCAATAGGGCTATGTTGACCAACAAGACGAACTAACTCAGCATCAAACTCGGCAGCTTCTGCCTGTAACCTTGCCTGTTGCGCCTCTGCCTGCGCTAAATCAGCAGAAACACGGCTACGTTCGTCTAAAGCACTCTCCCCAGCTTGTAGTCGCCCATCCCAAAAAGCAGCTTCCTGTTTTAACAGGTTCATCTCTTCTAAAAGCAATTGCTGTTGTTTAGTGATCCGCTTCTTCTCAGCAAGGGCAATATGGAAGGAAGATATGAGCTGTTGATGTGTATAAGCGACAGCAATTTGCGCTTTAGCGGCCAGATGCTGCTTTGCCTGAACCGAAGCTGCCCGCACACCACTGTTAGGTATTTTTTGAATAAAGCCGACTGACTTACTTGTCATTGCAAAACGGTCAAATCCGCCTTTACCATCGGCAGGAAAATTATTAATGCCGAACATCAACATCGGGTCAGGCAAGCTCCCAGCTCCTGCAGCAGCTTCACGTTGTTCAATAACATGTTGGCGTACCGCCTCCAAAGCAGGGTGTTGTTCCAATTTACTGAGTAGTTGGGCATAAGCTGCTTCTTCGGCATAGCTAACCATACCAACAGTGAAGCTGGTAATTAGGGTTAGTAGTGGTAATTTTAGTTTTTTCATTTCCATATTCCTTCTTTGAGGCTTGCAGGCATACCAAACAAGCTAGTACAGACCCGATAAGGGTCATTTTAAGTAGGAATAATTAGACGCGGAAGCGTTGGGTCGTCAGAATCAGGGATGGGTGAGGAATAGCAAACTGGTTTTGCGTTGGCGGTGCTCTTGGATCAGCCGAAAGCACAGTAACTTGTCCAGTTTTTAGTAGAGGTAACACTGCGATAACATCATGATCAGACTTCGTTAACTTAAATATTAGCAGATCTGCACCTGTCATCATGTCAACATCAACGCATTCAGCAACTGACATTTGGTGATCGGGCTGCGGCGTTGAAGATTGATGACTCGGACAAGGCTCACCTTCTTGGGCTTGCACCTCTTGAGACATAGCCATAATGCACGGCGCAGCTTGCGCTAATACTGGTATAACCAGCAGCGTAACAATAAAAAGTGCGTGCAGTAGTTTGTTCGTCACAAAGTTATTATGGAGGTTAACAAAAATAATAGCAATTTCATTCACTTATTTATAAAAAAATTTTCACAATAAACCTACTAATTACATAATTAACACCAATTTAAGGCCATTTAAATCGCTCAATAAATCATTGCGTTAACAGCAACTTACCGCCACAATAAACGGGATGGAAAGCAAAAAAACGCCCCACTACCATGGCCATAGGGAACGCCTAAAACAACGGTTCAAAACCGCAGGGGCAGAGAACTTGGCAGACTACGAATTGCTGGAACTCATCCTTACATACGCCATCCCCCGCAAAGACGTAAAACCTATAGCCAAAGCGCTTCTCAGTAAATTTCATACCCTCAGCGCCACCCTTGGCGCACCAGAACGAGAACTCGTCCAAATTGAAGGTATCGGCCCCAGCGTTGTAACGTACTTCCAGCTTTTAGAAGCCACCGTTATCCGCTACCGCAAAGAACATGTACGGGAACGCCCTGCCTTCACGAACCGCTTGGAAATATTGGACTATTTACATGCCAAACTTGGAAATCTGACACGGGAAGAATTTCACGTTTTATTCCTAGATGCTAAAAACCAAGTCATTGAAGACGCTTGCCTCGCCACCGGCACCATCAACGCAAGCGCCGTATATCCGCGAGAAGTCATCAAAGCAGCGTTAGAACGCGGTGCTACAGGTCTTTTCATCGCCCATAACCACCCGTCAGGCCAACCAACACCTTCTGCGGCTGATATTGAACTCACAGGCACCCTTATCGCCGCGACCGAACCCATCGGCCTTAAAATTTACGACCACATTATTATCGGAGACGGGCGCCACTACTCCTTTTTTGATAACGACCAACTTTAACTTGTTTTTCGCGCTATTCCTGCCTAAACTGCGACTATGAATACGAGTACAACCAACCTAACTCAAGAAATCGCCGAAAAAATTAAAGTCGCTTTGCCGCAAGCGCAGGTGACCGTCACCGACCCCATGCAAGATGGCGCACACTTGGAAGCCCTTATTATTTGCCCAAGCTTTAGCGGTCAAAACCGCATCCAACGCCACCGCCAAGTTTATGCAGCCCTAGGCGATGCTTTTACAACCAATTTACACGCTTTAAAAATTACCACTAAAGCCCCAGAAGAAATTCAATAAAGGACAAAAAATATGACCGACATACAGCAAAAAATCGATGACCTTGTAAACAGCAATAAAATTACTCTATTTATGAAAGGATCTAAGGATTTTCCCATGTGCGGTTTTTCCGCCCGCGTTGCAACTATCCTTAACCAGCTTGATATTGATTACTTAGATATCAACGTACTAGAAGATGGTGATATCCGTGAAGGCGTTAAAGAATACGCCAATTGGCCAACCATTCCACAACTCTACATCAACGGCGAATTTATTGGCGGTTGCGATATTGTTGTAGAAATGTTTCAAGCTGGTGAGTTACAAGAACAGATTGAAAAAGCTGCTTAAATAGCCTGCTGAGCATCTTCTTCTTCATCTTCCTCTAAAATGGAAAATACTGGCTCAGGTGCATTCTCCATGTTGTGCTCCTGCCCTGCACTGACAGGCATAACCTGAGAGCCTAAAGGTATGTTGGCTCTGTCTACCTGTTCAGGCATATTTTTAAGAGCCTCCAAAGCTTCCCATTCATTGAAGAATTCCTCTAATACGCGTCCATCAACGCAAATCCACCACGCATAGGCATATAAAGCGGGGTTTTTCTGATATAGACGATGCCTCTTTTGAATCAGCTTTAAACTCTCTTCCCGCATATCCCAAGCAGCGTCAAAAAAGCTTGGTGCCAGCTGTTCTAAGTCATCTAAAGCATCAATATCTTGCCATATTTTTTCAGGGGGATTTTCTAATAAATAAGCTGGCACTTCTTCCAGAAATAACCCCGCTGACATAGCAAAAATCTCTTCATCAGGCAGCTCATCATCTAAATAACGAACAAGAAACGGGTAGTCCTGTAATGGCGTTCCTTGAGATGGCATAAGGTAGTCAATACTGTTTAGCCATACACACTCATCCGGCGCTTCCACTGTATTTAAATACAGACGAGGTGGTATAGCACTACTAATAACAAGGGATAACCTTTTCAACATATCTTCAGGACATATGCCAATTTCGCGGTTGGCAGGGTGCAAATTAGGCGTCCAATAAGGGTCTAGCTCGTACTCAAATTGCAGTGGTAATGGGTGATAGCCAATCGCGGCAGACTCCTCCTCCATAGGGATTCTTTTAACAGCACTGCGAGGCAAAAGCATATTTTCGTAGCGCCTTACCCGCTCGTTTTCATCAATTGTGTCAAACCCTTGCATAGGCACAATAGGGTAAAAACGGTTTTCCATTTCTTCGGGCACTTCAACTAACCAACGGTTTTCTTCCATTGGCTTTTCAAAAGCAGCCAAAATAACATCCGTACATTCATAGTAGTAATGCAGCGGGTCCCACAGTGGCCCCATTAACTGCAAAAATCGACCTGTAACAGCGTCCCACCCCCAAATGGCAGGAGCTTCAAAATGTTCGGGGTGCGTTGGCAGCCATGTACTTCCCCACCAGTTAATTGTCCTCTGGTGCGGTAAATTCAAGTTCGGAATCAACGGCGCAGGATCGTCCGTATTCTCACTGGCATACCAAGCACCGTTACTAATAATAACCTTTGCTGGCTTTACATCCCAAGCAGTGACATAACCGGGTTCCTGTACAATTAGGATTGTCCCTGGCGGTTCATCGCTTTCACGCTCTTCCACAACATCATGAAGCCCTTTAACCGCACAACCAGCCCAATAGTCTAATAGCTCAAAGTCTTGACCTACTTTATGAAACCCATTACACGCCTCAAACGTAGGAATAAGCGTACACCCTTGTTCGTATAGCTCTTCTACTTGCCCGCCTAAGCTCTCAACAAAAGAATCATATCCCGCCGATTCAGGTTGATCGGCCCACGCTTGCATAAGTTTTTCAGCTGCCTTACGCGCCTGATGCGCCGAAATATCCTGCCGCGCAAAAACCATTTGTGTCTGAGGCAGTTTATAACCATCCGTATAAAACGTGTCTAACCTAAGCTTGTACGGGTATAAATTTGCATTACCATAAAGCCCTGCCGCAAGTTCCTCAGGTTGGCCAGAAGCATGTGCTGCAAAATCAAAAGACATATCTAACGTACGGAACTTACAGAAAAACACCTGTTCAATATAGTCACTGTTTGGCACATTTTCTTCCGTCACTTCCCGACAATATTCAGGGAACGTCACTGTCGGATAAATCGCATTCGGGTAATCAATTTCCCCTTCTGCCGTCTGAACTTGTCGGTCAGCTCCATAATTGCGCCATTGGTCTAATCGCTTTTCTTCAGGGCCGTAACCAATGTAAATAACGCGACCGCATAAATCCCGCACAAACAAAGGCGATGTCGGGATATTAATATCCACATCTACCAAACTGGTGTAGCCAATGTCCGCCAGCGTATTATGCCCATGCACACACCCCATGGGACGGACTTGAAACTCTAAAGAAACATCCGGTAATTGCGTATCCTTAAACGGGTTACGCTCGTAAAAGTCTGCCGCTGTGTTTAATAAACTCGGGTGACCACCCAACCGCAAATCCCACTGGGAAGCTAAAACGGGTATCCTAACATCGGGGAGTTCATCTCCCTCTTCTTGTTGCCGCCACGAAGAACGGTAGTACTTATAATCCATTACATTTAACTATCTGAATCCCTATCAAAAAGATCTCCAAGTAATCTATTGGCTTCGTCTATCTCCGCATCAGAAATAGCAATTTCTTCCTCTGAAACCTGTCGCTCCCCCTTGCCTTTTTCAAATTCTACATCAACCTCAAGTTCATTAAAACGTCGCTTTCCAGAATATGCCTCTTTTAAATGAGTTTTCATATCCTCTGCATCTCTTTGGCTATCTGTAGAAACCCCTGTTCTTTTAATAGCTGCCTTTACTTTCTCATTGTTTTTGAAGGATTCGCCAACTGACATCACAAGTTTAGCATTACCATTATCATCTACAACTCTCGTCCCATCTTTCGCAAACGGTTTATATGTATTCTCAAGATGACTTAAAGCATCTCTAAGTTCCTTAGAAGCATTATAAGTCGCCGTCTCTAAATTGATCTCTGCAACAAAGTTAGTACGTCCATCTTCACTTGTTATCTCAATATTTTTCAAAGCTTTCCCTTTACCAGAAGCATTTGCATTATTAGCCATTTCTACCATCAAGCGCTTAGCCTTAGAAACTGCCCGTGTTTGAGATTCACCTCTTTCTCTAAACATTTTTTCAAATTCTGCCATATAATGTTCTGCTGCATTATCATGGTTATACTCACGCCCTTCAACATCTCGCCCACGCGCATCCGCTGTGATTGCCCCACCATGACGGTTAGCTTTAAGGAGTACAACACCATCTTTACGTGTTCCACTACGAAAACGTGCTTCTCTTTCCATACTACGCATCGTTCTCAAGTTTTTCGACATATCCCTTCCGGCAACACTATTAGCTTCATCAACTTCAATAGCTCTTGTTTCCCACTCTTCCGCCTGTAACTGAGCAGAATCCGTTTGCACCTTCATAAATGCATTATGATTGATACTACGCCCTTGCGTTTCTTTTACGCGATATTCAGCCTCCATAACACGTGACTTGTTAGCATTATAAACATCCCAATTCATATCAGCCATACGTTCAATGGCAAGTTTTTGAGCATTTAAATCAGAGGCTCCACGCCCTGCCTTAAGAATAGATCCTTGAATATAGTGCTGACCAAAGTCAGTTTCTCCTTTAGCATATTTTTGGTCATATTTCTTACGGTAATATTCCCAAGTACCTGCATCCTCTGCTTGCCATCTAGCCCCTGCCGTACGATGAGCCATACGGTCTTGTTCCATACCTTCCTCACTTATATCGCCTATAGCTCCCATTGCAAGTTTCTGCTCATCAGCTGTCAAACCTTTAGCTTGACTGATGTAACTAGGTACTTGTCCCTTCAGCATCACTTCCGAATCAGCAGCCAAACGTTGACGCACAGTATTTGTAACAGCATTTCTCTCAGCCTGTTGATCAACTTCAGCAAGTATCTCTTCTTTATGATTTTGAATTTGATCAGCTCTAAAGTCTTCAATACGTAGATCTCCTTCTACTAAATCAGGGGTCTCCTGCTTAAATTTTTCTATACGTTCAGCAAGCTTACGTTGGAACATCATATCTTTATTCTGTTCTTTCAAATTCTTCTCGTACGCTTGTTTGTAACTAATTTCTTTTCCGTTTCCATCAATAAACTTAGCATCTTTGTTCGTCTTAACATCACCATGAATTTTTTTGGCAATTTCAGGGTTGTTTTTCAAAAATGCTTCAGCCCGCCCTGTTACAATGGCACGGTTCAAAGCTTCCTGCTGAGTACCTTCAACTTCGTAAACTCGATTAGCTTCATCAACACTACGTTCAGCAGCTGCATCAATTTGCTTAGTAGTAACTTCTGCACTTTTCTTAGCCATTTGCCGTGCTTCACTAATTCGGCGCTCTGCCTGTATCCGCCCTGCAGCTGCATACTGCTCTGATGTAAGCTTCCCTTGTTTTCTTATTGCATCAGCACCGCTCTTAATACCGCCAGCCATCTGCCTTGCTTGATCCATAGCGACTTCCATAATATCAGGATCACTAATATTAGCACTTTCAGCCGCCGTAGCTACCACTTTAGCAGCTGAATTACGCCCACCCAAATCTGCATCAGCGTAAAACTGATCCGCCTTCACATTCGCAAAATGCCGTGCTGTTGCATCTGTATTGGAAGCACTCTGCAAATAATTTGCACGGGCAGCACCTCTATAGTTAACACCTTTACCTGCTTTTATACGCTCGTTAATACCATCAATATTCCCCTGCAAACCTTCTATAGACTGCCGCGCTCCTTCATCCGCCAACAACTCTAAGTCAGATGTTGAAATAGTTGAATCCGTGCTCCGTTTAGCAGCAGCTTTAACACCCTCAATTTGTAAACGGTTCTGCTCTAAACCTGCGCTAGCGTATTGGGCTACAGTTGGCGCACCTTGCATCCTTAAAGCAGTTGCCTGTTTCTTAGTTTCTCCAATTGTTCTATTTACATTATCCAGCGCAACAGCATCTAATTCAGTATCTTTTATCTGTGCATTACCAGCCGCCCGTGCCTTCATCTGAGCATTCTGCTCCCGTGCTGATAATGCTTCAGACTCAAAATAATCACTGGCCTTATTCCCTTTTGAAACATCAGCTAGTGCTTGCGTTGATGCGGCCTTCTTCAAAAACGTCGCCTTAGAAGCAGAGCGATAGTCTATTCCCGTCATTGGAAGATGCTCTAATGAATCAAGCTCACCAAGCAATCCATCTATTTCAGCTCTAGCATCATTCTCAGCCTTCATATCCAATTTAAAATCTATCCCTGGCCCTTTATTTGCAGTCCTAGCAAGTTCTGCTTTACGCCGAACTCCCGCAACCTGCAATTTATCCTGATTTAGCTGAATGTCCTTATAATCTCTAATTGTCGGCTCACCCATAACATCCAAAGCTTCTGCTCTAGATTTCACACTACCCAACTCAGCCCGTGCTTGGTCGCCAGCAACCCTCTTGAAATCTTTAGCCGTTACATCACCATCAGCAACAGCTTTTGCATTCACTTTTAATTTTTCTGCTGATGAAATTTCCTGCCCCAACATTGCCTTGGCATATTCTCCAACTGTTAACGAACCGCCCGTTTCCTTTATACCCATTGCTTTTGCCTTGATGTTACCAAGGTTAGCCTTAGCCTGTGCAGCAGCAGAAAGCCTAAAGTCCGAATCCGTCACACTTCCACTAGCTACAGCATCCGCATTTACTTTCAGTTGAGAGGCTCCTGCAATTTCTTGTCCTCTTAATGCATTTGCGTAATCACCAATTTGGGCACCATCAGCTTTAAATTCACCTTTCATAGCCTTAACATATTGATCTTCTTGCGCAGCAGCTTTACGCAAGTTTTGGCGGGCAATAAACGCATCATCAGCTGTATTTCCACCGGATTTATCCATTGTCTCAGCTAGTGTTGCAGCTGCTCCACGGTGGCTACCGCCTTCAGCTAAGGCATATGCCTTAGCATTCGGGTTACCTTTTTCATCCACCAAACCTTTAGCAAAAGCACGGCCTGCCAAAGCTTTTTGATTTGAGAGAAGACCGTTTGCTAAACGGTCTTCTCCTAAAGCTGTCAATTCTCCATACTGATCCATCAATCCATCAGCACGCAAACTATCAAAAGTATTCTCAGGGTCGTGCGCACCAAATTCTAACCCCATTTGGTCACGGTAAGATATGGCAGAACCAGCAGCCTGTCGTCCCATTTGCTCAGCACGGTAAAACTCTGAATCTACATCTCCTGCTTTGTAATCTTCTGACGCTTGTATTCTAGCTGCTTCTTGCTTACGATACTGGTTACTATCAGCCCTCCAACGGTCTCCAATATGCCCTATAGCACCACGCTTATCTATAGCATCTGCTTGTGCCCCACCTTCACTAAACATATTGGCAACTTCCCGCATACCATAACCAGTACCAGGTAACATGCTACTCCCAATACCTGCCATAGCTTCACCAGTCTGCCAAGCCCCTGTCACTGCCCCTGTTTTCAAAGCACCTGCAACATTCTCAAAAGCTGCGCTAGAACCTAAAGCATAGCCAAACGCTGAACCACCTTCTAGTTTCTCCTTCTTCGCTTCCAAAGCTGCTCTAGAACTATTATACTCATCATCTGTCATAGTTCCTCTGTGTTCTTCTAACTCTTTAAGCTGCTCATCGTTTTTAGCAAGAGCCTCCTTCTTAGCTTGGTTCCCCTTATTTGCTAAAGAGCGCCCTGCACCTGCAAGCGCAACTCCTCCACCAGCAGCAGCTGCTGTTGCTAAAGCAAGGCCTGCTGCTGCTGCTCCTTTAGCTGCACTATCTAAAGCAGCTAATTGAGCAACATTAGAAGGATCTCCAATCTTAAACATAATAAATAACGTAATACCTACTATCGATAAATACATAAAGGCGGCGGCTATCAGCAAAACTCCTTGCTCAAAAGTCCCTAATAAAGCATCTAAAACACCACCATTGCCCATACGACCAAGTATTTGATACAAAAGACTTGTTATCTGGTTAACAATCAAAAATGTAATAGGAACCACTTTTAAAATGAATATTGATAACGTAAATAACGTAATAATTCCCAAAGCATAAGAAGGTACAACAAGCCCTACAAGCATAGCCAGCGGAGTAATAATAAGAACTGCCGTCATCGTCATATTCACAAAAACTATTAAAAATTTAATAAATATTTTTGCCAATATACCAGCAACCTGCGCAACAACTCGCCCTATACCATCCGCAATAACAAAGCCTAACCAACTAACAGCCCGTCCAAGCCATGTAGAACCACCTTCACCACCCCACAAAGGCCCTACTGTTGTAGGTTCTAAGGCATTATCAGCTCGTCTTTTTTGCTCAGCTTTAGCCTTGGATTGCTGTGTATTGGTATAAGCCATACCAAGAACCATGTGTAAAAATTTGGCACGTTTTTGCTCTACTGTTAGCTTATTATCAGGCGCAATCACATTATTATAAAAATTCACCATATCTGTATGAACAGAAAAGGTCGATAATTTGTAGCTACTATGCAACTGTTTAACATCCAAATTACCTGTAGGCCAAGGCAACGTCCCTTTTAACATTTCCACAAACTGTGGTGTAAACATTCTATAATCAGCATCTTTATTTTGGCCTGTAAACATCGCATCTATAATTGTATCAGCCACATCAGCTGATTTTTTCTCGCAAGTATTAGCAGCATGTACAGCGCCTTTTTTTGTTACGTGAGTAGCTACAACAGGAAGGGAAGATATACCTGTTACCAAACTTCCTAATTTTACTAACTTACTATTCTCTTTAATAGCTTTAGCATAGCGAGGTTGTTCCGTGTAATAATGGACTCCTTTCATGCTACCGCCACCTCTAGCCATTTTCGTCGCTGGCCTTCTGGCAATTAATGCAGGTGTATCTTTAACACCGTATGGCGTAATAAAAAATGCTAACCCCAATTGATCTGCAGTACAGTAGTGTGCGTTACCAAGGTGTCTATTAGAACAAGCAGAGTTAAACCATTTCCCAGGGTTCCAAGACAATGAGCCGCTATTTTCTCTCTGGTCTTTCGTATAAGCAGGGCTAGCAAAAAGTTCTTTCGCTATTTTAGCAATGTCTTGGTCAACACTCTGAGTTTGACCACTCCCTGAACATGCCCCTTCTTTTAGCTGTTTTTGGCTATAACCTGCCTCTTTACAAAAAGTTTTAAGGCCCTGTAAGTATTCCAATTTCTTTTCTTGGCTCTGCCAAGATTGCGGTAATTGACTAGCCTCAGTATAGATAGCAATAGCAGGCGGCGGAATTGTCCCGTTAGTATCAGTATTGTTATAATACGTCTTTATCTTATTCAGTACATCTTGGTAAGTCTCAGTTGTCGCCTCCGTACTCACAGCATTCGTACCTGAGGTAGCTTGAAGAGACGTTTGAACCGCCGCTGGTTGAATAGGTTTTCCTTTACAATTAGGATCTTCCAAATATTTTCTAGCAGCTTGGTAAGCTTCATCAGGCATTGTCAGGTTACTTTGCAAACCTTGATGAGACAGTGCAGTCCTAACTGCATCCATATAACCATGACTATTAAAGTAAGCTAGCAAAACATCATGAATAGTACTAGCTACATGCAAAACAACAACCTGAGGGGTAAACCCTTTTATATCAAAGTGTTGAGCCTTACCCGCCCCACCATCAGAAACAATATGAGCCAAGTCACTTTCTCGACGGTCTTTAATATCTGAAAAAAGCAAGCGGCTACCTACAGGAGCAACAATAAGCATAAGCACAAGGGCTAGCCAAGCTAATACCGTAGAAAGCTTTTGATTTTCAGGCCTTAAAATAATCAACGCCAAACCAATTAAAGCACCTGTCAATGCCAAATAAAACAACCCTTGACTAGGGTCAGAAATACGACCAAATAAATTCCATGCATGTAGAAAACCCGTATAAACATAATTTTCAATATCAGGAAGTGGGCCAAAATACGGGTATTCAGCAGCCTGCACCGTACCAACACCAAACATACAAAAAAGAGTAAGAGCACACAGCACAAAAAGCCTCGGCCGCACCGAAGTACCTACAAACAAACCCGTTAAAAAGGTACGCACGTAAAGTTTAACTCTCTTTCCGTCTGGTTTTACTCTATTACTAGTATGGTAAGGGGGCATCCCATATTCAAGGTATAAAAAGCATTTTTAAAGGGGATTGTCACTATTTTACACCTTTTATTTTATGCACCCTTCCACTAATTTTACCTAACACTTGTTTCCTATATTGACATCCCTAACGAATAGCGGCATTCTCCCCCTCGTCTTAAGCGGATAGGGAACGGTGGCTGAGTGGTTGAAAGCGGCACCCTGCTAAGGTGTTAATCGGGTTTGTTCCGGTTCGAGGGTTCGAATCCCTCCCGTTCCGCCAAAATATAAAATACCTCCTTAGGGAGTTATTTTTAAAAGTCACAACCTATGTAATCAAATACCTTGAAATATCCATACTCTTTCCCCATACATACACTAAACCTGTACCATCTATTGAAAAATTTCCGTTTTCCTCTGTTCATCATGAACCTATCGCAAATGATAGAGATGCACTATACACTTGCTCCTGTTTTTTACCGCCCGAAAGATGGGCAGAAAGGAATTTTCTATGGGATTTTGGGACATGGACAAACCTTCCCATACCCCAGAAGGGGAATCGGAAAAACAGAGGGTTTTACAACACCCTCTCTATAAAAATCTGACTGAACTTGCAAAAAACGCAGGCGAAGTTCAAATCCAAGTCAATTGGTGCCCTATGAGTCGGGGCAACTTTTACGCTGGCGTCAGCATAAGAGTTGAACCTGGAAAACTGGAAGGCAACCTCTGGACACCAGACCGCAAAAACGCTATTGCCAGTTACGTTCAGGACGGAGAATCGGCGGAAACCGCTCTCCAGCAGCTTATTGACGAGCTAGATGGCACAGCCGCAAAAAGGCGGGCTATCCTCAAAGAAGAGGAAATCGCCCAAAAAACGCAGCTTGCAGAACAAATCGAAGCGGGGCGGCAAGCGAAACTTAAAGCTGACGCTACTGCTGGTAAACTCATCGCCGTTGGCCCTGTGTGGTTTGATGGCGAAAAATCTACTCTTCAAAACATTCCTGCAGAACTTGATACTACAATAACAACGTGCGAAGGCAAAAAACGCTATGCAGTTCGCCTTTTAGGCGAAAAGTTACGTTTGTGCCCTGCAGGCGACCTGCCAGACACAGGTCATGCTTTGTGCATCGTTTCCGTTCCTAAAAGGAGTAAGAAAACGGTGTGGGGAAGTGCCCAAAAAGTCTGCGAAATGCAGCATAAAGTATTATTTCTTGCAGAAGAAGGGGATACCATGAGCTACTCTGCTCAGTGGAAATCCAACTCAGGAAAGACTACGTACGAACGTTCCCGCACTTTTGTGTGGGAACGTTCTAGCATGGCCGAACAAATGGAAGAGGATGAAGCAGCTGTACTCTCTACAGAGAGTAAACCTACCGCTCCAGAAGACTCTCCCTTCTCAGCTTTACTGGCCTTGAAAAAAACTTAAACTGTTAATCGGTTAGCCTCCACCGCATATGCGTGTTGGAGGCTTCTTTCTTTCCAAAACTAAAAACTATATCGCTTCCATAATTAAATAAAAATACACCAATATCGGTACGGCAAACTACCTCAGCAAACATTTAAAAACATCAAAGAAGCCCTCACAAATGCAAGAGCTTCTAAATAATCGCCTCACGCAAACTGTGCGCCAGCGTTTTCAGGTTTCAGTTCAGGAACAAGCTTATCGCTCTCAGCCCATGAAAAATGCATATAGTCTTTTTTCTCATGCCAAACCCCACCCCACAAAAACCCGTGCTTATAGCATATATCAGCAATTTCTTTCGTCACCGTCCCCGCAGCAGCAGGGTTATACACTGAGTTCGGCGGAATATGGATAGACCTCTCTGGCCATATCAGCGGGTTAAAATGAGGATTTAAATCAAAAGCCAACCCCGCCGCGTGGTGAGAAAGGCTCGCCTTGCCCGTCCTTTTTTTATCTACATACCCAATAGTATTCATAAATAAAAACCACTGAGGCGGACGCTTCTCCCACGGGCTACACTGCATGGAAAAAATAGGAAATTTTATGCGGTATAACTCAGCAAAAAGAGCTTGAACCGCACTTCCAATCTCTTCATGCACACACATTGTTCCCATGCAGGTTTCTTGCGCAAAGTTCAAATAAGGAATTTCAAGAACACACAACTTTCCGTAATGTGATTTTGTTGGAAATTCTTCCGGCATTTGCTTTGGAACAGGTTCCATATCAAGCCTCCATAAAAAGTGAATGAGATACTCATTCCAAATTAAGTATAAAAAATCCTATAATGAAACAATCACCCCTGATTTTATAAACATATAATACAAAATATACGTATAATATACGTACAGAATATATACAAAATGTTAGGTTTTAAGCATGACTAAAATGACCAATAAAGAAGCAATTGAAACGATTTTAACAACCCATAATTTAGAAACCCATCGGCAAGTTCAGCAAGCACTGGCTGAAATGAATATTCACATTACGCAAGCAAGCATTTCCAGAATCCTCAATAACCTCGGCGCCCTCAAAGTACACCAGCCAGATGGCAAAATATGCTACCGCATCCACAAAGGAACTGTCGTGTATAATAAAGCACCTTCTAAAATCAGCCGCCAAGCCATTGCCCACCACATGGCCGAAAGAATCCTTTGGAACAACAGCTTATTCACCATCCTAACCAAGCCAGATTGCGGGCGTTACATCGGCACTTACGTAGACGACGCCGCCCTGCCCAGCGTGGCAGGCACCCTCGCAGGAGGTAACACACTGCTCGTCATCCCTATAGACGCAACAAGCCCAAAGCAAACCATGCTAGATATCAAATCGCTCTTTCCAAGCATTTACTGTAATTTCTAAAAACATGGCACAACACAAACCCCTTATCGGCATTTTATTAGATAGCGAAGAATCAGGCACCTTCTCACCCCACCCCTATTACGCTCTCAGAAAAGACTACTTCGTAGCGGTAGAGCAAACCAACGCCATCCCCTGCGGCATTCACTATTCAAACACATATTTAGCCGAAGATTTTGACCGATTTGACGGCTACATCATCCCGGGCGGAGACTACACCTTCCCCGAATCATGGTACGCCTCAAAAACAAAGTCGCCACATCCGCCTAATAACAACCGCCTTTCTTTTGAATGTGGCTTCCTTGAAAAGTGCCTCAACAGCCACAAACCTTTCTTAGCTATTTGCAGCGGAATGCAAGTGCTAGGCGCAATCACAGGGGGAAAAATCACAAGCGATTTACCCAAAAACCCCATTAATCATCGACCAGAAAAAAGCATCAACAAAAACTTACACAACATTGATATTAAAAAGGAAAGCCTGCTACATAAGGCTGTCAAACAAACCTCCATCGACATAAATACACACCATAGTGAGGCCCTCGTCAGCGTAGGCAATGCATGTTACGTAAGCGCACACGCCACAGACGGCGTAATAGAAGCCATAGAAGTCAAAAACCATCCCTTCGCCCTTGGCGTGCAATGGCACCCAGAATCCATGCCCAACAACCCCCACAGCATCAACATCTTCAAAGCCTTTGTACAGGCTATTCATAGCTCAACAGCACAAAAGTAAGGAGCCATCAAGGCCCCTTACTTTTTTACTCACTATAGTTTACGAGAGAACTCTCTGGCCCTATCAAAAAAATCCGGCTTCAACATTATATTCATCTCATCCGAACCCAGCTTAAATATACCAGCTACCAAACCCATATTGAGCCAGGGCACAAAGCTTTTTAGAGGCGTTGTAAGCATCAACCCACTAGAATCTTGATCAGGCTTCAGAAGATCACAAAAACAGTGCAGAGAAACATTGCTCTCTCTACTTCTTACACAATCCACTTTACCAGAGCGGCACAGTATAAAGTTTTGATGTGAATTAGAAAGAAACCAGTAAGCATTTGCACGGAAAAGCTTAACAACAATACTCACCAAGCTTGCATAACTTTTGAAAGATCCATACCTCCCCATAAAGTCTTCTACCATACTGAACAGGTTTCTAACTTCATCAGAACAATGCTCGATCTTCTCAAAATCTATATCTTTATAATATAGTAAGGCTGATATTTTCCCCGATGTACGCGTAATGTCACCATCAATAAAACGACAATCACTATCCAAAACAAGCTTAATACACAAAAAGGGATAGACCTCTTCTGTAGACACAAATCCCTTGTGAGATCTCGCACGTACAAAAAATTCATGGTACAACGCGTAAGAATTCATATAAAAAGCAAAGCTTTCCTCAGGCCAAACATCTGGAAAACACAAATAAAGCACCCAATCTCCATTTGGCAACTTTTCAATGCCAAATACATCTTCCCGTACTTTAGTTTGGGAACTATCAAGGGCCACTAAAGGAGGCAGATTATTCATAGCAATCCTCAAAGGTAAAAAGTATGAAAGATACACCAACAGGTGCAAAAATAAAAAAATCTTCCACACCTTGGTTTAAAGTTAATATCTATATATCTAAAGCCACTCAAGCAATCAAGTATACAAATCTGATCCTTGAATCCCCCACCATTTCTGTATAATCTACCTTTTTTAAGATGAACGAAAAAAAAGGAGGAAGGTCTCAATATAATTTTAGGCGATGTGGAGCTATCAACTCCAGCACTCTAATTAGACATCGTAGTTACACGCCGAATCACAGATGTGCCCTTGGTCTAACGGCCGGGGTGCAATACTGTATGTTCAAGCGAAAGCTAAAGAGTATTGCGCTACAGAGTGTTGTGGTTGATAGCCCCGGTCGCCTTTATTGGCGACCTTTTTAGTAAACATGACAACCAAATCACCCCACCCCATCGACATCCACGTTGGTCAACGCCTAAAACAACAACGTAAATTACAGGGCATCTCTCAAGAAAGCCTCGCCAAACAACTGGGCATCACCTTCCAACAAATCCAAAAGTACGAAAACGCCACCAACCGCATCAGCGCCAGTAAACTGTATGAACTCTCCCAAATTCTCAAAATACCCATTCAATTCTTTTTTGAAAACTACTCAAAGTCGCCACAAATTTCCGAAAAACTATCCGAACTAACCACCAAAGAACTTAATCTTATCAAAAACTTCCGCCAACTAAAACCCGCCCAGCAACAAGCCCTTACCAACCTCATTAGTAAACTAAAACTATAGAGCAGTCATTTCTGGCTTCGCCAGCGAACTGGCTATATAAAATCCCACCAAAAAAGCTAAAATGTGCAATACATAACAATATGAACATAGTCGAAAAAGAAAATATCGAACAAACCTTCAAAGGTTTAGAAGCTTGCCAACAACAGTTCCGCGGCCTCATATGGGAGGATTGTCATTTTGAAAAATGTGACTTCTCAGAAAGCTCTTTTCACAACTGTCGTTTTTTAGATTGCCAGTTTAACAACTGCAACCTCGCTAACATTAACCCCACCAACTCAAGCTTTCGCAATTGCACTTTCAACAACAGTAAAATCATTGGCGTTAACTGGAGCAGTATCGCAAACCACCCAACTTTCACCTTTACAGAATGCTTACTCAACTACGCTGTTTTCACAGGCCTTAACCTCCCAAAAAGCTCCTTCGAAAACTGTAAAATGGTAGAAGCCGACTTTTCGGAAAGTAACCTCCAACACGCATCCTTCCAGTCATCTAACCTTGATAACACAAATTTCAATAATGCTGACTTACGCCACGCCGATTTCCAAAACGCTACCAACTACACCATAAACCCACTCTTCACAAAAATCGCCCACGCTAAATTTTCACTGCCCGAAGCCATGTCACTCCTCAGTACATTCAACATCAAACTATCCTAAAAAACTCCGTCCACCACCACCTCATTCTTCACAACATCTCGCCCAGCCCCCACTCAACCAGCCACTTTCATTCACCCTATTACCGACCACAGCCGCAGAACCCCCGCCTCTACCACTCTGCAATCGCTCCCTCTACCTTCCCCTCGTCCCGCGCCTGCCCGTATCATTGCATACAAAATAACAACAGGAAACGCCAAAAAATCACTAAAATTTGGTATTTTTTGGTCAAAATTTACACTTTTTTGACCTCAAATATCACTTTTTAATACCGATTTATCCCTTATTCACCCTCATTTTACATCGTTTTTTACGCTTTTTACGCCGCCATTTTTTTTGTGGGAAAAAATGAAATTAAATCCAAAAAAAAGGCCCTCCAAAGAGAACCTTTTTGAGTGGTAACACCCTAACGTTTGGAGAACTGAGTGCTCTTCCGCGCTTTGTGCTTCCCGTATTTCTTGGATTCCACCACCCGAGAGTCCCGTGTGAGGTAACCGAGCTTCTTCAGCGTTGGACGGTGAGCTGTGTCGTAGTCCTGCAATGCTTTAGAAATACCGTGGCGCAACGCACCAGCCTGACCGGAAAGACCACCACCATGTACGCGGGCGTCAATGTCAAAGCCTTCTAATGTCTCTGTTGCAGCAAACGGCTGGTTCACAATCATCCGAGAGACAGGACGACCAAAGTAGTCTTCCAATGTACGGCCATTGATGGTGATTTTACCCTTACCTTTTTTCAACCACACACGGGCAATAGCGTTCTTACGCTTACCAGTAGCGGAATAACGGCCTGCTTTTCTATCGGCCGCACGAATATTTTCACGAATAGACATAATCTTTTTCTCCTTAGCTCAACTTAATTTCTGTTGGCTTTTGCGCACCGTGTGGGTGCTCTGCACCTGCGTAAACATGCAGGTTTTTAAACTGCTGACGCCCAAGTTTAGTACGTGGCAACATGCGCTTCACAGCACGCTCTACCAAACGCTCTGGGTGACGTTCCAGTGTGTCTTTCGCAACTTCAGACTTAATACCGCCCGGGTAGCCCGTGTGCCAGTAAAAAGTGTGGTTATGCAGCTTGTGGCCTGTTAAGCGCACTTTTTCTGCATTGATAATAATAATGTTGTCACCACCATCTACATGCGGGGTGAAACTTGCCTTGTGCTTACCGCGTAGGCGAAACGCCATAACGCTTGCCAAACGTCCCAAAGAAACGTCCGTTGCATCAACGACAATCCAATCTTTCTTCACATCAGCCGGCTTTTGGCTGTCTGTCATGAACATCATGATACGTATACTCCTTATGAATGCAGCTTTAGTCGCTGCACTTGCTTTTCAGCAAGGGTTTTTACTCAAAAATCCTAGTAGGATTCCACCGATCACCATCACGGTGTGCAAGGCTTATAGCCTACCTGTGGATAACAGTCAACCCCCACTTGCCAGACAATATAATTTGATGTATACACAATCCAATTTTAATGAAACAAGGGCATATTTTTTTGTGCCCAACGGCACACCAAACCTTTTCGCCCCTTAACAAGCCATAGGAGGATTTTTTATGGCAGAATCTACAAACACTCAACTAAGAGTACTCATTGAATTTTTTAACAACGATGAAGTTGTTTCACTTCAAACCATTACACTGGAAAACAAAAAAATTATTCACGTGCAAATGGGCAATGGAGAATCTTTAGAAAGTGTATCTCCTGAATTTTTCAAGATGGTTAAAAACCAAAGCCTACTCAACTACATCACAGAAATTGCCGTAATGATAAAGGAAGATATCGAAAGCACCTTCTCAAAGACTCCTGTTACTATAAGCAACGTAATGGTTTCACCAATCAATGCGGAAGCTAGCACCATCATCACAGATATCGACGATGCAGAAAGCACACTGAATAATTTCTTTAAAAATATCGAAACTGCACTAAATCAACTCCGAGACACAGAACTACCAGAAGACACAAGCAAATAAGCTTAATTTTCTAGCTCTTAACAAACCATAAGAGGATTTTTTATATGGCTAAAAAACTAATAACATCTCTAATAGAGTTCAACGCACTTAGACTACATAACATCAAGCTAACAGCTGTATTCTCCAAAAAAGGATCGTCCGATATTACAGACAGAATCGACCTAGATTCTAACGGTAATATTAAAGAAACCTTTACTATCCTTGGAAATACAGAATGTCCAAGGCAAACTAAACACTGGTTGGCAATTGTTGGGAAACATCCCTCAGAAGCCTTAAAGCTTACAGCTTGGCTACACGAAGCTTATAAGGTAGTCATATACAATTATGATACCAACGAAAAACTCTGCGAACTTGAGTTTGAAGAAGCAAGCGAATAAGCCCTTCTTCCTTAAACTAACAAAAACAAAAGCAGCCCATTGGGCTGCTTTTGTCATTTAAAGCTACGCTAAACTTCTACAACTTGGGTAATAACCACAGGCTTTTTACCACGCTCTGTATTAAATACCTTTCGTACTACTTGGCGAACAGATTCCTCCGCGCGAACAGCATCATCAATCCGCCCATCAGGAAAAATCACTTCCAAAATTTCCGCAGCCTTTTCAACGCACAACGTGTGCACATCCCCTTGAATAGCAGGGTCAATCAACCCACGGCTCGTTACAGCAGGCTCCCCTACCAACTCCCGTGTTTCTTGAGAAACCGCCAACGAAACAATCACAACACCCTCGAAAGAAATTTTCTTCCGTTCGTTAATCACCCACATGTCTTCGTCTAAAATATTGAAGCCATCCACATAGTTCACCCCATGGTGGAAGGTGTTATGCATCAAATAGGGAACTTCCCCCTCATCCAACGGCGCCAGCACAGCTTTATGCCCATTACGGATAGGCACAACATGCTCAATACCACAAGCTTTCGCCCACTTAGCTTGCTCAGCTAAGTGCGCCTCCTCACCATGAACAGGTACAACAACCTGAGGCTTCAACATATCGTACATTTCTTTCATGTCTCCACGCCCACCATGGCCGGAAACATGGACAGCATCCAAATGTTCGTGAATCACCTCACCACCTAAACCAATCAGGCGGTTAATCACATCTAAAATCTTTCGCTCATTACCGGGAATCATCTTGGAGGACATCAAAATCGTATCACCCTTCTCAACTTTAAGCCCTTTAATATTATGGCCATGAGACAAACGGGTAAGAGACGCCCGCGGCTCCCCTTGAGTACCGGAAACAATTGCCATCACTTTATTGCGCGGCAAGCCAGCTGCTTCTTCAACTGAAACCATATGATTGGTTAAAGAACCGGGGAAATAATTAAGCTCTTTAGCATATTTAATCATATTTTGCGCCGTACGCCCAATCAGACAGATTTTCTTACCGTGCTTGGCTGCCAGTTGAATCATCTTAATTAAACGGCCTGTGTTACTAGCGAAGGACGTAAAGAATAAACGGTTCTCAGCTTCTTTTAAAATCCGCTCAAAAGCAGCATCCAACGTTGCTTCACTCGGCGCTTTCCCTTCAGTAAATACACTAGTGGAATCCCCAAACATCGCCAGCACACCTTCTCTACCAAGCTCTTTCAAACGCTTGATATTACTTGGCTTGCCAACAGGTGGTTCAGGGTCAAATTTGTAGTCTCCCGTATGCACAACCATGCCATGCGGCGTACGTATCGCAAGGGAAAACATTTCAATAATTGAATGGGTTACGCCAACATATTCAACATCCATGGAACCCACTTGATAACGCTGCCCTTCTTGCACTTCTACAATGCGCTTACCGGGGTTATGACCAACTTGTCTCAGCTTATCTTCCAATACACGGCGCGCAAAAGGAGACACATGCACAGGCACATCTCCAAAATCGTCCCACAGGTATCCCATAGCACCGATGTGGTCTTCATGCGCATGAGTAATAAATACCCCACGGAGCTTTTTAATATGTTCGCGAATATAACGGGTATCAGGCAGTACAATATCCACCCCAGGTACAGCAGGGTCAGCAAAGCTAACACCCGCATCCACCACAATCATATCGTTATCGGACTCATAAACCATCATGTTCATGCCGATTTCACCTACACCACCCAACGGCAACGCGGCCAAGCGCTTCTTGGCGTTTGTCATTATGTCATTTTCCTTTCATTCAGCGGCGCACACCAAGGCTATTCACATCTTCTGCCTTAGCTTTTTCCTATACAACCATCCAAACAATGTGCACCTTATTTGCTTGCTGGCTTTAAGCTTGTTACATTCCTCTTTAAGGTTAGGAACCAAAACCTAAAAAATAAAAACCTGTTGCAACTTCCCGTTGCTTAATTTCCTTGTAACACCCTTTTGTGAAAATGTCTAAAAAAACTGGACTATTCCCACAAAACCTCCTAAACAGTCCGCTTGTTTAAATAACCAGACGTATCTAAATTTAAAATTTTTCTCAGGAGACAACTAAAATGGCTGAAACGCTATCCCTCGTATCACTGTTATACTACACAGGCATAACCCTACTTACCCTCTTCCTTCCCATCTGAATCCATGAGTTCGGCCAAAATATAATCAATGCGTGCGGTGGCGATCGGGTCGAGGGCGG
>JAPPOO010000078.1 GCA_028817875.1 Alphaproteobacteria bacterium | reverse complement strand
GCAAAATTTGTTCTGGTAAATAAACACTGACAGATTCTCGACGCTCAGCCAATTGTACAGGCAAAACTCCATAAGCAACAACTTGCCCTCTTTCCATCCTCCAAAGGGTTTTCTTACCTCCTGAACCATAGCGTTCGGATATTTCTTTAGCATTGCTCCCTTGTAAATCAGGAAATGCCCTTATCTGCCCCGCACCTGCCACATAAATAGCTATAATGGATCCTCTGACCCCTCCTTCATAATGAACCCCTTGGCTGGAAAACATTAGTGTCGACATACAGCTACCTTATTTCTTTAGTATTCCATCAATGCGAAAATTGGCCCCACCAGACTAGTGTAGGTGGTTACAACAAAAAACGGTAATAAAATAGCCATTACAAAAAATTTTAGTACTGAAACAGTTTGGCTAATTTGTCGTTCAAGATCTAGCCTATAAGGCTCTTTTAGCTCTTCTACTCGTTCAGCAATCTGGCCGGTTTGTTCTCCAGTACTCACAGCATTAGCGAATGACGTTCTAAATGGCAAAACTTTTACAGCTTCTCCCATACGCATCCCATTACGATGTTCCTGTGCAGCTCCTCTTAGCATACCTGCTATATTAGGATGGCTTACACACTCTGCTAATGCATCTAACACAGCATGTCCTGGCATGCCCGATCTTACCAAAGCAGGCATAAAGAATACTGACAAAACTCCATTAAACGTAATAATCATACGGCGGCTTGGCTTCAACCACATAAGAAATTTATCCAACTGACGCTTAACTATAGGTACACTCTTAAATACGAATATTAATATAGGTATTACAGCAACAGCTGTAGGGATTGGGTAGTTTGCCCTTAACCATACAGATGTAAACCAATACCAGCGCAAAATAGCTGGAAAGTCGTATAATGCGTCTGGACGTCGTTCTACAACAGGCCCAATAACCATTGGTAACATAATAATTAATACACCTAAAGACATTAATATCAAAGCAAAACCCACCATTAACGGCATTGTCATTGAACCAACGAGTAATTTGCGTCCTTTATGTTGAATATCTAGAGCCTCTACAAGGCTTGGTACTGCCATACGCAATTGACTGCTTTTTTCTGCAGCTTCGATAATAGCTAACTCTTGTTTTTTAAATCCTACGTGTACAGATCTTAAGGCCTGCGCCAGAGACACCTGCCCCCCTACATATTCACGTGTAATTGTGTCCATTTTTGGTTTAAGCGTTTTGTACTCATCGTAGGAGAATGTATCACAAGTATTTTTAACAGCATCTGCCACAGACGTATGCCCACCACCAGAAGTAAGCCAACTGCCTAGAGTTCTAAAAAATACAATCCTATCTTCCGTACTTAAGCTTGTGGGACCAAATTGAATGTCCAGCATTATTTCAGTTAACCTGTCTTTATCTTATTGTTCCGCCATTGTACGCGCCTACTTAGCTTAACCCAAGAGGTCACCCGATAGTTCTAGAATGGTGCGTGATAGTTCTGTTGCATCTGTAATACTATTTTTAACGTGGAGAACCCCCATATACCCCATAGGCTGCCATCCTGCTCGCCTTGCGACGTCCTCTATATCTTCATATTCGCCACGAGAACACATATCAACTAACTCTTTACTTGGTTTTAACCATTCTGCTACAGCAATACGACCATAATATCCTTTAAAGTTGCAGCTTAAGCACCCTTGAGGGTTAGCTTTATACAGAGTTGCTCCCTCTAACTCTACTCCATAACGGTCAAATACGTAGCGTGTATACTCATCAGGTTCTGTCATTTCTACCCGACAATGCGTACATAAACGCCTTACTAATTTTTGGGAAGCAATACCTCGGATATAGGAGATTAAGAACCCATCAACGCCCAACTCTCCTAGACGGACAACTGCATCTAAAGCTGTGTTTGTGTGTAGTGTTGAGAATACTAAGTGACCTGTATTTGCAGCTTCAAATACTAATTTTGCCATTTCTTTATCTCGAACTTCCCCAAAAACAACTACATCAGGATCTGCTCGTAATGATGATTTCAAAAGTTCTAACGCGGTTCTTGGAGGATCAGTCTCTACAGCCTCCATCTGAATAGCGTACCCCGGCACACGTTTTTCTGGAGGATCTTCAATTGTATGTACACTCAAACCTTTCCCCATTGGGTTCACACTCACAATTGCAGAATGAATGGACTCTGTTTTTCCACTTCCTGTGGGCCCTGTCCAAAATACGACACCGTTTGTCGCTTGAGCAGCTGATTTGATTTTATCAATAAAATATTGCGGGTAGCCAAGAGCCTCCATGGGCATGACATCTGGCTTCAGTTGTCGTAATACTATCCTCGGTACCGGCCCATGAGGACTTGAGTGCGGTTGGATTTGAACCCGCCAATCATAACCAGCTCGCGTAAACGATCCCTTATTGGGGTGATTATGGTTAACTTTTGGCATACGTGCCAAGTTTTCAATACGTACACGTAAACGATCCAACTGCTCAGTTGTTATAACCTCTTTTGGCATAACAGAACCATCCACACGGTACTTAACAACCGCTCTCGGTTCTCCTCTAATGGAAGGGTCAATGTGAATGTCAGAAGACCTTGCATCAATTGCATTTCCAATAATACGGTCTAGCAAAGCCTCCGCTTCCATACCGACATCTACATCTTGATGCGATCCTGCTAACCAAAAAGCCCCCGCCACTTCCCGCATACAAAAATGCCACTGAAAAGAGTATCCTGGCATTAGTTCTGCAAGCGTTGTTTCTAGTACTAGGTCTTTTACGGCCCCTTCATGCCCTAAATCTAGCTTTTTTTTACCTTCTTTTAGCTCTTCTTCTTTAATCGGAATAATACGACGGCTACGCAATAAGGTTGCAACTTGGTCAGGTATGTTCTCTTTTACTTGAGTTGCTTCCGATGGTAAGTCTAAGAAGGACATAATTTCCATTCGGTGCTGCGCACGAGCGACAGCTCTAGCCAGTTGAACTTTGTTAATAATACGATTAGCTACTAAATTGCGGCAAGCTAATTGTGGTAACGTATCACCTTGCATGGCCTCAAGAATGTGGCCTTTAGCAACGGCATCTATGCCTAAATCTCCAGCTTTGTGCAAAACTTCTAAAATTCTTGGATACAAATCACCTGTTTCACCATCAGCACGATCAAGCACTTCCCCTCCATCTGGCTGCGTGTCACCTACCTCCTTTAGTGCTGTTACGAGTGACTCTGTTTGTTCTGTTTCATACGCTTCTTCAACAACAGGAGGCACCGCAGCCGTAATAGCTGCGGTGTCCCTAGTCCCTTCCTCAATAAGAGCCGGTTTTTTATCGGTGTTGAAGCTATCTTCAAGCTCCGTACCGGTGGATTTTTCTTGTTCCCGGTCGGTCACACTTTTGTCCTTATCTTATTGAACGAGGTTGGCTGCATAACAAACATTAACAAACTGGTCATTTGCACCAAGAACAGCGCCACCAACAGCACAAGGATCAGCTGCACCCGCTGTACGGTAAAATACACGACCAAGAATAGCGCTGGTGTTACCATCTATTTTCTCATCAGCTTCTAAAGCTTCAGCCCTAGATACACTAAACATTGCAACCAATAAGTATGTGTTACCACCTAACGCTGTTGCAGCAGGTGGAGCCGCGGCAGCCATAGTAATAACATCAGCTGCGGAACCACTTCCAAAACTATGTTCTGCAACGGCGCCGTTCCAGCGTAGCCCTGGCAAAAAGTTCTTCACATCACCAACAGCACAAGCACCGCCACAAATTGTATTTTGAAACCCTGCGTCAGCTAATGCAGCAGCATGAGCTGTTAAGTTTTGTAGAGATACTGCTCCAGCGTCGTTAGCACCACGTGCTTGGTGAGGCCAACGCATATGTTCTGCAAAAAACTGTCCGTTTGCATCTTCAATCTGCCGGAATTGGGCGGCTAATTTTGCACCCCCTGTACGACTGATAAGATCCCACCCTACAGTTGCGATGATGATTGTGATCAAAATTGCGATAATCGCAACAATTAGAATGGTCTGGTCAATTGTATAACCAGCATGACGTTGTTTTGTATTTAACATTTTTTGTCTTCCCTTTTTCCTTTTACCTAATTTTGGGTAAAGCTTAGGAACTTATACCCTATTTTAAAAAATTTAGCTGACACGCTTCTTAGTAAAGGCGCTTCACCTGTAGTAATACTATAAATTCTACTTTTTCATACTCTATATCTTCTTCGTTTATTAATTTACCAAATACTGGAGTATCTCTTAACAATGGCACACCTGCCTCACGGTCAATCGCTATTGTCTTTGTAAGACCTCCAATAACTTTCACCTCACCATCCCTAAGCCTTACCTTTTGGTCAATTAACCTTGTTTCAGCTATCGGAATAACATCTGTTCCCAATTGAGTTGTTCCTGCAAATACTGGGATACTGAATTCTCCAGTCTTAGATAAAATTGGGATTTGTAAATTTACAGTATGCAACTGTCCTTCATCTGCAATCTGAGCAGATGCTGAAAACTGCAATCCTAGAAATTGGTACTTTAGCTCTGTATCAATGTTTGTATTACTACCGCTACTGCTTGTTTCAGTTGTTGCGCTACGCAAAATAAATGGCTGAGTTGTTCCGTCAATCAATGTTGCTTGCTGCCGATCAACCAACTCTAACATTGGCTGCATAAGGTGATATGTTGTCCCGTACTCTTCTACAACACGCACAACTGCATCTAAGTCTCCTGCTCCTACCCCTACACGTAGACCAGACTGCGTTGCTCCTAAATCAACAATTCTTTGATTTACTACTGCTGCGATACTTTTTAAGCCTAAATCATTCATCTCTGTGCCGTTTTTGGAAAAATCTAGAGAACCACCCTGCTCAAATTCACGCTCTCTTTTTACAGCTAGCACTCTTGCCTCTAGTAAAATACGGCGCCCCGCAATGTCTTCAACACGCCGAATAATTTCATCTGCTTGTTCTAAAACATGCTCTGGCGCACGCATTTGCACAAGCCCTACTGCTTTATTTATTCTTACGTACCCGCAAGCTGCTCCACCTTCTTCTCCTGCTGGCGCTTCTGAAATAAAGTCCTCTGTACCGCCTGAATTTGCAGATTCTGAAGAGGTTGCCCCCCCCTCTGTTGTTGGCGGTGGAAGTAAGCTTGTATCAAATTCTCCAAAAAGGGATTCATCGCCACTTGCCCCTGATGTAGCTATAGTATCATCACTACTGATATCCCCACACCCTTCTTCAAGTAAATCGTTTAAATCATCATTGAGTTCATCCCAAAGACGACGTTCGTTTTTCACAGATACTTTGCTAGAGCCACCAAGCTCTTGTTCATTTCCTTCTTCTTCATTCTCTCCTGAAAATGATGATTTGTAGCTTACTGTACGCTCGTCATCTCTCTCTGACTCAAATAAATTAATTGTCCATTGACGAATAGGAAGCCCTCCTATTGCATAGTAATCACCTTTATCTTCAAGACTTAACCCTTGAGGGTTTAATAATGCTGAAAAAGCATCATAGCATGTTACATCTCTTAGCGTTGTGGTGATTTTAGTAGTCGCTAGCTTTTTTCGGTTTTCAGACATTACAATATTAAAACCGCACTGCTCTGCTAAACCACGCACAGCTTGAGCTAATGTGACGTTTTTGCCGGGAGCAAATTCGTCTACCCTTGGTTCACTTGCGGACGGCAGAATAAGAAGACGTCGATCTCCCTCTCTAATGATTTGCACATTGTAAACATCTTCAATATACGTACGCACTTCATCAAATCCAAGATCTTTAACTAAGAAATTTTCTATACGCCCTTTTCGCGTACCATTCCCCCAACGGATAGCAACATTATAGGTGCTTGCCACTCGTTCCATAACACTTCTTAAGCTTTGCTTACCTTGAAAAGAAAACGTCGCATTAGCACGCATTTGACGTTTACTAATAGGCTCTCCTACCCCTAAAACAGAGTTCATCTGCGTGTTGGCGGTACGGTACTCCTTATAAGGGTTGGCAGGACTTTCATTTTGCACATAGCTAACATCTGCGCAAGATGCCAGTAGCAGTGCAATTGTACTCAATAAAATAGGCGCTGTTTGACGAACCATTACTTTGGTCTCTCCTTACATTCCTTTAAAGCCGAACTTGCTGCTATGCGTTACAACAATCAGCTTCCCACCAGGGAAAATTTCGTATTTTAGGTTAAATAATTTAAGCAAACGTTCCATTGCTACATTAAAAGGCTCCTCTATATGTGCAGGCTTCAAAACTTGATCGCGCCCAGCATACATCCGCAAACGCCATTGCCCTTTACCTGCTTGCGCCACTATGTTTTCCAATGCATCTACCAAAGGTACTTCATCATAATGCAAAGAAACCATAGCCTCCTTTAATACACGCTCTGTTACGGCTAATTTTTCAGGGTCTTCTACACCTACACTAGATGTATTTCCTGCCAAACGATATCCACTACTACGATCTGTAATTACAAGCCTGCGTGTTTGATCATAGCGAATAACCCTTAATGGCTGACCAGAGCGTGTCTGAACCCGTGCCAATAGTGCATTAAGCACATTCATAAAAGGTTCTTCCGCATAAACAGAAATTTCCATCTCTGGTAGCCCTGCATTTTGTTCATCCAAATCCCAAACAACTGTCCAGTCTCCGCCACCAATTTGGTCCATCATCCGTTGTAAAGCCCTACGAATAGAAACCCTATCTTCTTTCAAGCGAACAAGACTATTGTGCATATCTAATACTGCTGGCCCTATGGCATTGCCGCTTGCAATTTCAACTCCACCATCCTTTAAGGGGACAGTCATTGGCTCTGTGTAAGGCGCCTGTGCTGGCATAGGCACAACTGGTTGACCTTGCTGCATAGCTGCAGGATATTCTCCATACGCTTGCTTTTGTGAATAACGAGGCTGGGCCCCATACCCTTGAGCTAGCCTTTGAGGTTCATACTGGAACGCATCAGACGTCCCCTGTCCTCCTCTTAACACCCCAGGATCTTGAGCAATACGTTGCAACTCTTGCCCCATGTTACCTGTTCCATTTGAGAGTTGATTTAGATGGCGTTCATAACCATCATTTTCCCGAGCAACAGTTTCATTTCCTCCACGCCCCCAGTTTTGCAGCTCACGCTCTGTGTGTAGTCGATACTGTTCGTGTGTTGGCACATATACTCCGCGCGTGTCATCTGCATATTCTGGTGTTGTTGCCATTGTTACTGGTGGCACGTATCCAGGGACTGGAGAGGCCTTTGCCGTTGCTCCACCCAATAAAGCCAATACTGCTACTAATACTGTTGTAGACTGTGTTGGAAATGCCGCTATTACCTTATTCTTTACCGCTTTCATCATGCCCCTGACTTGACTATTTTCAATTGCACTGCAAGGCTAGCACAAGCTGATGCTTTATGGTGAGTAAAAGATAACTAAAAGAGAATATAGGGTGTTGTAAAAAAACCATGGGACCACGATTTCGCTTTATGTTGGTTGTTGTCATTCTGGCGACTGTTATTTGGGCATACTTTCTTGTTGGAGAATACCTTGTCGGCTTGCGAGGACTAAACTTAAGTCGCTATATTCACGGAGCTTTTGTTGTTGGCAGCTCTGTTTTAGGAGGCTACTTACTTGTCTGGGCAAGCATTCGATTTATGAATTTTAGAGAAAATCGCAAGACTGGCTTTGAAGCTATAAAGATTGACGAAAGTGGTACAAAATTTAATATGCAGCTTAGTCTTAGTAAGTTTTTGCCTGAAATTATTGCACCTACTTCTCCTGATCAAATGAGCCCCCTTGAGTCTGAGCTCATTGGTTTTTTGAACAGTTTGGGAGACTGGCCTTATGACCTTAGAAACCCTACCCAGACTTTAAGAGAACGCAGCCTTCAGCTTTGGGCAGTTATGAATAATCTCCCCAATACAGGCCCACTACATCGAGCGGCAGCACTTGCCGCTGATTTAGGTAAGGTTTATGCCTTTCAAGAGCACCGAAAAAGCTCTCCTTTATGGCAATTTTGGAAGAAAGACCAAGTATTTTATACACTAAGGTGTAATGAGCATGGAGGAATGACTTCTTTTATTCTCTCTCAAATACCTGCATTTAGAAACTTAGGTGATAATGATTCTCATAGAAATCAGCTAGAGCGCCGCGCTTTACTAACTGCCATCCGATATAGCAAAGACTCCCTTAAAATGCCTCATAACTGCGACCCTCTTGCTAGAGAAATTTGTGAAAAGCTTAATTTAGCTTATGCGCAGTTACAGAATGTTTTCACACATGAAAAGAATTCTCAACTCCCTACAGAAGAACATTGCAAATGTCTTTCAGATGAACTTACTGATATTGCGCCAGGCGTGCTTACTGATATGAATTTTTCTGCTGAACATATTCATGATCTCCAGCATGGTTTTTACTTGGGCCAAGGGCAGCTTGTCATTAATGCTGACCTGTTCTCACAATCAGCCATTCGAAGCCTTTCTTCAAATCTTCGTACAGTCTTCAGGCTATGGGAAGATAAAGAAGCCACGACAACCCTTATACCTCACATTGTTTCTACATTTAGGGATGCAGGGTGCCTTATTGAAACGTGGGAAGGAGAGCAAGGATATGAAGGTTTTTTTTCGTTTACTGTCGGCAAAACCAGCTTTAGTAAAGCGCTTATTCTTGACCTTCACAATCAAAACTTTACACGTATCCGAAAAAACCTTGATCTCATATCACCTTTGAAAGAACCTGTTGATATCCAACATAGCACAGAGCAGCGCTTAGCAACTTTATCTCATAAAGTTGCTGCTATTGATGAAGAGTTATCCAAAGCTTTTCCTCAGTAACTTTAAAAGAAACTGCTAAACTACTGGGTGGGGTCTGAATAAAATTTGCTTGCGACATAATAGCAATTACTTACTAAATATTGGTATGTTTTTAATGTCCACTCAGGCTCATACCCCATAAAACTAGTAGCAAGATCATGTTGACTTTCCGCTAAAAATTCTATCGGCGTACAAACTTCCTTAAGAAAATCATCCCCTTCAGACTCCCATATCATCCCTACCCAAGCAATAACAGAAATTATAACTATAAATAC
>JAPPOO010000079.1 GCA_028817875.1 Alphaproteobacteria bacterium | reverse complement strand
GATTTATACGCAGCTCAAGCTGGAGTCACCCAGGCAGGCGCTGTTATTGTATCAAAAGATAAAAGCAGCATTGTTGCCGAAGGGGCTGCAAAGTTGGTTGTTGAGAATTCATACGCCTGCTTTGCTAAAGCAATGGCTTTTTTATATCCTAAGGCAGAGGTAAAGCCTGGTATATCGAGTCAAGCGACTATTTCATCATCTGCTGAAATTGATGTAACAGCACGAATAGAGCCAGGGGCTGTTATTTACGCAAACACTAAAATCGGAGCAGGTACGGTTATCGGAGCAGGTACGGTTATCGGGGAAGGGGTTGAAATTGGTCAAAATTGCACGATTGAACCACATGTAACCCTATTAAAAGCGAAGATAGGAAACGATTCTATTATCCACAGCGGTGTGCGTATTGGGCAGGATGGTTTTGGTTTTGCTCAAGATCAAGGAAAGATTATAAAAGTTCCTCAAATAGGCGGTGTTGTTATAGGTGATGAGGTTGAAATTGGAGCCAATACGACGATAGACTGCGGTGCGATGGAAGATACCATTATTGGTGATATGTGCAAGCTAGATTGTCAGGTGCAAATTGGTCATAATGTAAAACTTGGAAAAGGGTGCCGTATTGTTGCCCAAGTTGGTATAGCAGGAAGTACTGAAGTTGGAGATGGCACAATTATTGGCGGGCAAAGCGGTTTAGCTGGCCATATTAAAATTGCTGAACAGGTAATGATTGCAGCACGTTCAGGTGTAACTAAAAGCGTTGAAGACCCTCGGGCAATTGTTGCAGGTTTTCCTGCCATGCCAATGGGGCAATGGCGTAAATTGCAGGCACTATTGCGCCGTATGGCGAAGGGGGCTCGCATTAAAAAATCCGATACAAATCAGGAAATTGAATAAAAATGCCAACATTGGATAAAGCGGGGATTTTATCTACAATTTTGCATCGTCCTCCTATTTTATTGGTGGATGAAGTATTGGATTGGAAAAAACTTAGCAGTTTGCACGCTAAACGGTTTTTTCCAAAAGATGATCCTGTATTTAACGGTCACTTTCCAGATATGCCAATTCTACCCGGTGTATTAGGTATTGAAGCCCTTGCGCAAAGTGCAGCGCTTCTAGTTAACTTAAGTTATGGCTACACTTCTAAAAACACATCTTTTTTATTTATGCGTGTAGAAGATGCTCGTTTTAAAAAAATTGTAAATCCTGAAGATACATTAGAGCTAAGAGTTTCTTTAGAGCGGCAAAAAAATGATATTTACTGGTTTAGTGGTAAGGCATCTGTAGATGGAGATATTTGTACAGAAGCAAAATTCACAGCAAAGTTAATACTGGAAGATAAAGAATAGTTTTATGAGTCAGGTGATTCACCCCACGGCAATTATTGAAAAAGGAGCTGTTTTAGAAGATAACGTGCAGGTAGGGCCTTACTGCGTGATCGGTAGTAAAGTTACGCTAAAAGAAGGCACACGTTTGCAAAGCCACGTTGTTGTGAAGGGAAGAACAGAAATTGGAAAAAGCAATATTATCTTTCCTTTTGCTTCATTAGGTCAGGATTCACCAGATAGAAAATATAAAGGCGAAGATGCCTCACTTGTTATTGGTGATAATAACGATATACGTGAATATGTAACAATGCACATTGGTACAGGTGAAGGAAGAGGTGAGACAAGAGTTGGAAGTCATAATCTCTTTATGGCACTAAGCCACGTAGCTCATGATTGTATTATTGGCGACCATTGCATTTTTGCTAATGGAGCAAACTTAGCAGGGCATGTTGAAGTAAATGACCACGCAATATTGGGTGGTCTATCAGGTATTCACCAACATGTAAGAATAGGCTCATATGCCATTATTGGTGGACACTCAGGGGTAGATAAAGATGTACCGCCATACGCGAATGTATCTGGAAAAAGGGCGCGTTTAGGTGGCTTAAACCTTGTTGGTTTAAGGCGACGTGGGGTAGACAGAAGTATTATTAAAGCGTTACAGCAGGCTTATAATCATTTATTTGATGAATCAGTAGAGTCATTCTCTAATCGTGTTGAAAGCCTTGCCAATCAAGAAAATACCTCAGAAGTTCTAGAGCTTTTAAATTTTGTGCAAAACGCACAACGCGGCATTACACGAAAGGAATGATTGATGACGCGTTTGGCAATTTTAGCGGGCGGAGGAAATTTACCAACTTTGGTTGCTAATGCAGCTGTAGCGCAAGAGCACCAAGTGCTGATGATTACTTTTACAGGCCAGCAACAACCTCAAATTCCAGAGGGTATCCAGCATATCCAGCAAGCCTTAGGGGCTGTGGGGCAAACACTTAAGTTATTAAAACAAAATGATATTGAACAAGTTGTACTTGCGGGAAATATAGAAAAACCCAAAATTTTTAATCTACGACCTGACGCAAAAGTGTTGGCATTACTAGCGCGCGTAATGCGTCACCACGATGATGAACTGCTTCAAACTGTGTGTGAAATGTTGGAGGAGGAAGGATTCCAAGTAGTAAGTGCTCAAGAAATATGCCCAGACTTACTTGTTTCTACTGGAATATTAGGAAGGCACAAACCTACTCCATCTGTGTGGAAAGATATTACTCAGGGGCAGGAAACATTAAAAGCAACTGGCTCTTTAGATATAGGTCAAGCTGTTGTTGTAAAGGATAAAGTCTTGCTAGGTATAGAAGCGATTGAAGGAACGGAAGCGTTACTTCAACGTTGTGCTAGCCTAAGAGGAGAAGGGGAGCAAGGCGGAGTTTTAGTAAAATTGCCTAAGCCTGAACAAACACTACAAGCAGATGTACCTACAATTGGTCCAAATACAATTAAGACTTTAGCAGAGTTAGGGTATGCAGGAGTTGCCATTGGAGCAGAGAAAACACTTGTTTTAGATAAAGAAGAAACAATTAAACAAGCTAATGAAGCAGGAATATTTATTGTAGGTATTGAATCATGACAACCATCATGATTGTAGCGGGTGAAGCTTCTGGTGACTTGCTTGGTGCAGACCTAATGAAAGCTATAACCTCTAAAAATCCTGAAATTAAATTTATTGGTGTTGGCGGTTCTGCTATGGAAGAGCAAGGGCTTAAATCTGCCTTTCCTTTAGAAGAACTAGCTGTGATGGGGCTAGTAGAGGTTATTCCCCATTTGCCAAAATTATCTAAAAGATTGAAGCAGTTAGAAGAGCTTGCCGTGAGTGCAGAAATAGATGCTCTTGTTACTATAGATGCTCAGGCTTTCTCCGCTCAGCTTGCTAAGCGAGTGAAAAATAAACTAAATATTCCATGTATTCAATACGTTGCGCCTAAGGTATGGGCTTGGCGTGCTGATCGGGTGAAGAAAATGGTTCAGTATGTAGACCATGTTCTGGCTCTATTGCCTTTTGAGGCACCATATTTTGAAAAATATGGCTTACCGTGCACCTTTGTTGGGCACCCTATTATGCAACGGATGAAGAGCTATATCCCTAAAAAAACAAACATTTGTCAGGGGAAAACATTGGCTGTATTTCCCGGAAGCCGCGTAACAGAGGTTAAACGACATTGGCCAATTATGCAGAAAACAATTGAAGAATTGCAGAGCAAAATAGAGGGATTAGAGGTTATTTTACCAATACCTAAGGGTAATAATGAGGAAATAAAGAAGCATTTAGGGCAAATTCCAGCAAATATTCACCTAGTAGAAGGGGACCAACGTTTTGAGGCGTTAAAAAACTGCCGAGCTGCATTAGGAAAAAGCGGAACTGGTAACCTTGAGCTTGCAGTGATGAGGATACCAATGGTTGTTGGCTATAAAACGAATTGGTTGACCTATATGCTCGCTAAATACCTTGTGAAAGTACCGTACATTAGTTTGGTAAATTGGGTCGCACGTAAAAAAGTTGTTCCCGAATATATTCAACAAGAATTCACCCCCAACAATTTGGTTCCTGCTTTAGAAGAGCTGCTGGTAGACGATAAGGTATGGCAAAAACAGGCTGATAACCTCGCTTTAGTCCGTACAAAGCTAAATGTTCAAAAACCTGCTGAGCAAGCGGCTGACGTAGTTCTCTCCTACATTCAATAGCGCCCAGTAGAAAGAAGTTGTGTCTTTTTGGCACAGTCTTGGCATGTATACCTGTGGATAACTGTTGAATTGAAGGATAAACAACATGAAAACAGCAATGATTGATAAAGAACTTGGTTCTTGGAACCAAGATAGTTCGCAGGCAAAACGCCAAGTTGCTTTGCATAATGAAGTCATACGTTTGCAACGTATGCTGCAAGAGCAGGCAGCTGTTATTAAGGACTTGCAACGCCGTGCCACAGAGGACGGTTTAACAGGGTTACTCAACCGCAGGGGTTTTGATAGTGCGTTAGAGCAAACATTCAGTGACTTTAAAAGGTATGGACGCCGAGCATCGTTACTTGTGTTGGATATGGATAACTTTAAATCTATAAACGATACATTAGGACACTTGGCTGGAGACGCTTTGTTACAGCATATCGCAGAACTGCTTAAACATCATACGCGGGATAGTGATATTATTGCACGCCCTGGCGGTGATGAATTTTGCATTATTTTGCAAGAAAATACAGCAGAGGATGCGCGTCGCAAAGCACGTGAGCTAGAGGTGATTATTTCAGCTACACCTTGCCTTTACGAAGGGGAACAAATCTCTACAAGCGTAAGTATAGGGGCGTGCTGCTTTTTAGAAGCTAACGAAAAAGCAGATATAATTGCCAAGGCTGATGCCAGAATGTATCGCCGTAAAGCCTCTAACCGTAGCTTACGAGTAATGGTATAACGCATTAAAATTGTTTTTTCTTGGCAAAAGGTGGTAGGTCGCCCTAAATTAATAGGTAATGGTGTATTTAATTTAGGTGGTTGATATGGTAAAAGGCAAATCCCTTAAAAAAGAAATGACAATTGAAGAACTTATGAAGTTGCGTACAGGTACGGGGGAGCACCATTTAAGCTCTGCCAATTTTGATGTGTTGCTGGATGAAATGATTATCTTGAAAAAGCAATTAGCTGAGCAAGAAGATGTTATTGAAGGCTTACAGGCAGATGCCATGAGTGACCCATTAACAGGGTTAGCAAATCGCCGTACATTTGAAAAGGAGATGGAACGCTCACTCTCTACAGCACGGCGACACGGCCGTAGTCATGGTTTACTTCTAATTGATGTAGATAACTTTAAATCTGTCAATGACCGCTTGGGGCATACAATGGGGGACAAAGTTCTATGCCATATTTCATCGCTTCTGCGTCAAAATATCCGTGCGACAGATATCGCAGCACGTTTAGGAGGGGATGAATTTTGCGTCATCCTAAATGAATTGAAATCCTACGGGAACGCAGCTGCACGAGCTAAAGCAATTTCTGAAGTGGTTGCACAAACCCCTTGTATTGGCGAAGGAAAAAATATTCACGTATCTGTGAGCATCGGCCACTACGTATTTAGCGGAGAAGATGAGATGGAGCAAGTCATGCAGCGCGCTGACGAAAGCATGTACGCCCAAAAATCCCAAAATAAAGAGGTTGATTGACGTCACCTCCTTACAAAACGTATGATTCCGAATAGCTTATAATCTCGGAACCGTTTACAAGGAAGGGATAGAAAAAATGTCTAACATTGATACGGCCTTTTGGCTTGTTGTTCTGTGTCTTTTTTCAACGCTTTCAGCTGTTTTATACTATCGAAAAAAACACGGGCAAAAAGGTTTTGCTATTGCAAACCGCGAGCTTGAATGGTGGGAAATATCGCTCTCTGGTAGCGCCTCTTTAAGGGACGTTGCCTACTGGGTGTTCTTCTGGTTACCTATTAGTTATACAAGTAACTACGCCCTTATGTGTGGTTATATATCGTGGGCATTTGGGCTAATCATACTCTCATTTTCTGCACCTAAAATCAGAAAAAAAGCCCAACAAAAAAACTATGTTTCTCTAGGTGAAATGGCCTTTGACTTAATGGGTGGCCATAAACTGGCAGCCTCAGTACTGCTTACAACAACATGGTGCGTAAATATATGCTTTGTCGGTGCTCAAGTTTATGCGATTTCGCATATTGCAGCAGTGATAGCTCCAATATCGCCATTTTGGGCGACCTTTATAACAATCGCAATTGTCGGCGTTTATATGGTGGCAGGTGGTTTTAGAAGTGTAATACTAACGGATGTTATCCAATTTGCGTTCATAGTATTAATGCTGACTTTTCCTATTGCTATGCATATTGCACCAGAAAAACTGATGGACTGGGCAAGTCTCTTTAAGCTAGGGCTTTGGGAAACGCTAGGTATGTGCCTTATTGCCTTTTGGGTCAGCTTTACTAATGCAGATATTTGGATAAGAATGTTTGCTGCAAAAAATGACAATGCTGCTGTATGGGGGGTACGCGGAAGTGCTATCCTCACGCCATTATTATCAGTTGGTCTTGTATTTACTGGGATGTATGCTGCGACAGCAGGGATTGGTTTTCCTTTAGAGGTAGAAAGCCCCTATAAAATACTGGAAAGTATGTTAGTTGTTGCTAATAACCCAATTATGAACTTGCTACCTGCTGCATTAATAGCAATGGGTATGTCTACGATTGATACTAACTTATATGTTGGCAACGCAATTATGTTGAGAGACTTACTGAGTATAAAGGATGAAAAAACGTACATTAAGTACTCTCAAGTTATTATGCCTATTACGCTAGGTATTGTACTGTTATTGGCCTTGTCTTTTACAGACCTCGACGCCGTTATGAAAAGCATCCTTGGTGTTGTGGGGCTCATGGCACCCATCTACTATGTATTTGCAGTTGGGTGTTACAAGTCAAGCAAAGTTTTAGACGTTATCGTTGCAACTTGTATGGTAGGCGGTCTAATTTTGTTCTTTTACTTAGGTACTCCTAAAAGCTTTTTTGAGGCGGCCTTGCCTGCAACAATCACAATGGCTATCGCATTTGTTTGCTTAACAGTTTACCAATTTACATATCGTACACGCTAATGGAAAACCCTCTAACTTATAAAAGGGGGTTTTCTTACTTGGCCATAGTAAAGAGTCCCGCTACAATGGCGGCATGAATTACAATACTGCTCGTTTAAATATGGTTAATGGTCAGTTACGGCCCAATAAAGTCAATAATACAGCTATTTTAGCCCAGTTTGCAGAAATTCCTCGGGAGTTATTTGCACACCCCTCAGCTAAAGATGTTGCATATGCAGACATGCCGTTAGATATCGGTAAGGGGCGAAAAATGCTTTCACCCTTAGTAACAGCAAGGCTACTGCAAGAGCTAAACCCTCAACCTAGCGATATAGCTTTGGTCTTGGCAGCAGGAACAGGCTATTCAGCAGCGGTTTTAAGTAAGTTTGTTCAACATGTTTATGCAATAGAAGAGGATAAACAACTTTGCCAAAACGCAAATAATACTTTAGTAGATACAGCTTGCGGCAATGTAACAGTTGTAGAAAAAACGCCTGCTAAAGGGCATCCTTCACAAAGTCCTTATCAAATTATTTGGATTGATGGCTTGATTGAATATATTCCTATCCAAATTATAGAGCAATTAGCCCCTAACGGAAAAATAGCAGCTGTTGTTAAAGGGCAGGACGATTTAGCTGAGGCAACTGTTTACCAAAAAAAGAAAAATACCCTGTTTGCTCAACCACAATTTGAAACAAAAGAGCTTCCTCTTATTGAAGGATTTGGGCAGGGAGAAAAATTTGAATTTTAACAGTATTTTATGCACATTTTTCTTATGGGCATTATTACTATGCCCATCTTTTGTGTGGGCGCTTACGTTGCAAGAAACACTCACAGTCGTGTTGGCCTCAAATCCAAAGCTGCAATCATCACAAGAGCAAGTTTGGATAAAAAAAGAGCAGGCCCGCCAAGCATATGCAGGCTTTTTGCCGACAGTCACAGCAACTGGTAGTTATAGCGTAGAGGAAATAAACAACAGCACAACTCGTAAAACAAGGCAGCCTACAACAGCCGCACTGGCAATGAACCAAACACTATTCAAAGGTGGAGGAGTACGAGCTGACTACAAAAGTGCGGAAGAAGGGTTGGAAGAGCAAAAAAGAGTACATGAAGCTAATGCTCAAAATATTTTACTAGAAGTTGTAACCGCTTATGTAAACCTGTTAACCGCACAGGAGGTATACGCACAACAGGTAGGGCTACTGCAAGTGTTAGAAAAAACAGCAGAGGCAACGCAAATTCGCTTTAAAGCAGGAGACGTTACCCGTACCGATGTTGCACAGGCAGAGGCACGCTTAGCAAGTATCAAAGCTGGTGTCTTACAAGCTGAAGGAGAAATTATAAATACTCGCCTTGTGCTAGAAAAGCTATTAGGAAGGTCGGTTGAAGACGAGAGGTTGCTATGGCCTTTATCTTTGCCTGTAGGTATTCCTGAGAATATAGATGCAGCGTTAATAGAAGCGATGGAAAATCACCCCGAACTACTGCAAGCTTTGCATAGCTTGCGGGCAGCAAAGGAGGATATTCATTCTGCTAAAAGTGGCTACTGGCCCGAACTAACGGCAAATGCCAGTATAGCAAGGTCTGAAGGGACTGCTGCCAGAGATAATACAAGCAAAAAAATAGGCTTAAACCTCACGGTTCCTTTATACAAAGGTGGAGAAACAACAAGTGAAGTGCGGGAAGCTGTTTACCAACATGCGGCCGCTCAATCTGATTATGAAGTTGTACGCCGTCAAATAACAGAAGAAGTTTACAACGCTGTTACAGCGCATCGCGTCGCAAAATCGTCCGAACAAGCCTACCAAACAGCTTTAGAAGCTTCAGAGTTAGCTGCTAAAGGGGTAAAGCGAGAGGAGGAATTGGGTCAGAGAGATACTTTAGATGTGCTTAATGCAGAGCAAGAGTTGTTAGATGCACAGGTAGATTTAACACGTGCTAAAGCTGATTCAATTATAAGTGTTTACCGCTTGCTTGCCGCAACGGGAAGGTTAGTAGATATTCCTCTGCTTGAGCCAATTCAAAGCTTAGACCCAGTTGTGGTAGAGGCTGGAGAGTAGGAAAGAAAGTCAAAAAACAGGTCACTTGGTGTAAAATACAAACTTACTTGCAACTTGCGGGGAGTTCGCGTATAAAGCCAAGGCTTGCCCAAAGGGCGAAGTGTACCTATATGTAAGGTACCCCACAGGAGAGAGGAGTTTTTTAAGGCATGGCCCGCGTAACAGTTGAAGATTGTATCCAAGTTGTAAATAACCGCTACGAGCTTGTGTTGCTTGCAGCGCAGCGTGCTCGTAATATCGCAGCAGGTGCAGAAATTACAGTTCCTAGAGATAATGATAAAAACCCCGTTGTAGCTCTACGGGAAATTGCTGACCAGACAATTAATTTAGACGAATTGCGTCGTCACATCGCAAAAGGCGTAAACCGTCAGCACGACCTAAACGTTGAAGATGATATTTTGTTAGCTCTAACAGAGCAGGGGCCTCAGGTGGATGACACACAAAGTGGCGAATCAGATTTTCAAATTTCTGAAATTGGTTTTGAGGATGAGGAAGCAAACGAAGCGGCAGAAGCTGAAGCTGGTGCTCATGAAGCTGACCATGTTGACCACAGTGAAGATTCAGACGAGCCTGTTGTTATGGATGACCTCCCGAGTGCAGAAGAAATTGAAGCTGAGCTTGCTGCAGAGGATAATGCACCGGAAATTGATTTGGAAGATAATACACGCGCAGGCTAACCCTTCGCTTGCTAAAAAAGCTCCTGTATAGCAGGGGCTTTTTTATGTGTTAGATGGTACCGTTTTCCCAAATAATGCGCTACTATGTTGGCGCTTATGATAAGACAATACGAACTCATTGATAAAGTCCTCAAGTACAACCCCAAAGCAGATGTTGCTTTGCTGAACCGTGCTTACGTATTCTCCATGAAGGCTCACGGCAATCAAAAACGAGCCAGTGGCCAACCTTATTTAGCGCATCCCTTAGAAGTAGCAGCGATTTTAGCAGATATGAAGCTAGACGAAGCCTCTATAGCGACAGGCTTACTGCATGATACTTTAGAGGATACACTTGCCAGTTATGAGGAGCTAGAAAATCTTTTTGGAGAGGATATTGCATCTCTAACGGAAGGAGTAACCAAGCTTTCTCGTATTGAATTTAATGATAAAGCAACAGCTCAGGCAGAAAACTTCCGCAAACTTTTACTAGCCATGTCTCAAGACATTCGGGTTCTGCTTATTAAATTAGCTGATCGCCTACATAATATGCGTACGTTGGAGTATGTATCCAAGGTGGAGAAGCGAAAACGTATCGCTAAAGAGACGATGGATATTTTTGTGCCGCTTGCTGACCGAATTGGTTTGTACGGCCTAAAAAGTGAATTAGAAGACTTATCTTTTCAGTCTATTGACTTACTTGAGTACGAAAAAATAGAAGCCAGAATGGCAGAATGGCGAGCGCAGGATAACTTAGTTAACCGCGTGATGGATAGCCTGAAAGAAGAGCTGGCAAAAGCTGAGATCGAAGCTTCTGTTACAGGGCGTGAAAAAACAATTTACTCTGTCCATCGTAAAATGCAGCGTAAAAACCTTACGTTTGACCAGCTAACAGACATCGTAGCTTACCGCATTATTGTAAAAAACAAGCGAGATTGTTATGCGGTTTTAGGATTGATGCATGATGTCTTTAGGGCAATTCCAGGGCGTTTTAAGGATTACATTTCCGCACCAAAACCAAATGGGTATCAATCCCTTCATACTTCCGTTATTGGGCCGTTTGGTAACCGTATGGAAGTTCAAATTCGTACAGAAGAAATGCATGCAATTGCAGAAAGCGGTGTGGCAGCTCACTGGTTATACAAAGAAAACCGAGTTGAAACGCAGGAGTCAGAAAGCCATGAGGGCAGTCAATACAAATGGCTTCGCCAACTTATGGAGCACCTGCAAGGGCTGGATGACCCACAAGAATTTTATGAAAATGCTAAATTGGAATTATTTTCTGAAAATGTATTTGTATTTACCCCGCAAGGAGACTTGCTAGCGCTGCCTCAAGGCGCAACGCCGCTAGATTTTGCCTATCATATTCATTCGGATATCGGAAACCGTTGCCAAGCTGTGCGTGTAAATGGGCGCGTGTTGCCACTGCGTAGCCGCTTAGAAAATGGTGATACAATTGAAATCATTACCAGTAAAGGCCAAAAACCAAACCCCGGTTGGAAAGAATTTGTTGTAACGGCTAAAGCAAAAACAGCAATTAATCGTTTTATCCGCTCTCAGGAACGAGAAGCACAATTGCGTTTAGGGCGAGAAATTCTAGAAAAAACCTCTCGTAGAGATGGTTACCCCATCGCAACAGATAAAGAATTATCTAAAGTGGTAGAGCCGCTTAAACAGGATGATATAGAAGGTTTGTTTGTAGCTTTAGCACAAGGACGGGCGTTCCCACGTCAAATTTTTGATATCCTCTATCCTGAGCAAGAAAAAACGCAAGTTGAACAAGAGGAAGATAAGCTTAACAACCTCCACAGTGGTACTAAAAATACTGATACTGCTATTGGTATTGAAGGCGTTGTACAAGGAATGGCTATCCACATGGCCAAATGTTGTAATCCGCTTCCCGGTGAACCTATTGTTGGTATTATCACCACAGGAAAAGGAATTTCCATTCACCAAAGAGACTGCCGCAATTTAGATGCTTTAAGCGACCAGCCAGATCGCTTTCTTTCTGTACGCTGGAATGATGAAAGTCAAACGGAAGAGGGAGCAGCTGTCTATACAGCGCGGTTGCGTATGAACCTGCACCACCAGCCCGGCACGTTATCCAACGTAACAACAGCTGTATTTAACGCAGACGCCAACATTACAGACTTACACGTAGAAAACCGTAGTACTGATATGTACACACTCAGGTGTGATGTAGATGTTAAAAATAGAGAACATTTAGAGCATGTTATTGTAGTCTTACAAAACCTTTCTGTTGTAAATAGCGTAGATCGGGTAAGCGGATGAAGTTACTAATAGCGTTTAAAAAAAAACGTCTGCGTGGTTTACATAAAAGAAAACGTAATACTTCTTGGCAACATGTACGTGAGTATATATGGCCAAGTATGGGACTGTTGCCTTTTTTAAGGTTGTTAGAGCTTAAAATAAAACGTCAAAAAGAAGGGTTGCACCCAGTTGCACTAGGAGCAGCCATAGGGGTATTTGTAAGTTTTTTACCAATCGTAGGTCAAATGTTTTTGTCTATGCTATTGGCAATGCTTTTAAGGGGAAATGCTGTTGTTGCTTTCATTTGCTCTTTTATCGGTAACTTTTGGACATTTCCTATCATATTCACATGGTCTTACAATATAGGGAACTTATTGCTAAGGGTACCTGAGCCACAACCGTTTCCACCAATAAATGAATTTTTAAATGTAATTATTAATATTGGAGAAATAGGTTGGTCACTATTTTTACCAACATTTGTAGGAGGGCTTATTCTAGGAAGTGTTGCTGCCATTATATCATATTTCTTTGTACGGGCTAATATTGCCTCATATCAAATTGCAAGACGTCGTTTTTTAGAGCATAGAAAAAAACTGCGTTATGAACACCGAGCAAAAACTAAAAAACTTCCACCAAAGCATGTAAGGGAGTAGTAATTATGATTATTGGTACAGGAATAGACCTATGCGATGTAAAAAGAATTGAAGAGATTTCTCAACGTTTTGGGATTCGTTTTGAAGAACGTTTACTCACATTGGCTGAACGGGAAAGAGCTGAAATAACGCCTAAGTACCTTGCGCGCCGTTTTGCTGTAAAGGAGGCTATTGCCAAAGCTTTAGGGTGTGGCATTGGCCAAAAACTTAGCTTTCAAGATATAACAATTTTAAAAAACGATAGTGGCCAACCGCATGTAGAACTTTCTGCACAAGCAAAAAAGAGTTTCGGCGGGCTAAAAATCCATATATCAATCACACAAGAGAAAACGATGGCAGCTGCTACCGCAATTGCAGAGAAAGTAGATAATGAATAGACAAAACCGGCTAACGGCAACAGTGTGTTATGCAGATACACTCAAAAGTGTTACTGTGCCGCACGGAGCAACTCTGGAAAGAGCAATTTTAGCCTCTGGTATATTAGGGTATTGTCCTGATATTGACCTAGCAAAAAATAAGGTAGGGGTTTACGCGCGTATTCAGCCACTACATATCTTAGTTGAGCAGGGGGATAGAATTGAAATTTACCGCCCTGTAAACCCTGAAGCTGCCCAAGCTGCACGTCAGCGCCGTAAAAAAGAAAGTAAGTAAAAATATGAACCAATTACTAAAATCTGTGTGGGATTTTGCAAAAACGTTGTTACTTGCAGGTTTTATTGCCTTCTTCTGTATCAGAGGATTTATTTTTGAGCCATTCCGTATTCCTTCAGGCTCTATGGTACCAACGCTGTTAGTGGGGGACTTTTTATTTGTGAGCAAGTTTTCTTACGGTAACCGTATACCACTGACAGACCATTTTATTTGGCAGACTGAACCTGAGCGGGGCGATATTGCTGTCTTTAAAAATACGCGTTCCAATTTGCCGGGTAGCTTTTTTGGCCTCGGTGTACCCATGTTCATTAAACGTATTGTGGCTTTGCCCGGTGATAAAATCGCCTACCAAAACAAACAACTTATTATAAATGGTGAAGTTGTAAAGCTTACGCCTATAGGTGGATACAGCTACCAAGACATGAAAGGCAGAAGCCATACAACCCAAAAATACCGTGAAGAATTAGGCAGCATTGAGCACGAACTACTATTAGAAGATGAAGCTCCAGTTTTGAACCTACAAGAAATAACAGTGCCGGAAAATATGTACGTTGTTGTAGGGGATAACCGTGACAACAGCCATGATAGCCGTTTTTGGGCATACCCTAACTGGGGATTTGTACCCAAACATGACCTTATGGGACGGGCAGAATTTATCTTTTGGTCATGGCAAAACTTTGTTCCTCGTTGGGAACGTTTGGGCATGAGCTTACGCTCTCAGCCAATTAAAGAGCAAGAATAGCAATGTGCCCTAACAAAATCGCAGACTATATGTTCGAAAACGAAGCTCTTTTCAAACAGGCATTAACCCATAAATCTGCTGAGGTTTACCCGCACTATGAACGGTTAGAATTCTTAGGCGATCGTATTTTAAACCTTTGCGTAGCAGAGCTTTTATACGGAGCCTACCCTAAAGACCAAGAAGGTGTACTTTCCAAACGTCATGCCGCGCTTGTACGCACAGAAACACTGGCAAAGGTAGCGGTAGAACTTGGGTTGGATAAGCACATCGTCATGAGTACTGGTGAGGAGGGCACAGGTGGGCGCAGCAAACCTTCTATACTGGCTGATGTTGTAGAAGCGACCATTGCGGCAATTTACTTAGATGGAGGCTATCAGGCGGCTTCCCAGTTCATCCAAAATTACTGGGAAAAACGTATAACAGAAGGAGAGCTGCGCGACCCAAAATCCCACCTCCAAGAATATCTCCAAGCTGAAAAAGAACCGTTACCAACTTATGCTGTTCTAGCGGAAGAAGGGCAAGATCACAGCATTATGTTTACAATTGAGGTGAACACCACACTCGGAAAAGCGACAGGTACAGGGCCTTCCAAACAAGCTGCAAGTCAAACGGCTGCTAAAGAACTTCTAAAAAAACTCAACCAACTTTCTGAATAAATATGATTGTTATTTCCGATATTTACGGCGTTTTATACGAAGACGGAACTTTTAACCAAGTGCTCCTAAATTGGTATCAACAACAAAAAGATAGCGGGGCAAGTCTATATCTTGCCTCTAATGTATCTGCCGAAAAAGCACAATTTTTTTGGCAGCAGCCAAACTGGCCAAACATCTTTAACGATATTTTTGCATCTGGCACTGTAGGCTATGCCAAGCCGAGCAAGGCTTTTTATTTGCACATAGAAGAGAAAATAAGCCTTAAAAACCCCGAAAATCTATTATTTATTGATGATACCCTTGCAAATGTAGAAGCTGCGTGCCATTTAGGGTGGAATGGGTACCACTACACAGGGTGGGAGCAGTTTAAAAAGGATTTTAAGGTTGAATAAAACAAGTACACGGGCAGGGTTTATTGCAATTGTTGGGCTACCTAACGCAGGTAAGTCCACGTTTATCAACAAAGCGTTGGGGCATAAGGTTGCTATTGTTAGCCCCAAGGCCCAAACCACACGTATGCCTGTACGCGGTATTTTAAGTACAGAGGATACCCAGCTCATTTTTGTAGACACCCCCGGCCTATATAAAGGCAAACGCCAGTTGGAAGAGCTGATGCTCAACACCGTTCAACAAAACTGGCAGGATGCTGACGCCGTACTACACGTTGTAGATGCAACAAAAGGCTTTCAAGAAATGGACATTTCCCTACTGGAAGACCTTAAAAAAGCTAAAAAGCCAACAGTATTAGCGTTGAATAAAGTTGATTTGATTAAAGAAAAAGAAGAGTTGCTGCCAATTCTTCAAGAAGCGAACGACTTGGCCGTGTATGAGGAAGTTTTTCCTATCTCAGCCATGAAAGGCGTTGCAGTGGAAGATCTAGTGCAAACACTTGGCTCATTCGTACCAGAAAGCCCATTCTTGTACGACCCTGAAACAGTAACGGACCTACCCCAACGTTATGCACTAGCCGAGACCACCCGTGAGAAAATTTTTATGTTCCTCCAGCAGGAACTCCCATACGGCATTGCTGTCGAAACTGTGAGTATCGAAGAATTTGATAATGGTGACTTGCGTGTTGACCAAAATATCCTGCTAGACCGTGATGCACACAAACAAATCGTCATTGGCCACAAAGGGGAAATGCTAAAAAAAATCGGCACCGCCGCCCGTAAAGAAATGACAAAAAGCTATGGGCGAAAGGTTCACACGTTTTTGCAGGTAAAGGTTAAAACCAACTGGGCCAACAGCAAACGCCTTCTTCAAGAAATGGGAATATTTTAGTTTGCTTACCTTGTAATGTGAGTAAGCAAAACATATTGATTTTACGGGTATACATGGCATCATAGGTATCAAATAAAGGAGACTTTTTTGATGGCTTACCCCGCAACCCGCATGCGCCGTTTGCGCCAAACCCCCGTTTTGCGTGATATGGTGCAGGAAAACACCCTCAGTATGGACGACCTCATCTATCCTATTTTTATTGAGGAAGAGGTAGATGCGCCGGCGCCAATTTCAAGCTTACCAGGCATTATGCGCCATCCAGAAAAAGATATTGCAAAAGTTGTGAAGGAGGCTGAGGAACTAGGCATCCGCGCCATAATTCTATTTGGTGTTTCCCACCATAAAGATACTAGCGGTAGCGACAGCTTTAAGAAAGATGGCCTGCTGGCACGGATGATTGAAAAATCAAAGGACGCCGCGCCAGATATGTGCATCATCGCCGATAACTGCTTTTGTGAATATACTGACCACGGTCACTGCGGTATTCCCAGTGATGACGGCGTGGACAACGACCGCACGTTAGAAAACTTGGTTAAACAATCTCTTGTATGCGTGGAGGCAGGGGCGGATATGCTAGCGCCATCTGGCATGATGGACGGCACTATTGCAGCCATGCGCGAAGGCTTGGAAGAACATAACTACGGAAACATGCCCATCATGGCCTACGCCTCAAAAATGGCTTCCAGCTTTTACGGGCCATTCCGTGCTGCCGCAGGATGCGAGCTAAAAGGCGACCGTAAACAATACCAAATGAATCCCGCCAACGGGCGTGAGGCAATCCGTGAAGCTTTGCTGGATGAAGCCGAAGGCGCGGATATTCTTATGGTCAAACCGGGGATGCCATACCTAGATGTTCTAAGAGACCTACGAGACTACACACAGCTACCTTTAGCCGCATATCAAGTAAGTGGTGAGTACGCGATGATTAAATTTGCTGCTGAGGCAGGCGCACTGGATGAAGAAAAAGTAATGATGGAAAGCCTGCTTGCCTTTAAACGGGCAGGGGCCAGCCTTATTCTCAGCTACTTCGCTCCACAAGTGGCTAAGTTACTAAGAGAAAAGTAAAAACTATGAAAAAACTACCTGAAGGGTATGAAATACGTGCCGTAAGTTACGAAGAGCTAGCACCATATGTAGCCGCTGGAGAGGCAGAAATATTTGCCGAAGATGATTGGTATTTTGATATCCCTCAAATATTAAAAGCAGATGAATTGGAAAAAATTGCAAAGCTTAAGGAAAACTATAAAAACTTAGTAACCTTTCACTATGCAGCATTTTATAAAGGTGAATTAGTGGGCTGGTCCTACGGAAGACAAAGCTCTATAGAGGACAACCTATCTGATTACTATATTTACAGTACGTTTGTTTATAAGCCGCATCGCAGGAATGGCCTCTACACAAAAATGCTGGAAATGACGATTGGAGATTGTGCAAAAATAGGAATACAAACGGTATTCACGCATCACACAATGACAAACAACCCTGTAATTATTGCAGGCCTCAAGGCAGGCTTCGTGATAACGGGGACACACTTTACAGACGGGTTTGGCACCAATGTACAGCTATCCTATTACACAAATAAGGAGCGTCGCCGTTTATTGGATATCCGCATGGGGCATGACCGACCAAATACGACAGACTTTAACGTAATGGGAATTAAGTAAGCAAACCGTGAAAACAATTGGCTCTGGCTTTATCCTCCATGCAAAACCTCACGGGGAAACGGCAGCTATCGTAACACTGTTCAGTGAAGAAATCGGTAAAATCAGAGGCTTGGTGCGTGGCGGACGTAAAAAACGCGCTGAACTACAAACAGGTAACTTTGGCCAATTTACATGGCAGCGTCGGTTGGAGCATCAACTTGGCACCCTCACGTGGGAAAATACGCATAGCACCGCAGCAACTTATTTGGATACACCTACAGCTCTAGCCGCGCTTCAGTATATTTCAGAGGTATTGCAAACAGCACTACCAGAAGAACATGCTTACCCAAACTTACACATAAAAACAAAAGAGTTACTGAATAACCTTAAAGTAAAAGATTTACCAACAAAACTCGCATGGTGGGAACTCACACTACTAACCACAATAGGCTACGGCCTTTCTCTTACAAAAGAAACAGCTGTACCGTGTGAAGAGGGGACGGCTCTTGCGTATGTTTCTCCTAATACAGGGCGGGCGGTAAGCCAAAAAATGGGAGAGCCATATAAGGAAAAACTACTGCCGTTACCATATATGTTTGGTGGGTTAGAGCAGGAAAAACAGCGAGATATCGCTACCGCATTTCAACTCACAGGCTTTTTTATAAATCGCGCTATGCACGGTAAAAAGTTGGAAAGCCGAAACTTTTTGCTTACCCAACTAAGTAACCAAATGCGAAGCTAGAACGAAGAAAATACCATGATGAAAAAATTATTTTATATATTGGCAGCTTTTACAGGTTTGGTAGCAACAGCGCAGGCTGATGAATCAAGCGTGGTTCTGGCGGGTGGGTGTTTTTGGTGTATGGAAAAACCGTTCGACAAAACAGAAGGCGTGCTAGATGTAACCGTAGGCTATACAGGCGGCAGTGCAGAAAGTGCAAACTATAAGGCAGTTTCAGCAGATAAAACCAATCATTACGAAGCGATTCAGGTGAAGTACGACCCCGACAAAATCACCTATGCCGAGCTACTTAAAGTATTTTGGCCACAAGTTGACCCATTTGATGATAAAGGCCAATTTTGTGACAAAGGCACACAGTATCGCGCTGCTATTTTTCATATGAATAATCAAGAGCGAGACATTGCTCTTGCAAGCAAAGCAGAAGTGGAAAAACAGCTCGCCCAACCTGTTGTAACGGCCATCCTGCCACGCCAGCCGTTTTATCCGGCTGAAGACTACCATCAGGATTACTACAAGAAAAACCCATTGCGGTACACATTCTACCGCACAAGGTGTGGGCGAGACCGCCGCCTGCAGCAAGTTTGGGGTGACATAACAAAACATTAAGCAAACATACTCCTTGCTTAACCCTCTCCACTCACGTATACAAGCCTTTTAATACCCCTTCTTACACAGCCTATCAGAGTAAGAAGGATTGACTCACTTTATTTTTTTCTTAGGAGAAAGGGGGTCCGTCATGGCGGATTCTATACAACGTGCAGTCACTCCTGAGTCGGCTGCAAAAAAACTAATAAACTTGGTTGAAATTGCAGGAAATAATGGATTGTTTCTGGCTTATCGTATGAACCCAATTCGAAAATTTTTGTTTCCTGGCGAATCTATGTCATTGAAAGCTGTAGAACTCAGCATTCATAGAAAATACCGGCAAGGCTTAGGCGGTGGAAACATTGTTAAAGCTATTAATAAGTTACCTGATGCCGGTAAAAACCATGCGTTACTTAACCTGAATGCGCTTAGGTTTGGGCTGGAGCATTTAGCTGAAGATTGCCTCATACATATAAACCTTGAAATGGGACCATTCGGAAGGCAACAACATGCAAAATACTTCAACACATTAGTAAGGTCGTTAGATAGTGATGATTTTACCAATGAGCAACTTGCAAGATGTGTACTCGAAGTAACGGAACGTGATCCGTTAACCGTACACGCTTTAAGGCGTCTGGAAAAACTAGCCAAACGAGGTATAAAACTTGCCTTGGATGATCTTGGGTACGGTTATTTAGACCCAAAGTCAGATAAAGGCAGAAATAACTTAGATAGCATTAGGAAAAATGGTGTTCACTTCCATACACTTAAGCTTGATAAAAAATATGCTGAGCCTATGGATGCTACAGAATGCATAAATATGCTATCTGATGTGAATATTCCCGCCAACATTATTGTAGTGGAGTACTTCTCAGAAGATACTGAGTGGCAGCAACGGTTAGCAAGTTTTGCTCAAATGGCTGAAACTTACTTAGGTATCAAAGATATCTGGGTCAGTATGGGAACTGACACACTATGATATTTTCGACACAAAAAACATGAGAAGGGCACGTTACGTTGTGCCCTTTCTCTATTTCTCCAGAATTTTAAGGTAACTGGTGACTCTATCGCCATCACGCGTAAGCTGAACAATGCCATAAATATCTGCTTCTAGCTGCCGCTTCAGCACGTTTAAAGAACTTTCAGGAATATCCCCATTCAGCATTACACGGTTTAACACAGCGTCTAACGCTGTATCAGGGCTGTTAGCGTGGATAGTCGCCATACTACCATCATGCCCCGTATTAATGGCTGAACAAAAAGCAAAAGCATTTTCTTTACGGATTTCCCCCAGCAAAATACGATCAGGTCGCATCCGCAAGCAGGCATTCAAAATTTCTTTAATTTCATTCCCGTTAGGGTCTTTATTGGCACCTGCAAAAATAAGCGGCGCCCAGTTTTTATGGGGCACATCCAATTCAGGTACATCTTCCATGGTAATCAAGCGCTCATGTAAGGGAATGTACTGAAGAGCTGCATTCATAAAAGAGGTTTTACCCGTACTGGTTCCCCCTGAAATAAGAATGGTCTTTTTATTCTTAATGCTATCAATTAAGTGCTCTTTGTCAGCCTCAGGCATGTTGTAGTCATCAATGGTAAACTCTTTTTTGTGGTGAATACGCACCGTCATGGTGAATTTATGGCTAGTATGGTGCCCCGCCACAACCTGAACACGGTGCCCACCAGGCATTTTACAGGCCAAAATAGGGTGGGTCGGCGTGAATACCTCGCCAGACATATTCGCCAACATGCGCGTTGCATCATCTAACTGCTCGGATGTTAACTCAGGAGCAGATATCCATTCCCAACTTCCGTCAGGGTACTCGTAACCAACTTCACCGGGGCGGTTTATCACAATCTCACGGATATTAGGTCTTTCAAAGTACAGCAATAACGGCCCCAAAAACCGAGCCTCAACCTTATTCAGGCCATATTTAGCAGCAATAGCCTCCAACTCGGGAGAAAGGGCGCTTCCTGCTTGCTGTATTCTTCTTTCGCTCATAATAAACCTTTTTATTATTTTCCTACATGCTTATAGCAAACAATACAAAACAGAACAGACAAAAAACAAACGCTTCTAGAAAGAGAGAGTCTATAAAGAAAAAAGAGCCAGTTAAGAGCTTTGCTCAATAGCAGTCTTAATTTTATTACCCGTATCATGTACCTCAGATAATAGCCCAGTCATACCATTGCTAATTTCGCTCGTAGCAAGGTCTTGTTCTTGAATAGAGTTCGCAATAGTCTGCAAACGTATTTGTACCTCTTCAAACGCTTGAACAATACCTGTTAAAGCACTGCTAGACTCATTAGAAACTACCTGTATTTCAGCTACCTTATCCGCAATTTCACGGGTAGAGGCGCTTGTCTTATCAGCCAGTTTTCTTACTTCATCAGCAACAACAGCAAAACCTTTACCTGCTTCTCCAGCACGGGCAGATTCAATCGCAGCGTTCAAAGAAAGCAAATTAATCTGCGTAGAAACATTTTCAATCAGATCAACCATAGATGAAATATCACCCATCTTTTCAGCTAAACCAGCTACAACACTATTGGCTTGCTGGGCGGAACTAGATGCATTGTCCACAAGGTCTCGGCTTCCTTGAGTTTCAGAGGTAATACTTGTAATAGATGCGCTGAGCTCATTTGCTGCCGCAGCACCTTGCTCTACTTTTTCTTGAAGGGTATTTGTAAAAGCATCTGTTAGTCCAAATATCTGGTGGAAAGAGTCTTCTTTTACTGTGTTATAGGTATTAATAGCGCAGGCCATATCTAAATAAATGACTTTACTAAGTGCCCGCATGGCTTGAGTAGGAGAGATGCTAGAGGCACTAATAGAAGATTTTTTACTAAAAAATGACTTCGCAGCACTTGCTCTGCCAAAGTAGTCATGGGTTTCTACAATAAGTAGATCAAAAATATGGCTATATCCACCGCAATACCAAAGGGGGCCTAAACCAATACGTACATGAGCTTTACCAATACGGTTAATACGCTCAATATAGGCAGCATCAATACCATTTTTACAAATACCTAGCCAGTGCTTAAGCTGCGCACTCTTTAATGTATCAGTACTCCGAGAACCAATAATATCCCTTGTTTCATCGAAACTGGTGACGTGGTGATAAAAAGAATCCAACACAATTGGCATACGCTCACTCAAAAAAGCTTCTAATTTAGAGATAATTTCAAGGTCATCAGAAGTAATATTATAAAATTTAAGATATGTATGAAAATTTTGAGTGAGGGAATTAGAATCCATGGATGACCTCTCTTATTCTATTATTTGAAGTCATAGTATCAAAAATATGGGGGCAAAAAAAGAAAATTACAGAGAAAAACGCTCTAAAAATGAGGGGATAAGTAGGTTACTAATATCTTTTTGAGAAGTGTTTAACCCGAGCCTTTCCAAACTCGTTACACCTTTGTCTGATATTCCACAGGGTACAATGCGGTCATACATGTTCAGGTCAGGGGAGATATTCAAAGCCACGCCATGAAAAGTCACCCATTTGCGAACACGTACACCAATAGCAGCAATTTTCGCTTCTCCTTGCGGAGTATTTACCCAAATACCTACATCATCCGTTGTAAAAGCTTCAACGCCAAGCTCTGCTAAAACATCAATCAACCAGCCCTGTAGTTCGGAGATATACCAACGGATATCCTTCTTGCGCTTGGTTAGGTCAATAATGGGGTAGATAACCTGCTGCCTAGGGCCGTGGTAAGTTATTTGGCCGCCGCGGCCGGTTTTGATAACAGGGGTGTTTCCAGCGTTTAAAACATCTTCCTGCTTGGCACTTGTACCCATTGTGAAAACGGGGGAGTGCTCCACCATCAACAATTTTTCAGCCCCGCCCGCCAAAACTTGGGCAACACAGGCTTCTTGATATGCTAAAACGTCTTCATACGTTTTTTCTTGCCCGATATATTCAATCTCTATTTGCGTTTTAGCCATAACAGATGTATATCAACTCTCACCGATGCTGGCCAGTTGATTACTCTGTCTCACAAAATCGCTCGCCACATAAATATTTGCCCAGATGGCGGAATTGGTAGACGCGCTATCTTGAGGGGGTAGTGACCGAAAGGTCGTGGGGGTTCGACTCCCCCTCTGGGCACCATGATTTTGTGAGAAACACATGTGTTTCGCCAAAATCTCAGGCGCAGCAATGCCCCGCAGCAAAGCGAGGAGCAGAAAAATGCGCAGAGTGATTTTTTATACCGTTACCACTCTTCCCAAAAAACACTAAAAAAGCTAGTATGCGCTTCATGCCATGTAAACCCAACGCGCTAACCCAATTTTTTACAAAACAAAAATGGACGATTCTTAGTCTCCTTATTGTTCTGGCAATGTATACGTTGGTCATGTTTACGCAGGAAGCTAACCAGTACGCCCAACGTAACGCCCCTAACAAACAAGCTGAAGGAATAGGTCAGGCCGCTATCGGTGGTGCTTTTAACCTGCAAGACCACCACGGCAACCCATTTACCGAGAAAAATCTCCTCGGCAAATATAGCCTTGTTTTTTTTGGATATACCTATTGCCCAGATATCTGCCCCAACACGCTAAGCGTAGTAGCAGAGGTGTATGAAGAACTGCCGCAGATTATCCGCCAACAATTACAGGTCGTATTTGTGACTGTAGACCCTGAACGGGACACAGTGCAAAGCTTGTCTGAGTATATGCCCGCATTTCATGATGATTTCATCGGGTTGACAGGGACTCAGGAAGCAACTCAACAAATTGCGGATGCCTATAAAGTGTTTTTTGCAAAACGTGGCGAGGGGGAAGATTACCTTGTTGACCACTCCGGTTGGATGTACCTAATGAGCCCGACAGGCACATATTTGCAACATCATTCTCATAATATCACACCAAAAAAATTGGCTGAGGTATTAAATGAGGCATTAAACAAGTAAATTCCTTTTTAAAAAGGCTAATATAAACAGCTAAATATTGAACATTGGGGACTAAATTATGCCAGATAAAGAAAAAAGCAAACTTTACGAAGATGCAATAGAATACCATTCACACCCCAAACCGGGTAAAATTGAGGTTGTTTCCACCAAACCTCTTGTTACGCAAGCTGATTTATCCCTTGGCTACACCCCTGGTGTTGCAGAAGTTTGTATGGAGATTAAGGATGACCCCGAGCAGGCAAACAACCTAACAGCCAAAGCGAACCTCGTCGCTGTTATTACAAACGGTACGGCTGTTTTAGGGCTGGGCGATATCGGTCCACTCGCCAGTAAACCTGTGATGGAAGGTAAATCCGTTCTCTTTAAAAAATTTGCCAATATTGATGTATTTGACCTTGAGGTGGATGAAAAAGACCCCGATAAATTCGTTGAAACAGTTGCCCGTCTGGCGCCTACATTCGGCGGTATTAACCTAGAAGACATCAAGGCCCCCGAGTGTTTTGAGATTGAACAAAAGCTACGTGATCGGTTGGATATCCCTGTTCTGCATGATGACCAGCACGGTACGGCAATTATCGCTTGTTCAGCCCTTATCAATGCCCTTCATGTTGCAGATAAGCAGAAGGAAGACGTTAAAATTGTTTGCTGCGGGGCAGGTGCTGCTGGCCTAGCTTGTATGAACTTGTTTGTGGATTACGGTGTTCCGCGCGACAACATTACACTGGTAGATATTGAAGGTGTTATCCATGCAGGCCGAAAGAACCTAAACGAACATTTGAAGCCATTTGCACATAAAACAAAAGCACGCACCCTAACAGATGCCTTGGATGGCGCAGATGTCTTCTTCGGGCTTTCTGCTGGGGGTATCCTCAAGCCTCAGATGGTAAAGAACATGGCGGAAAAGCCGATTATCTTCGCCATGGCAAACCCAGAGCCAGAAATCAGACCAGACGTTGCTAAGAACGCACGGCCAGACGCAATTGTTGGCACAGGGCGGTCAGACTTCCCCAACCAAATTAACAACGTCCTCGGTTTCCCATATTTATTCCGAGGCGCGTTAGACTGTGGCGCCAAAATATTCAATAAAGAAATGAAACTGGCAGCAGCAGAGTCACTCGCAAAGCTTGCCCGTAAGGAAGCTGATGCCTCTCTCTCTACAGCTTATAAAGGAAAACGCCTCCGCTTTGGGCCAGATTATCTCATTCCAAAGCCATTTGACCCACGCTTGTTGGCAACAATTGCCCCCGCCGTTGCCAAAGCTGCAATGGACACAGGTGCAGCTACACGCCCAATTGAGGACTTGGATGCTTATAAGCACAGCCTCCGCGCAACAGTTGACCAAAGCTTTACGCTAATGCGCCAAATTTTCAGCAGTGCCCGCAAAAAACCAAAGCGCGTTGTTTACCCTGAAGGGGAAGACCCACGGATTTTGCAAGCAGTTCAAAGCGTGGTGAATGACGGTTTGGCATTACCAATTGTTTTAGGACGGCACGATATTGTGCGCCCGTTGATTCAAGACCTCGGTCTATCCATGAAAGAGGGGGAAGACTTTACACTAGTTGACCCGCAGACTGATGATCGGTTGGAAGAATACACCGATGCCTATTACGACCTGCGCAAGCGGGAAGGGGTGACACGGCAAGAGGCAGGTGTTCACTTGCGTGGCCGTTGGATGATTTTCGGCTCTATGATGATTCGCTCTGGCGATGCAGATGCCCTTGTATGCGGCTTAGCTGCACGGTTTAACCGTTACTTGGGTGTTGCCAACAGCATCATCAATAATAAACACGGTACGGAGAATCTATATGCTCTCCAACTTGTTATGCATAAAGATAGGGTCTTCTGCCTTGCGGATACTCACGTGAACGTAGACCCAACAGCTGAGCAAATTGCAGAAATGACATCACTTGCTGTTAAGGAAATGCAGCACTTTGGGTTAGACCCTAAAGTAGCGTTGCTCAGCCACTCTAACTTTGGAGCTTCCAAAAAGCCTGAAGCTGAAAAAATGCGGGAAGCCCGTTGCCTGATTCGCCACCAATGGCCGGATATTCAGGTAGAAGGAGAGATGCAAGCAGATTGCGCTATGAATAACGAGCTTTTACAGAGGGTATTCCCAGACTCTTCTTTGCAGGAACCAGCTAATTTGCTTATATTTCCATCGCTAGATGCCGCAAATATTTCCTTCAATATTATGAGAATGATGAATAGCTCTGCCGAGTATATTGGCCCTATTTTGATGGGGATGGAAAAGCCTGTTCATATTTTGAGTGTAGACGCTCCCGTGCGTCACATTGTGAATATGACAGCTTTGGCGGTTGTACAGGCACAAAGTTCTTCTTAATAAAAAACAGTAAAATATTTTCTTCCCCCTGTTGGCTAAACGGGGGGAAATACGTATTGTAGGCATATGCACGAAGAGATTATAAACCCAAAACCCCATGTCCAGCTGACCGATAGCCTCTACGAGGATATTTTGCAGGCGTTGACAGCGCAACCAGAACGTTTGCCAGCCCTACTGGAACCGCTGCACCCAGCAGACGTTGCCGATATTTTGGAAAGGTTACCTCAGCGTAAGCGGGAGGTATTGCTTAGCTATATTCCGAAAGAGCAGGTGGGGGACACCCTTATTGAGTTGGAAGAGGGGGTAAAAGACCACCTTCTCCACGTGCTGGAGCCTGAGGAAGTTGCTGAAGCCGTTGCAGAGCTAGACTCTGACGATATTGCTGATATTGTACAAACGTTAGAAGAAGACCACAGTGCAGACTTCACAACAGCAGAACAGGTAAAAGAGGGCATAGAAACCCAAAATAAACGCCTGCTAAAGTACGAGCCTCATTCTGCAGGGGGGTTAATGCAGGTAGAGGTTCTGACCGCCAAACCAGAGCAAAAAATTTCTCAAGTATTGCGCTACCTCAGAAACCACAAGGAAGAGCTGGGCGATAACCCAGGGACTGTCTTCGTACTGAATGATAAACGAAAGTTACTCGGTACAATTTCTCTACCGCGGCTTGTACAGTGTCCACTTAATGAAACATTACAAAACGTTATGCGGAAAAAACCGATTACGTTACTTGCAACCACACCAGAAGAAGAAGTTGCTAGTGTTTTTGAAAAATATAATATGCACAACTGCGCAGTGGTAAATAAACGTGGTCAACTGTTAGGACGTATCACCATTGATGATGTATTAGATTCCGTCTTAGAACACCACGAAAGAGAAACCAAGCGGGCAGCGGGTTTGAGCGAGCGAGAAGATATTTTTGCGCCTATTTCTGCCACCACGCGCCAGCGTTTACCGTGGTTAATTATTAACCTATTCACAGCTATTTTGGCTTCGTGCGTCATTGCTATTTTCCAAAACCAAATTGAGAAATTAGTTGCACTAGCCGTACTTATGCCAATTGTTGCCAGCATGGGTGGTAATGCCGCTACCCAAACCATGACGGTCGTTGTCCGCGGACTTGCCACAGGGCAAATCACCGCTAAAAACGCCGTGACACTTTTAGTGAAAGAACTAACCGTAGGTAGCCTCAACGGTATTCTTCTTGCGTTTTTAGTGGCACTTGGTACGTATTTCTTCTATCAGGATATTTGGCTCGGTAGCGTTATTTTTATCGCCACTGTCGCCAACCATATTTTTGCTGCCACAGCGGGGCACGCTATTCCGCTACTTCTTAAAAAATGTAAGTACGACCCCGCCATATCCTCCGGTGTTCTCGTTACAACTGTAACGGATGTGGGCGGTTTTTTCGTCTTTTTAGGGCTGGCAGCATTATTACTTTTATAGTGAAGGATTTTATACACCAAACGCGTTTACTTAAATAGCAACACAAACAAAACGGACTTAAACAAAATGAACACAATTAAAAATACATGGCTTACCTTAGCTTTTGCAGTGTGCGCTGTTGGCGCGGCATCAGCTGAAGGCTTTGGCTTTCACGGTGGTGGAGGCAAGCACCCCAGCCCAACGGAAATATTCCAAAAAATGGATACAGATGGCGATGGCATGATTAGCCATCAAGAAATGTTTGAAATGCACAAGGCGCGGTTTGAAAAGCATTTTTCCAGCATGGATGCCGACAAAAGCGGTGACCTCACGGCCGAAGAAATGCGTGCTGCGAAGGAACGTATGCGCACGCGGATGAAAAGCCGTATGCATGAATGGCAAGCACGTCCAGCAGCGGAGTAACACTCTATGGAGAACACAGAACTACAGCAGCTGATGCTGAGCACGGCAAAGGGAGACGAAAAAGCCTTTCGTCAACTGGCGCAAGCTGTGGGGCAGGGCGCTTACGGGCTGGCTTACCGTCTTTTAAATGGAGACACAGCCAGTGCGGAGGACGCCGTGCAGGAAATGCTGATTAAACTCTGGCAAACAGCTCCCCGTTGGGAACCTAAAGGCAGCGTAAAAAGCTACGTGTACCGCCTAACGTACACAACCTGTATGGATAAACTGCGTAAAAACAAACCAGTAACGGAATTAACTGAAGACTTTGGCACGCCTGAAACGGCCACAAACCAAATCTTCACCAAGCAACGGCAAGACCACATCTACGAGGCGTTGAATAAACTGCCGGAGCGCCAGCGCAGCGCCGTTGTCCTCACATATTTGCAGGAGATGCCCCAAAAGGACGTGGCAGATACCCTTGGCACCAGCGTTAAAGCGGTAGAAAGCCTGCTTATACGCGCCAAACAAGCATTGCGCCAAACAACCGCGCGGGAATGGATAGGAGACGTATCATGAAAACAACACCAAGCTTAGACATGGCCAAACTGGATAAAATGGTGAGCGTCGCCGTCCAGAAGGAGCAGCTTCCACCGGAAGTACAGGTTATTCCTTTCACAAGAAGCTGGCGTTTTGCAGGGGCTTCTGCTGCCGCAGCCATGCTGATGGTCGCACTATTGTGGCAACCAAACGCGCCATCACCCAACCCACAAGCAACCACCCAGCAAGATGACGCCTTCTTTGTGGACTACACCATGTTGGAACTACTGGAAGAAAGCGTTTAACGTACCTTCAAAATACTCAAGCCCCAGTAAAAACTGGGGCTTAAATACATGATATCTAGAAATTAAAAAATTTCTTTTTAGGCTTTAGCAAGTCTGTACCAGTTATTTCTTGGTACAGCTTTAACGCCGTACACAACAGCGGGTTGTAGTTTGTTTCTGCCAAAACGTTGCTTGTTTTAACAACAGTCAAAAACCTTGCTTTTTCTTGAAGTCCTTCATTCTCCTGATGTATGCGGTATCCATAGCCATCAGAAAGCAAATGACTAAGTTGTTGTTCTGATATTGCGAATCTTACATAGTAAAACTTCATCAAACCAAATGAATAGTCGTCAATTTCAGCATTTTTTGTTTGTCGAGTTCTTAACTGTTCCAAGTCAGTCTCTTGAAAAGAAAAATAGTGACTGTTTCCTAAACCTGTTAAAACAGCATCTTCCACATTGTTATGCCTACCAGAATAGTAGTAAAACATCGGTAGCTGTTTAACATACTTTTGATGTGCAGCACTCTCCCTATTAATAAGCCCAATAAGAATACCTTTAGGACTATCAAAAATGGGAAGTAAAACAGCTCTGGGAGCTACAAGGGTGATAGTGCTATCTTTGTGGTCGTTTACTTTGTAACGAGCAGAAAAATTGATTTTTTGTATAGGAGCAAAGCCTGCAGGATATTCAGAAGAATATTCTATTGAGTGTATCAGAATATCCTCTAAGTCGGTATGTTGACTTGCAAGCACCTTTTGAATCCAAGTTTTTAAGGGTTCAAATTGAGATATACGCTCTGCGGTCATCGTAAGATCAGTATGATCCTGTAGATAAAATACATCGCAAGGGAATTTCTTTTTGTCTAAAGGTAATTTAGCCATCAGTTGATGTCCTTTCAGAATAAAAGAGTAATGTGGTTCAGTTGTAATTTAAGAAACAATTATCGTATACAAGTAATATTTTCAAGCTAAATAACAAAAAAAATCCCTCAGCTTAACGAAGCCAAGGGGTTTTTCTAACGATACTCATAACAAAGTTGCTTAAATATAGTGTAGTCCTTGCACACAACCTGAAAATAAGCCCTACGCGCGTAAAGTTGATATCTCGAAGAGATAGGTCTCCGACATGCTCATTATATAGAGCAGACGCAATACAGGAAAGGCAAAGGTCGGAACTTTTTGTCTCTGAAATCAATTGCTCAACTCGGATGAGTTTGAGGTCAAACTCATGAGTAGCAGCTATTATTCCTAGCTCTTCAAGTTTAACTTTTCCAGTAAACGTAGCGAAGTAGAATTTTTTATTAGTACCTAAAATAGAAATAGGTTCATGCTGGATGAGTTTAGCAACACCACTAAAATCCTGTTTTAACCAATACCAACTATCTTCCAAAGCTTTATATAAAGTGTACTTCTTAAGGTAAGGAGAATTAGAAACTAGTTCAAATTCAAAACAAGGAAGTTTACCATCATGCAAAAGAGTGTACGTGCCATAAAT
>JAPPOO010000056.1 GCA_028817875.1 Alphaproteobacteria bacterium | reverse complement strand
ATAGATAAGCTGGAGTACCTTTACCTAAACGGAGATACTATAGAATTTACGGTTTTTTACGAATGGCAACCATATGTTTCCTCGGTTTTTAAAAAGTTGCTATTTATAGCCTGTCACTTACATCGAAAATATGGCGAACCACGTGTGTTTATAACAGAAGGGAATCACGACCCATTTCCAGAGGCTCAAAAACTATTAATGAGCCTATTAGCTGAGCATGTTCCTAAAATTTATAAAGATGAAAATTGGCAGTATATCAAGTGGGTGGATATGAACACCCCTCTTATTCATCAATCAAAAACAGGCCTGAAACTGCTTGTGTGCCATGGACATCAAAAAGACTTTTTTTATAAAGTAGGGAATTTTTTTGAAAAAAAGGAAAAAAGTGAAAGTTCCTTGTCAGGATCTACGAGATTTTCTGTGAAGTCGTTTACTGTAAATGCGACATATGCTTATATTGTGTGGTTAACAGGAAAGCCTCTGAAAAATAATGTATCTAAGCCAGTTCCTTGGTTAAGGATTATAATGTTACGTATTATAGTGGTGGGGTTTCATAGGGCGCTTACAAAATGGGCTGTAGATCAAGGCTATTGTGGTGTAATTTGTGGGCATAGTCATGTACCAAAAGCTGAAAAATATGCTTATGGTTTGTGTCTAGATTGTGGTGAGTCAAATGATCATAATTATAGTACGCTATTAGTTGAAGACTTTAATGGGAATTTTTATGTACTACCTCAAGCTGGATGTCGTCAGAGGCAAAAAGTTGTTAAAGCTTTTCCTCGGGAGTACCAAGGTTTATCCGTATTAGACGAAAAATTGAGTTTATTTAAAGAGCTTTAATAACCACGTTTGAAATTTATGGACGGTTTGTTTATAGTGCTGCCGTCTTTAAAAAAAAGGGGAAATCCATGACATACGAACTAGAATTACCACTCATGCCATTTATGGTAGGGCAAAAATTTCCACAAGCCCAAGTAAACGCTGTGATGCCGGACGGCTCTATTAACGAGTCTTTTGATATTACCGAATACGGTAACGGCTCTCACACAGTAGTATTCTTTTACCCATTGGATTTCACGTTTGTATGTCCTACTGAAATTGTTACGTTTGACCGTCTAATGCCGGAATTTGAGGCTCGTAACACTAAAGTTGTTTCAGTAAGCGTCGACTCCCACTTTTGCCACGCAGCATGGCGCCGTACCACGTTGAATGACGGTGGAATTGGTGAAGTTAACTTCCCTATGGTATCCGACCTTCAGCGCGACCTAAGTGATGAACTTGGCATTTTAAATGATGCAGGCGTGACTTACCGCGCTAGCTACCTTTTGGATAAAGATGGCATTGTGCGCCATATGGTTATTAACGACCTACCGCTAGGCCGCAATGTAGAAGAAATGCTACGCATGGTAGATGCCCTACAGTTTACAGAACAACACGGTGAAGTTTGCCCTGCCAATTGGAAACAAGGCGAAACAGGTATGAAACCAACCCGCGAATCAACAGGTGAATATCTTTCTAAAGCGTCTTAGTGTGCGTTTTGATTGTTTATGTAGTAGCCGAAAATATGCTGTTTTCGGCTATTTTTTTGTTCGTACGGTTTCTACCTAGCCAATATTGTGAAAAAAAGTTATAAAGGTCTCTATGTCTCAGGGGGAAAATTATCTTGTATTGGCGCGTAAGTACCGCCCGCAATCATTTAAAGATTTGTATGGGCAAGATGCGTTGGTGCAAACGCTCACAAATGCTATTACAAGCGGACGGCTGCACCATGCTTATGTGCTAACTGGTATTCGAGGAACAGGTAAAACCACAACAGCACGGATTATTGCTAAGGCTCTTAACTGTGAAAATGGCCCTGCTATTGAGTGGGATGAGAATGATTCTCAAGTGGTATCCATTGCGAAAGGAAATCATCCTGACGTTTTGGAATTCGATGCGGCTTCTCACCGTGGCGTAGAAGAAATTTCTGATTTATTTGAAGGTGTTGCGTATGCCCCTGTTATGGGGCGGCGGAAGATATACATTATTGACGAAGTTCACATGCTGTCTAAGCATGCATTTAATGCATTGCTGAAAACACTGGAAGAACCACCTGAAAACGTTACGTTTATTTTTGCGACAACTGAAGTTCATAAAATTCCTGTAACGGTATTGTCTCGGTGCCAACGGTTTGATTTAAGGCGTATCCCTGTTGCTACGCTTATGCAGTTGTATCAACACATTGCTCAGCAAGAAGGGCTGGATATAGAAGAAGATGCGTTGCGCACAATTGCGACAGCGGCGGATGGTTCAGCGCGAGATGGTACTAGCTTGCTGGATCAGGCTATTGCACTCTCTGCTGGCCAAGCTATTTCTACACAGCTTGTAAATGAAATGCTGGGATTAGGGGATAAAACGAAAGTAGTTAATTTACTGGAGACAATTTTTGATGGAGATGTCTCTGGCGCATTGACTCAACTAGATGATTTGTACGCCTTGGGGCAAGACCCTATTTTGCTGTTGAATGAGAGTATGCAGTTGGTTGATATGCTTACGCGTTTGAAAGTTGTAAAGGGTTTGGACGCGAATGCTCGGTTAACAGAGTTGGAACGTAGCCGTCTTGTACCGTTGGCACAAAAGTTGCCATTGGAAAAGTTAGCTCGGTTGTATCAAATGTTGTTGAATGCGGCTAGTGAAGCACGTCAGGCTGATCGCCCTTTTGAAGCAGTGAGTATGGCTATTGTGCGGGTAGCACATTTAGCAGGGTTGCCACCCGTAGCTGACCTGTTGAAGCAAGCCCCGCAACTTCAGTCTAAGACTGTGGAGCAGCGACCTCAAAAAGAGATTGAGTTAGCACCTAGCCTTCCTCAAAATGTGCAACAAGCTGCCCCGTGGGAGGGGGAGCAAAAGGATGTTCAAGTAGAAACAGAGAATATTTCGGCGGCTCCGACAAGTTGGTCTGAAATTGTTAAACTTATTCAAACGGAACGTCCAGCTTTGGGGGCTATATTGGCGCAGCAGGGGCGCCCATCTGAAATTAATGGACAAAAAATTATACTTTCATTAGACCAAGGGTTGCATGATGCAGCAGAGATTTCAAAATCTCTCAAAGATACCCTGCATAGTTTGACGGAGAGTCACTGGGAAATTGAACTTATGAAAGAGAGTGCTACAGAGACTTTACATGAAGGCCAGAAGCGTGAGGCGCAAGAGCGTATTGTTGAGGCTCAAGATGACCCAGACGTTAAAGAGGTTTTAGCTATGTTCCCAGGAGCAGAGGTAGTTGAAGTAAAGGAAAATACAAACAGCGAGGATGTAAAAGATGCGTGATATGATGAAGATGATGAAGCAAGCGAAAGATTTGCAGAAAAATATGGAAGCTGCCCAAGCCCAGCTTGCTGAGACTATGGTAACAGGTACATCTGGCGGTAATGCTGTAACAGTGGAAATGACCTGTACGCATGAAATTAAAGCTGTAAAAATTGACCCTGCTGCGGTTGACGCTGATGATATTGAAACGTTGGAAGATCTTGTGCAAACAGCTGTGGCTGATGCTATCCGTAAAGGGCAAGAAACCAGCCAAACTGAAATGGGTAAATTGACGGGTGGTTTGAATATTCCGGGGTTGAGTTAAGTGTTGACAATTTACCATAACCCACGTTGTAGTAAATCTCGCGAAGCTCTGGCTTTATTAGAATCTTCTGGTGAGTCTTTTGATGTGGTGAATTACTTAGAAGATATGCCTTCTACGATGGTATTGCGAGACGCTTTACATGCGTTGAGTTCGGAAGTTTTGTTGCGGATACAAGAACCTGATTATAAAGCGCACTTTGCGAACCGTGATATGACAGATGAAGATGTTGTGGCGTTGCTTCAACTTTATCCCAAAGTTTTGCAACGGCCATTGGTGACTGACGGTAAGCGTTGGGTTGTGGGGCGTCCTATTGAAAATATACAAAAATTTTTAAAATAGTATGGTTCCTGCTCCTTTAGAACAGCTTATTAAGCAACTGTCTCGTTTACCAGGGCTGGGGCCGCGCAGTGCGCAACGGGCTGCATTGCATTTGCTCACAACACAAGAAGCGTTGCCTCAACTTCAAAGAATAATGCTGGAAGTGAGTAATACTGTTGTAACGTGTAGTACGTGCGGTAATGTGAGTTTGGAAGACCCTTGTCATATCTGTACGGATGAGGAGCGAGATGGTCGTATAATTTGCGTTGTAGAGCAGGTAGACGATTTGTGGGCTATTGAGCGCAGTGGCTCTTATAAAGGCTTATACCATGTGCTAGGTGGTGTTGTGAATGCTTTGGATGGTATTGGGCCGGACGATTTGAATATTCGGCAGCTTGTTGAGCGAGTTGAAAACCCGGATACACAGATAGAGGAAGTTATTTTTGCATTAGGCGCAAGTGTGGATGGCCAAACAACGTGTCATTTACTTTCCCAAAGACTGGAACCGACAGGCGTTACAATCACAGGGCTTGCTAAAGGAATTCCTGTTGGTGCGTCAGTTGATTATTTGGACGATGGTACTCTTGCTGTGGCTTTAGAGGGGCGGAAAGTTTTTGGCTAATATTTTTTGTTAGAACCAATTTTCTATTGAAGAAGCAAATGGCGCACTCGGAAGGATTCGAACCCTCAACCTCTTGATCCGTAGTCAAGTGCTCTATCCAATTGAGCTACGAGTGCACAGTTGCAAGAGGGTGAATACCAGACTCACATATTTTTGTAAAGCATTTGTTCCATTTAAAAATAGTTCCCGTTACACTCAGGGGTATGAGTGATTGGATAAAAGAAGAATGGGAGCTTGTTCAGGAAGCTCTTGCTAGTAAATGGACATTTTTGTTGTTTGCTGCTTTTACTGTGATAGCCGCGGCGTCTGGCCACGTTAATACAGCCTTAATTTTATTGGCATTTACTTTCGCTATTTTGAGTGTCATTGATATGAAGCATTTTATTTTGCCAGATATTTTAACGATTCCAGGGACGCTTGTGGGTTTAATTATTTCTCCGTGGCTGTTGGAAGTTACTTGGGAGTCTTCCATGTTGGGAGCACTGGTTGGGGCTGGTGCTTTTAGCTTATTGGCGGCTGTTTTTTATGTTATTCGTAAAAAACATGGCATGGGGTTTGGAGATATTAAATTACTGGCTCTTATCGGTGCTTGGGCAGGTGTGGGGAGCCTTTTGCCAACACTATTAATTGCTAGCTTTTCTGCGCTATTGTTTTTACCGTGCCGTAGGTTATTACAAGGTAAAAAAATGCATCAGCCAATTCCATTTGGCCCATTTTTGATTTTAGGGGGTTGGGCAAGTTTGCTATATGGCAATATTTTTTGGTTATTGTTAATTGAAGGTTTGTGATGACTCGCTTTGTACTTATTGCTCTCCTTAATTTAATGCTGCCTTTTTTAATAAGGGCTGCTTGGTTGCTTGTTTTGCGTCAGTTACATCGTCGCAAGGTTAAAAAATATCCTGAAATTATTGATGTAACTCCAGCTCCAAAGTGGGATTTTCCTATACTTAGATTGTTAGTCATAGGAATTCTTCTTTTGACAGTAGCATTAACAATTTTTCGTATTTTAAATACTGAGAAAAACATAAATTGGCAGCCTGCCAACCCAGCAGTTTCAAAGGAGTACTAAAAATGGCTCATCAGTTTTTTCCGAAAGAAGTAATAGGAGTAATCGAAGCTTTAGGAGTTAGTTATGCTCGGTTGGTAGGTGGTGCTGTACGAGCTTTTGTTAAAGGTGGAGAATGCCCTGCTGATGTGGATGTTGCAACCTTGTGGCTACCACATGAAGTTACAGAAAAATTGGAAGAAAAGAAACTAAAGGTGATTCCAACAGGGTTGAAACATGGGACAGTGACTGTAATAGCAGGAGCTTATCAAGTAGAAGTAACTACTTTGAGAGAAGACATGGAGACAGATGGTCGCCGTGCAGAAGTTACTTTTACTAAAGACTGGCAGAAAGATAGTCAACGGCGTGACTTTACAATGAATGCTATGTATTTGGACTTAAACGGTGAGTTGTATGATTGGCATAACGGTGAGCAAGATCTTGCAGCAGGGCAGGTTCGTTTTGTAGGTAATGTGCAAGATCGTGTTCAAGAAGATTATTTGCGTATTTTTAGGTATTTTCGTTTTTCTGCACATATTGGGTTACCAGTAGATTTTCAGGAAGTAGTAGCGGAAATGAAGCCTGGTTTAGCGGGAATGAAGCAGCTTTCAGCAGAACGTATAACGCATGAGCTGTTCAAGTTATTAGAAGGGCAGTATGCCGTTGATGTATTGGCCTTCATAAAAGATCATCATGTTTTGGATGTTCTTGGTTTAGTGCCTCAACGGTTGGAAGATTTAGAGATTGCACGACATACGTGGCCATCTTTGGAAGAGTTGGGTTGCTGGTATATTGTTTTTGGTAGTTATACTGATAATCCGTACATTGCACTAAGCAATCGGCAGAAAAAAGATTTAATATTGATGAATAAAGCTGAATCTCTTGTGGAAGAGTTAGGTTTATTTCCATTGGCTGCTGCAACCAGTAAACGAGCAGCTATGGTTGCACGAGCTATGACAGCAAAACGCTCGGCTGTGATGTTTCTACAGCATGCTGAAATTCCTGAGTTCCCTCTTAAGGGGCAAGATGTTTTAGATATAGGCATTCCTGCGGGTGAACGAGTAGGGCAATTGCTTGGTAAAGTGGAAGAATGGTGGTTGCAGCAAAATTTACCAGATTTAGATGCTTGTAAAAACCACCTCGTCAAACTGGCTAAATTTTAGTAAAAATATAATAAAGTTAGGTAAATCAAGGAGAAGAATATATGGCCGTCACAGATGCTGAAAATGTACGTTGGAATCTTAGTGATTTGTACCAGTCGGAAAACGATCCTCAATTAGAGAAAGATGTGCAGAGCGTTTTACGGCAAGCAGCAGATTTTGCTGAAAATTACCGTGGTCAACTTCAAGCAAAATTAGGCGAAGCTTTGCAGAGCTTATGTTTATTGGAACAGTTACAAAATAAAATTTATGCCTATGTTATGCTGCGTTCTCAAGTAGAAACAGGCAATGAACCACTTAAAAAAGTGATGTCGTCAGTGCAGGAGCGTTTGGCGCAGGCATGGGGGACACACTTGGTATTTTTTGAGCATGAGATTACTCAGTTGTCAGAAAATGATTATAAAAATTTACTACAAACAGATGAAGTTGTTCAGCACCATCAACCATTTTTGGACCATGTTCGTCAAAATGCGCAGTACCTTTTGAGTGAAGAAGTTGAATCTGCCCTTGCGAAGCGTAATCCTTTTGGGGTGAGTGAGTGGAAAGATTTTATGGATGAGCGTGAAGCTGAGCTATTTTTTGAATTTGAAGGTCGCCCGATTAAAATGGAGGAGCTTTTTAGTATTGTAGGTCGCGAACATGATCACACGCGACGGCGTCAAGCTTCAGCCTGCTTGAACGATGGGTTGAAAGCTCAGAAGCATGATAAATTTATGGCTCGGGCGCTTAATGCAGTGGTAGGGAAGAAAGCCTTAGAGGATGCTGAGCGTGGTTACGAAGATTCTATGCATAGCCGCAATTTAGATAACAAAGTAGATGCTGCAACAGTGCAAGCATTGCATGATGCTGTAGAAAATGTGGCGAAACCTCTTTCTGTGCGTTATTACCAGTTAAAGGCTAAATGGCTAGGTTTAGAAAAACTAGAATGGGCAGATCGTAATGCTCCACTGCCTATAACTAATACGAGTACGATGCCTTGGGTTGAAGGGGTTGGTGCTGTAAAGGAAGCTTTTTCCTCTTTTAGTCCTACTTTAAGGCAGTTTGTTGATGATATTGAAGCTAAAGGTTGGATTGATGCGCCTGTTAGTAAAGAAAAACGGTCTGGAGCTTTTTGTGCTGGTTTTGCGATGTCAGGAGAAAGCGGGCAAGCAGAACCGCGTGCGTATGTGATGCTTAACCATACAGGAACAGCGAGAGATTTTGCCACATTGGCGCATGAGTTAGGGCATGCTGTGCATGATATGTTGGCGATTCCTGCTCAGAATAGCTTAATGTGGTCGCCGCCGTTAGCTTATGCGGAAACAGCGAGTATTTTTGCGGAGATGGTTACTTTTGAACACCTTATGAAAAAATGTGAGAGTGATAAAGAGAAATTGTCTCTTTATATGGAAAAATGTAATGACCATATTAATACGGTTGTGCGGCAAATTTCCTTTTCTTATTTTGAGCAGGCTATGCATGCTAAACGTAAAATGGGTAAGCTAACTACTGAAGAAATTACTGAAATGTGGATGGATATAAATCAGCGTTTTTATGGTGAAGACGGTGAGGTGTTTATTTATAAAGATGTTGATAATTTATGGTGTTATATCAGTCACTTCTTGAGCCCTTTTTACGTGTATGCTTATGCATTTGGTGAGTTATTTACCCAGAGTTTATATGCTGTAAAAGACCAGTTTGGTGATGATTTTGAAGAGATGTATTTAGACTTGTTGAGGGCTGGCGGTACTAAAAATGCTGTTGAATTAATGAAGCCTTTTGGATTGGATCCGACAGATCCAACATTTTGGGAGCGCGGGATTCAAGCGAGTTTTGGCGTTTGGTTAGATGAGGCTGAAAAATTGTCGGAGAAACTAAACTATCAAGCATAAAAAGGGAAATAAAATGAGATACTTATTAACGGCTATTGCTTTGTTTGTGGCGCCATTTTCTTGGGCGGAGGTGCCGCAAGATGCGACAGTTCTTAATTTATCGGCAACAGCGCGGCAAGCCATTACGCCAGATACGTTGAACGCTAACTTAAGAATAGAGCATAAAGCGGCTACACCTGAGGCTGTGCAACAGTTTATTAATGCTCGTATGCAGCGGGCTGTGGCAGCGGTAGAGCGGATGAAAAGCGTAAAGATTTCAACGGGTAGTTACTATGTGAATGAGCGCTGGATTCGTCCTCATGAGAAGAGTAAAGAACGTAAAAAAGTGTGGCAGGGGAGTCAATCCCTTGCTTTAGAAGGGAAAGACCAAACGCAGATTTTGAAGGCAGTGGGGGCATTGCAGAAGGATGGGTTTTTGATGCAGGGCTTGAACTATAGCTTGTCTAAAGAAGTATCTGAAAGTTTTCAAGAAAGCTTGATGGCAGAGGCGTTGAGTACGATTCAGCAACGGGCGGAGAGGTTTGGTAAGCAGTTGAATAAAAACAAAGTTCATATTGCGCGGGTGAATTTTAATGGAAATGTACCGCATCGTCCTATGATGCAGCATCGTATGCTTAAAGCCGAAATGACAATGGCGGCGGATGCTATGGCGGAACCCGTTGCTCGGCCTGACGAAATGGATATTACGGCGACAGTAAATGCTGAAGTTTGGTTGCAGTAAAAAATGTGCCCTTAGATTTTCCCCATAAAAAAAATTGCGACGTAAAAAGCATCAAAATCAGTGATAAATGAGGGTGAATAAGGGATAAACCGGTATCAAAAAGTGATATTTGAGGTTAAAAAAGTGTAAATTTTGGTGCAAAAAGAGCAAAAAATGTCAAATTTTCGTGATTTTTTGACGTTTCCCGCTGCCATTTTGTATACAATGCAGCAAACGCGCAGGGCAACGGGGTGAAGGGTTAGGTAAGGGAGGTAGCATGTGAGAAATTTGTGTAGTAGGGGGGGATGTACACGGTGCAGCGCGCTCTGTTCAAAGAAATGAAATAATTTATCCCAAATT
>JAPPOO010000095.1 GCA_028817875.1 Alphaproteobacteria bacterium | reverse complement strand
CTATTAATGCTTCTAGCGAAGAAATTAGTAAAATATGTAAAGAGCATCAAGTTACCCTGCAGCTTGTTTCATATATTTATAACAATTTTGCTCAAAATTTTATTTCAGAGCGCCGACTGCTTTCTGACGCAGTTTTACTTACGCCTAAAGAGAAAGAATGTTTGCAATGGGCATATGCTGGTAAGACGTATTGGGAAACTTCTCAGATTATGGGTATCTCTGAAAAAACAGTAGATTTTCACCTTGCCAATGTACGTGGAAAACTGTCTGTTTTCTCTACGCGTGAAGCTGTTGTAAAAGCCATTATGTTTGGTATTTTGCCTACCTAGGGAGAGTCCTAGGTTTCCAACCTTTATAAATTTATTAGCCTTTCAGTCAAAAAGAAGGGCGATTTTGATGATTGTTGTTGGTAAAGAAAATATGCACCTACATAGAGAATCTATTCTTTCCATGCATGCTTTAAGAAAACGTGTATTTATAGATAAACTGAATTGGCCGGTAGGTACGGGCATTACTGTTCGTAATGGTATGGAAATAGATGATTTTGATACTGTTAATGCCTATTACATTATTAGCCATGGGCAGGATGGGGAAGTTAATGCCTGTCAAAGGTTGATTCCTACGGTATTTCCTTATTTGCTAGGGGAAAAATTTGGAGATTGGGTTGACGGAAAAATGCCTAGTTCTTCAGATATCTGGGAAGTTTCAAGATTTGCAGCAGATACTGATAAGGTTGATACACCGAAAAATATTATAGGAGCTCTCATTGCTGCAATGCTTGAATATGGTGTTGCACGTGATTTTGCTCATTATGTCTCAATTTCTGATGTACGTATTGAACCTCTTCTAAAACGTGCAGGATGGGACCCTAAGAGGCTAGGAAAGCCTCTTCCAACACAAACAGATACAGCTGCTGGAGAAATTTATACAGTTTCTACGAATATGTTGGAGCGTGTAAAGGAAAAATCAAAGATTTCAGGTGATGTTATTACTAACTGGAGTGAGCTTGATTTATCAAGTATGTCTCAGAATCATGAGAGAAAGGTGGCTTAATGCAAATGGATCCTTATACTTATGCTGATACAACTTTTGAGGTGATTAACGAATTGGATATGCTTCTGACTCGTTTGGATGAAAAAGGTTTTACTTCTGCTAGTGAGGCTATTGAGTTAGCTAAGTTCGCAATATGTCGAGAGATGTCGGAAAGTATTCTTTCTGCGTTGGGGGAGGAAAACGGTGGTTAGTATTATGGTTGATCCGTTTTCGTATGAGCAAGAAGAAAGCTTAAAACAGAAAAAAAAAGCCATTATACTTTGCTTAGAGTACCTTAAATCTGAAGTTGAGGGGATAGGGTGTGTTTTAACGGGGGAGGCTTTACAGGATACTCTCTCTTGTTTTACATCTGATATAGAGACGCTAGAGAGAAATAATAGTAAAATTAATTAATGGATTTATTTTGGTTAAAATTGACGAAACAAAGCGTTTTGTCGTTTGTGCCTGATTCTTCAGGGTCAGTAATGCGTGAGAAATCAAAAAAAGAAGACATTGGAATACAGAATAAATGAGAGAGTTTTACTAAGACTTCGGCCTCTATTTTTTTGATCCCCTCTTCGTAAAGGCGTAGATGTTCCTCTGATATATCTAGATAGTCAGCAACCTCTTTTGTAGAAAAAGATTCTTTGAAGCGTAACTGTCGGACACGTTTTCCAAGTCCTTTATTGATGTCAGTAATAATACTAGTCATAGGTGACTCATTATAAGTTAATCTATTTTAAATGGCTATTTAAAAAATTAAGAGATCAGATTGAATCATATGGTGGTCGGTACAAGGTTCGAACTTGTGACCCCTACCATGTCAAGGTAGTGCTCTACCACTGAGCTAACCGACCGTTTGTGTAGGGCTAGGTGTACCAATTTTCTATTTCTTGTGCAAGGAAAAGTGTTTTGTGCGTATCTCCATGCTTCTTTTAAGTAAGAAAGTAGCGTATTTTTGTTGAGGGGTTGCTTATGCTGCTTAGCTGCCCTATAACACCGCTGTTTAGGGAAGGAAACTGTCATTTTTTTGTGGGCGCAAAAAATTACGAATAAGCCGCTGGTTCAGCGGGGACTTTTCTATGCCTCGGCCTTGTTTGGGCAGGTGGCTCAAAGCGGATTTCATTTTTTACTTGGGTTTGTGCTTATTAAGCTTTTGCCTCCTAGCGGTTTTGGTTTGTACGCTTTTATGTTTGTGTGGGCGTATTTTATGTCTGGCATTATTAACGCACTTGTGAATACACCGATATCTATTTATTTGCCAAAGGTGGCAGCCACAGAGCAAGAAAATTTGTTTGAGTTATTTGCCAAAGTTAACCTTTTGATTGTTGCTGGAGCTTCGGTTTTAACAGCTTTGATTCTGGTTGTATGGGGGCAAACATGGGTGACTATATTGAGCGGTGCCTTGTTTGTCGTTTGTTTTTTACTACGTTTTGCGGCACGAGGTTTTAGTTATGCGCTTCGTCAACCGAATGATGCGACGCGTAGCGATGTGGTTTATATTTTTACGGGTTTATTATCCTTAGCGTGTATCTACTACGTTACTGGTTATAAACTGGATATTGCGCAGGCGTTTTTGGGTGTGAGTATTGGTAGTGTATTGTCTTTGTTTATTGTGACGAAGGGATGGTTGCAACGGCAGATTTTCCGTTGTTGGCAGGCGCCTATTGGTTCTTATAAAGATATTTGGAAAGAAAGTGGGCGTTGGGGATTGGTTGGTGTTGTGCCGGTAGAAGCCGTTAATAATGGCCCTAGTTATTTGATTTCTTTTTGGTTGGGGCCTGCGGCGTTTGCGCCTATTGCTGTATCGGTTTTGTTTTTCCGACCCGTAAGTATTTTCCTGACGGCATTACGTTCACTAGAGACACCAAAAATGGCAAAAGATTTAGCTGTTCACGATTGGAATGGTGTACGTAACACAAGCCTGTTTACCATGGGAGTATTGGTGAGTAGTTGGTTGGTGTTAATGCTGGCTGTTTGGTTTGTATGGCCTTTGATAGAGTTACACTTTTTAGATGGTAAATATGATGCGAGTGAAGTTTGGCTTGCAACGATGCTTTGGGGGGCGGTATTTTTAGTGCGGTCTTTACGGGAAATTCCGAGTATTTTCTTTCATGCGAACCGCCAGATTCAGTATTTTACCAAAGCCTCTTTTGTAGCGGGTGGTGTTTCTGTTGTATTGATGTTTATTTTGCTTGTTATGTTTGGTGCTGCTTGGAGCTTGCTGGCTTTGGTTATTGGGGAAATATTGCTGTGTGCTATCTTAGTAGTTAATGCATTAAAGGTTATTGAGCGTTCTAAGACGGAGCAGGGGCATCATGCGTAGTTACGGTGATTCTACTTCATATTCCGTAGAGCGTATGCATAGCTTACTGGCGTTGCGTTTTGTTAGCATTCTGCTTCCGCTTTTGCCTGTTTTTTGGCTGACCGGTACGATTTTACCAGTGTTTTTACTCGCATCAGCCTTATGGCTGCTTTGGTACCGTATGCCACTGAAAGAAGGGTGGCTATTGCTGGTCTTAATTATTTGGCTTGTTGGTCGCGCGTGGTTTTTTGGTATGAGTGGTGAGTCTACTGGGCGTTTTATGGCCTCTGTTTATAACTCTATGAACTGGTTTATTGGTTTATCGTTTTTTCTTATGGGGCGGTGTTTGTTGCAAGGTATTGTTGAGGATACGCCTTTGCGCCAACTTTTTTTACGGCGTATGACTGTACTTATTTGGGTGATTATTGTTTGGTACATATTTTTTACACTTTTTGGCCATGCGACAGGTAAGCAAGAGCTTGTTTTTAGAGTGCCGGGGCTTGCTCCTATCTTTGATAATGCGCCAAAGGCAATTCAAAACATGTTTACATTGAATATTATTGCTTATGATTGGTTTTTAGGTCGGCCAGCTTATCGCGCTAATTTCTTGGGTTCAGCGCATGTGGCAGGCGGGTTTATTTGCTTAACGTTGATTGTTATTTTCTATATTGTACGGATGTTAAGTGGTGCTCAACGTAGTTTGTTAAGTTGGATAGGCATTTTTAGTATTCTTTTGGGTTCTTTATCACGTGCTCTTATGGCTACTTGTTTTGTAGCTGGTGGCTTTGCGTTAACATGGTTTCAAAAGCGAGGTTCTCGCTTGCAGTTACAGGTATCTTTTATTACTGGTATGCTTATTTTGCTGTGTATTCCGGTGTTATTTTTTGTTTGGGATGATATTGTGAATTTTATGGTGTCGTCTCGGCAAGGGTCTAGTGATGACCGTATGAAAATTTATACGCTGGGTTTCATCTATACTTGGGGATCACATCCATTTATTGGTTTAGGAAATAAACCTATGGTAGAAGGTTTTGAGTATCCTATTGGTTCTCATTCAACATTGATGTCTCTTTTTGTGAAAGGTGGGCTTGTAGCATTTGGTATTTTTATGTGTTTTATGATGGTGACATTAGGGCGTTGGTGGCATGTTATTTTGCAAGGGTTTGGGTCCCATGGAGAGAAAACAACAACAGATATTAAAATTACTCGTTTTTTCTTTGTATATACATTTATGTTTGTGGGCTTCTTTTTAACGAGCGATATTGATGCGGAACCAGCTACGGCAGCAGTTTCTTTTTTAACTTTAGGGCTTCTTGTTGCTTGGTTTGATTACTTAAAGAGTGGTAAACAGTATGGCTGAAGCTAAGCAAATTTCTCCTTTTTTCTCTATCGTTATTCCTGTCTATAACCGAGCAGGTAGAATTGGCCCGACGCTGAAATCTTGCTTAGAGCAGACATTTCAGGATTTTGAAATTATTCTTGTAGATGACGGGTCTTCTGATAATTTGGAAGAAGTTATTAATACTTATAACGATGATCGTCTCCGTTATATCTATCAAGAAAATGCAGGCGGTGGCGCTGCGCGTAATACAGGTATGCTTGCAGCTAAAGGACAGTATATTGCTTTGCTAGATTCGGATGATATGTACTTTCCGGAAAAACTACAGAAGGCGTATGATTTTTTGACCGAAAATTCTACTTTTAATGTTCTTTATACGCCTATTCAAATTGATAGAGGTGTCGGCAAATATTGGGTCAAGCCGTCTCGTGGAATTTATGAAAACGAACATGTTGCTGACTATTTAATGCGGCGACGCGGTTGGACGCCTATTTCTACAGTGGTTGTTGAGAAAAATTTAGCGCAGAAAGTTTTATTTAATCCTGAAGTTGTTTATGGTGATGATACGGATTTTGCGATTCGTCTTTACTTGGCTGGCGGTAAGTTTTATATGGGAGAAGAAGCTTTAACTTCTTATACAGATATGTTTTCTGCTGACCGACTTTCTTCTGCTTCTGGCGCTTTAGCTGATTTTGATATTTGGCTGGATCTGCTAAAGCCTGATATTCCGCGTAAAGCTTATTATGGTTATTTTGGTTGGCATGTTGCGAAGAAGATTGTTGGGCAAAAACCATTTTTAGCTTTTTGGTTATTTTTCAAGGCGTTATTTATGGGTGCGTATTCGCCGAAGATGGCGGCGGTTGTTTTTTCTCAGGTCTTTTTGCCTAGGGCTTTGTATCGGCAAGTAGCAGACTATATTGCGAAAATGTTTGGAAAATAAGGGAAATTTAGAGTGAAAAACAAGCGTCTTTTTGGGTTATCTGTGACGATTGGGACTAAAATGAGTGCTGTTTTAGAGCAAATTAGTGAAGCGATAGAGCAAAAAAAGGGAATCTTTATCACTTTTGTGAACCCTTATGTTTATGCTGTTGCTCGGGAAGATTCTAATTATGTTGAACTGTTAGATCAGCACGATTTGATTTTGTCCGATGGGATTGGTGTGAAGAAGGCGTTGGATATGTTTTCCGATGAAGAAAATGAGCGTATTAGTTTTGATAATACATCGTTAGCATCTACGCTTTTTCCATTGGCGGCTGAAAAAGGCTGGAAAGTTGTGCTGGTTGGTGGGAAGCCTGGTATTACTGAAAAAGCGGGTGAAGTTCTGAAGAAAGACGTTGCTGATATTCAGGTGGTTGGCTGTTTGGATGGTTACACCAACCCTGAGGAAAACCAGAAGAAGGTTATGGCTCTTAAACCTGATGTTGTGGTGTGCGGTATGGGGGTACCACGGCAAGAGGCTTTTATTATGGGTTTAAAAGAACTTGGCTTTAAAGGTGCTGCCCTTACATGCGGTGGTTTTTTTGACCAAACTGCTGCTAGTGGAGTTCAATACTACCCTGTATGGGTAGACCGATATAATGTTCGTTGGATTTATAGGCTTGCTAAGGAGCCTCGGCGGTTGGCACGGCGTTATTTGTGGGAATACCGCGTTTTTGTGATTTCAGTGCTTTTGGCTAAACTTGGTTTAAAGAAGGCTATTACCTAGGGAGATTATCTTATGAGTAAAATTCTAGTTGTTGGCGGTGCCGGTTATATTGGAAGCCATGTTGTTAAAGCTTTGCAGGAAGCAAAACATGAGGTGTTTATTCTTGATAACTTTTGTTTAGGGCACCGTGAAGCCGCGGCAGTGCTTGGGTGTACGTTAGATAACGGCAAGTTACTAGAAGCGGACTTGTTAAAACCAGATAGTTTAGATACGGCTTTGCAGGCTGATGGTGGTGGTTTTGATGCGGTGATTCATTTAGCAGCGTTGTCTCAGGTTGGGGAATCTATGCAGCAACCTTTAATGTATTACGAGAACAATATTACAGGTACGTTAAATTTGCTTAAGGCTATGCATCAGCATGGTGTGAAGACTTTCTTATTTTCAAGTACGGCTGCGACGTATGGAAACCCAAACTCTTCTTTTACAAATGATGGTAAAATCCCTGAAAGTCACCCAACAGAGCCGATTAATCCTTACGGGCGGACAAAGCTGGCAATAGAGTGGTTATTGAAGGACTGTGCTAAGGCCTGGGGGCTGACGGCGACGGCTTTACGGTATTTTAATGCGGCAGGGAATGATGCTACCGCTATTATTGGCGAACTTCACAGGCCTGAAAGTCATCTGATTCCCTATATTATGGGGGCTTTATACGGACGGCATCAGCCAGATGGTACGTTGATGCAGTTTAAAATTTTTGGTGATGATTATGCTACGCCAGATGGTACGTGTATCCGTGATTATATTCATGTGAGTGATTTAGCGCGGGCGCATGTACTAGCTGTTGAGCGGGATATTGCTGAAGCTGGAAAGCAGCTTAGTGTGTACAATGTAGGGACAGGGCGTGGGTTTAGTGTGCTGGAAGTTGTAAAAGGTATGGAAGTTGCCCTTGGGCGTGAGATTCCGTATGAAATGGGCGATCGCCGTGCAGGAGACCCTGATATGTTAGTGGCAGACCCTAGTCGCATTATGGCCGATTTTGGCTGGAAGCCTGAGCGTACGACGATTGATTATATATCCAAAGATATTTTGAAGTGGACAGAGCGTTTAGCGGCTCATAGCTGGAATTGGCCTGCTAACTAAATATTTGCTAACTTTTTTCGTATACGTTACTTCTAGGGGAATATTTTTCGGAAATATCTAGCCTTAGGGAGATTTTTTATGTGGAAAAAAATACCAATTTGGGTGTATGTAATTATTATTCTTGGGATAATTATAGGAGGTTCGTATTATACTTCCACTCAACTACCCTCTAGGACAGTTGATAATTTTAGTGGTACTGGTTTTGGCGGGTGAATTTGTTTTTGAGGGAGGTGTGAAAACCTCCTTTAATTTTTTGTGTAACTTCTTTTTGTTTTTTGCGAATTTAGTGGGTGGGTAACGGGGGCATTTATTTATATTTGCTAACCGTTATTTATGCAGATAGCATGATGATTATTAATCAAAAAGAAAGTTATAAAATGAAAAAACAAACTGCTTCTCAACTTTTTGCTGTGGCGCTTGTATCCGGTGCTGTAACGCTTGCCGCGGGTGATAGCTATGCCGGTAAAAAAGATATGGAAAAATGTTACGGTGTTGTAAAAGCTGGGCAAAACGACTGTGGTTCTAAGGATGGTTCACACTCTTGTGCAGGGCAGGCTAAAGTTGATGGTGATACAGGTGAATGGTTGCTTGTACCTAAAGGTACTTGTGAAAAGCTTGTTAATGGCTCTTTAACTGGTGAATAGAGCTGTTAGCTTGTATATAGCTGAGGGGGCCGTTAAGGCCCTCTGCTCTTCAAAGGAATGTTTCTGAAATATGAGTATGTTAGCTGATGGTGTTGGGTTTGGGCTGCGTCCTGGCCACTTTTTAGATATTTTCGACCAGAAGCCTGATGCAGCGTTTTTGGAAGCTCATAGCGAAAACTACTTTGGTGGCAGCCCTTTGCGTAGGAAATTACTGAAAGCGCGCGAAGATTACCAAATTAGTTTACATGGTGTTGGGTTATCGCTTGGGCGAGCCGATGGTTTGGACCAGCAACATCTGGCTGATTTGAAGCGTTTAGTGGATGATGTAGACCCTTTATTTGTTTCAGAGCATCTTTCTTGGAGTGCTTATTCCCATATTGCAGTTCCTGATTTATTGCCGTTGCCCCGTACTCAGGAGTCTTTCAATGTGTTTTGCCAACATGTTGATGATATGCAAAATTTTTTAGGGCGACAGGTATTGATTGAAAACCCTTCTAACTACTTAGCTTTTCAAGAGGTGTGTATTCCTGAACCTGACTTTTTGAATGATTTAGCGCAAAAAACTGGCTGTGGTTTGTTATTGGATATTAATAACATTTATGTAAGTGCTTATAACTTGGGTTTTGACCCTGTTAAATATGTTCACTCTATTGATGTTCGGCATGTTCAAGAATTCCATTTGGCGGGGTATGAAGAAGCTGAAATGGTTAACGGTGATACGGTTTATATAGATACGCATGGTGAGGCTATCCATGCGCCTGTTTGGGATTTGTACCGTGTGGCGTTGGCTCGGTTTGGGGATGTACTGACACTGTTGGAATGGGATACCAACTTACCTGAACTAGAGGTATTGTTGGAGGAGGTTCAGAAGGTGCGGGATATTAAGCAAGGTTGCCTTTCTGGATTACAGAAAGTTGCTATGTGATGCTAGATTTACAGGATTTTCAAAAAAAGTTTTTAAAAGACTTAACGACTGGAAGCCAAGATAGCTTACCTTTTATTGACGATAGCAAAGGGCAAGCGTTGGCGAGGCTTCAGGTTTATCAAACTAGTTCAAGGGCGATTATTACGGATGTGTTGGGGGATTTTTTTCCTGTTGTAAAGCAATTGGTTGGGGCTTCTTTTTTTGCAGCTATGGTTAAAGAATATTTGGCCAAATACCCGCCCCAGCAAGGTAATATTGACCAGTATGGAGAGAGTTTTTCTGCGTTTATTAGGGAATTTGAACCAGCAAACCAGTTACCTTATTTACCGGATGTTGCGGGGCTAGAATGGTTACGGCATCAAGTATTTATTGCTGAGGACGTTAAGTTGTTAGCGCCTGAGTTTTTGCAGGGAGTTGCTCCTGAAAAAATCATGGGTTTACAGTTGAGGCTTCAGCCTGCTGTAGGTGTGTATGCTAGCCAATACCCTATTGTTTCTATTTGGAAAATGAACCAACCTGAGGCTGATGATAACCCTTTAAATTTAGCGGAAAGCAAGGGCGAAAATGCTTTGGTTGTTCGGGAAGGGGATGATGTTGTTTTATATGAGATTCATAGCTGGCAGTTATTATTTATTGAGCAGTTGAAGGCAGGTAAAACACTCGGTGAGGTTTTGGAATTACCTGAAATTGTAGGGCAAGGCGAAGGTTTTCAATCTTTTTTTGCGATGTGCCTACAAATAGGTGTTTTTAAGGATATTGAGAACTAAA
>JAPPOO010000080.1 GCA_028817875.1 Alphaproteobacteria bacterium | reverse complement strand
ATTGTGCTCATTACTTGTTTAATCAAAAGAATATTCTAGTACAAAATCGTCCACTTGACCTAAACCCTAACCTTACACCTTCAATCTGACAGAAAAAACGTCAAGTTGCAGTCATTTTGCCCTTTACCTGACAAGTGCGTATGTCAGTCTAAGACTATAACTTGACAGATAAACCCAGTAAAAGGAGGGTAAAATGGAAGGTCAACGAATAGGATACGTGCGGGTCAGCACACTAGACCAAAATACTGAACGCCAGCTCAATGGCTTGGAATTTCATAAGACATTTACCGATAAAGCTAGTGGTAAAGATGCTCAACGCCCACAATTGCAAGAAGTCCTAGAGTATGTGCGTGATGGAGACACATTAGTTGTGCATAGCATGGATAGGCTGGCACGTAACTTGAACGATTTGCGTGAAATCGTTTCAACGCTCACCGCCAAGGGTGTGCAGGTTCAGTTTGTGAAGGAAAATCTCCTTTTCAAAGGCGATGAAGATGCGATGCAGACGTTAATGCTCAGTATTATGGGCGCGTTTGCAGAGTTTGAACGTAACCTTATCCGAGAGAGACAACGTGAGGGCATTCAGCTTGCAAAGCAACGTGGCGTGTATAAAGGCCGTAAAGCAAAGCTTACAAACGAACAAGCAACAGAAGTGCGTCAACGTGTTGCTGCTGGTGAAAAGAAAACTATACTCGCCAGAGAATTTGGTATTAGCAGGGAAACACTATACAGCTATCTCCGTGCCGCATAACCACCCCCCTCATTATAGGAGAACTGGAATTTATGAGGGATTGGCAGGAGCACAAACCCACACTGAACAGTTTGCGATTTTCTGATGGCGCACTCCGCGCCTTATGCCACCGAACACAGATATTGTTTCCTAGTATTAAGGGAAACTTCCCCAGTGTTTGTTGAAATCGTTTTACTGAAATACGTTTACCGATGAAACGATTTCACGCAAAATGGGCGAAGACTGGTGAAGATTCTTAGTATTAAGGGAAAGTAACTCTGTAATGAAATCATTTCAACGAGGTGAGGCGGTATGATTGACAAATGGGAATATAACTTCTGTCCCGCATACCGTCACCCTGGTCAAAATATGCGGAGGTTCATGGACTTTTGGCGGGACAACCACCTGCCCACCCGTAACGTCACTATGGAAAATGAAAAAGGCAACTTCCTCCGTGTTGACGGAAATGAAGCGTTTACCTTCAAATATTATGTAAACAATGATGAGTGGATGCTCAGACGCTTGATTATGAACCCGTCCAAGTGTGACAGTTTTGATACCTTCTTGGCGGATGCAGAACGTTTAGGGGTGAATCTGATTTTGCCGCTCGGCTACCCATATCGCATTGATTATGCCGTTGATGTAGCACTGCCGACAGGTGATGTTGTACGGCACATTGATATACCACGACTTAGTGTTACACGAAGATATAAGAAACGTGCCACAGGGAATGTGACGCAGTTCATTTTTGGTAGCACTAAATGCGTAGCCGTGTATGACCGCGCCCAGCAGCTACGGCGTAAAGGTATTGAAATTGACGGTGTTCTCACACGAATTGAACGCCGACACCTTAAACCTAACGTTCTCCCCGAAGATTTGCGTGAAATGCCAAACGGACTGACTGATTTACGTGACCACGCCATAAGTATTTGTCGCGGGCAATTTAACCCATTTGCGGATGTTGATATCAAAGAGGTGATTTTGCCAGAAGTCATGCCGCCCACTATGGAAGAGTTACAAGCAAACCCAGAGAATGCTGAGTCACTACTGGTGGCTTATGGTCAAAACTGCCAATCTGTGGGTGTAATTGAGGGCATGTTGTGTGAGTTAAGCTATGGAGAAATACGCCGCATGGTAGAAGATGAGAGCCGCAGATTTAGAACACAGTTTCCTCGTGTATGTCGGGTATTTGATCAACATGTAACACAAGGGGAATCCCAGTTTGACGGATACGCTATTTTGCGGGAAGACCTCCAGCAATACTTTGGCTTAGATAATATCCGATACCGTAGACCTCCAGCACCCCTCCCACAGGAATGAATCTTTTTTGGCTTTGTTTTTGTCGTCAAACGTAGTTCTGGGCTGGAAGCAGCAGTCAAGGCTGGCGGAGCCACCCGTAGGGCTTGGCCTTGACGGCTAGCGGACAGACCTGAGAAGGTTGATGAGCAGGAAGAAAGCTATACCACTTTTGACCAGCTGTTATGACTATGAGAGAATACGGTCATGGATAAATTTACAGGCAGGCTAACTTACGACCCCACATGCGAAGCCGACCAGATAATGCGAATGGGTACTGACTATGAAAATATCTTGAAACGCAAAAAATCTGGTTGTGATGATGCCGTGTTCACAACAGATTATAAACCTGCCCGTAACCCATTAACCTTTGCCGAATTACAGGCGCGCAGCCCAGACGATGACAGTTTGGCCAACATGCGTGGTAGCTACCACGGCGAAACGCTGCCCCCACCCGATGCACCATTGGTCTTTCATGTTGACCGCGCCATCACATGCGCTCTCAGAAATGGCGGAGTGATTGATACAGACAGAGCCTTCCCATGGGGTAAAATCCCACCATACCCCTTCACAGGCGGCGATTTGTTCCGTCACTATGCTCTGTACGTTATTTTTCGGAAAATCCCCATGAAACAGGTTTGTGTGATGTTGGGCATCCCTCTCTCTACCTGTTACCGCTGGCGCAAAGAAATGTTCCTTAAAATGTTTCCACCACCCGAGGCACAATCTACTGAAGCCGATGCGGTGATTGCCCATGTCAAACAAGGGCTTGGGCTAGATTAGTTGTAAAAGGCATTCCCAAATCCCTGTTTTTCCTATAGTTTAATGAATGGAGCAGGTGTTCTGCTCTGGGGCTTCTAACCCCTCTCAAGCGGCCATCGCAATGCTGGCCGTTACCAATGTATTGCCAAACCAACCTATGGTTGGGGAGGCAGCGAATACAATACGGCAATGCTGAAATAAGCTGCGCCGCCCTTGAGACGGTTAGAAACGCCCCAGCCACCTTTTTGAGGTGGCTGTTTGCTATCTAAAGAAGGAGTTATAACCGTGGCGGGAAAGAGTAAAGTCGGCATCATTCAAAAATATGGCCAGCGTGGTTACGTCCTCACTTATGAAGGGGATGATTACTTACAATTTACCAAACCAAAAAGATTTAGCTTTGGGTGGGCATTGCTTTGGGTGTTGCTCATATTTGCATTTGGTATTGGCCTATTATTTCTCGCTATTCAAATCATTATGTACCTGTCTAAAAAAGATGAAGTGATTATCGTCAACTTAAAACAAAAGGAGAATACGGATGAGACTACCGTGGCACAAAGACAATCCAGATGAGGAAATCATCACCGTTCAGAATGGTAAGTTATTCCCGTGGCTAAAATGGGTGATACTAGGTTTTATCATCCTACTGCTGGTAAGTATATTTATCTAATGGCTTACACTATTAATGAAGTTTTAGCCCTCGCAACCGAACGGGGGCTGAATCCGCCCGAATGGAAGTGGAAACCACTCAAGACGTATAACGGATTTACTCATGAGCAACGGGTGGTAGGATGGCAAGCCATGCATCTTGCTATCCGTATGAAGTTGATTGAACCTGCTTCCGCATATGCGTGTGAGATTTGTAGGGCAACGCCACCCGTCACCCTGCAATATCACTCTGAGGACTACTGTAACCTCGCTGAGCACGTTTTATGTCAGCATTGCCATAAACTCCTCCATCAGCGGCATAGATACCCTGAAAAATGGTGTAAACTTGTTACACGATATGCCAAAGGTGATGAGTGGTACGCATCCCTTGCTATGACTGGCTTTAATGAATAATTACCCACCTGCAAAAGACACCAAAAATCAGAAAAAATGAGAATTTCTGAACACCTAAATTGAAACGATTTCACTCAGACTCAGGAAGTGGGGCGGGGGCACGTCTAACACGAGGAGTTACTGTTTTCTTTCTTCCGCGTTTTGGTGGTGCGGCAGGCTTTAACAGTTTTTCCCAGTCTAATGGGTATTTCACTTTGCAGATACATTCATATTTAAGCCTCATAGGGTTATTTTCTCCGTAACTTGAATCGCTGGATTCTTTCGCCGTTTCAGGATTTCTCACGGTTCTCCCTGTGAGCAAGTCTCTATGCTCAACCACCACTCCTGCATTACGCAATGCATCAGTGAAATTACCCCGAAAGCTATGAATATCTAGCATATATTGCCCTTGATCTTTTTCTTTTAACTTAATTTTAAGCTCATCTCGTTCACGCCTAATTTTTTTACCAGCTGAGTCAGAAGGGCTTTTCGCGCCCATATTTTCAGGAAACAACATATGCTCTTTTTTGCGTTTCAGATCTTTTACGTATTCAAGGAAACCTTGCCTTATCAAGAACGGATGTATAGGAACTTTACGGACACTAGGCGTGTTCTTCAAACGTCTGTACTCATATGGGGTGATATCAAAATAATAAATACCTGTTTCAGGGTCTTTCCGTATATCTTTCAGGCGTAACATAGAAATTTCAGCACTACGACCACCACTAAAGAGTAAAATTAATGGGAACCAGAACTTAAAGGATTTTTTGAATCCATCAGCGCGATTAAACCTCGCCGAACCAAACCATTTTTCCAGCTGCTCTTTAGAGTACGGCAGGCGTTTTTTCTTCTTAATTTTGATTCTTCGGCGTAGCTTCGCTGGAACAGGGTTTGCTTTGATACATCTAAAGTCAATCTGGGCACTATCAAAAAGCTGATTTACATTAGCGTAGTGTTTTGAGGCCGTTTGGGCTGTAATCCACTCACTTTCTTTAGCCATAGCAACAGCTTCTTCTAAGGATTTATTCCGATACCTCTTAGCTTTGCTAAAATTTTTAGGCTTTTTACGTAGTAATGCTTCATATTTAATAACATCGTCTGCTGTTATCTCATGCATCTTTTTATCTTTACCTACGAACGCTGCAAAAAGTCTCAAGTCGCTTTCGTGGTTTGGTCGTGTCTTAACATCCCACCATTCATCTTCTTCCTGTTTATCGCAATATTTGGTGATGAAATCATCCAACGTTATAGCTTTGGCTGTAGGGGGTAAATTTGTATAAGTCTCTACATTGGCGGTTTGCACAGCTTCGGGCTTGAAACGCCCCTGAGGAGTTATTTCGTTTTCGTCCTTACCTTTCAACTTGGCGAGCAGAATACGCAATGATTCGGCCTGTGCTTCCCTGATGCCGTCTAGTATTTCATCACGGGTCAGTTGATTTACACCTTCCTCATTCCAACCACTATTAGAAATAAGTTCAGCAACTTCTTTTTCTTCACTCGCATAGACTGGAGCTGTGAGGCTTTCCAACGCAGACCAATAATCGGATTGGGCTATCTCTACCGCTTCCTCTTGGTCGGATGGATTATTAAACCTTATACCCGTAGTGGTTTGGCGCAAGTGTTCTTCAAAATACTTGCGGAGAGCTTCTTTAATGGCTTTTGCGTCTGGTGCTGTACTCATTTGTCCAATCCTGACAAAGAATTCCTCACATATTGTTATAAATTGGCGGGAACGTTTCTGTGCTTCCCACTTATCTTTTGTTCTCAAAGAGTACGTGATTTCGCCACGTTTGAACACACTTCTTAAATGGCGGGGAACAGCACAGCGGAAGTAATAGGTATCCCCGCGCCGTTGTAAGTAGGGTATTACATTACGTGGCATCAAAACCGCCCCCAATGTAACACCATAATGTAATACCTACCCCCTTAGGACAGGCATAAAAACCATCTAACTTATTGAAATGAAAAGCATAGATACTTAAAAATGGTCGGGGAGATAGGATTCGAACCTACGACCCTCTGGTCCCAAACCAGATGCGCTACCAGACTGCGCTACTCCCCGACAGAGCTAGGCATTCTCTTACCTCTTGTGGCCTGTATTGTAAAGAAAAAATGTAACGCGGCTATATAAAACAGTCATAACTCCACTGTAGCAAGGCTTGCCGTTGCCGCGGACGGCACGATAAATCCCCCGGCATACAGTTATTTTTTACCTGTGCTGCATGTCGCCCAAAGCTGCGCCAGCGCTTGATTTGCTTGTCATCCACCCCCGGCAAACGGCGTCCTAAATAGTAACGGCAATACCACTGAAACCAGCCGCGTGGGTCGGGTTCTATAATCCACCCTTTTTCACGCCAAACGCTGAGTGGTTGCCGACTTTTGATCTTAAAATAATTCATATCAACATCCGCCTGCTGCGGGCTGAGCTTAGCGTTTAAGAACCAATTTTCCGGAAATTCATCACCACAATCTGTACAGTATTTGCCTTCAAAAACACCTAGTTGAAGCATTTCTTTTGGTGTAAAAAATGGGGTAAACGCAGCGTCAAAATTGCGCCCCATCGGTGCTTCTAAAGTATAATAATAATCTTTTTGGAAAAAATCATTCATATGAATAACAGTGCCAATGTTGTATGTTTTCATGTGCTTATTCAAGCAGCTTTTGTCTAGAATGAAAAGAAGGCTTAACTGTTAAAACTGCCAAGAAAGACTAACAGCACCAAAAATATTTGGCGTGTTCTGCCCCTCAAATTCACGCGTGCGGTACACTGCAGTATAGGCCAAGCGTGCTTTCCCGTAGGTAAAGGCAAAGCCTGCTTGAACGTCTGCTGTTGCAAAGTAGGGGGTAACACTAGGGCTTTTTTGCCAGCTATTACCTTGTAGAAAAATGTCTCGTGCAATGAAGCGGCTTTCAACGCCACTAAATACTGCCCAGTGTAAGCGGCGAGACATAGGTTTATAATAGCCTGTACCTGGTAGTGCAGGCCGTACGCGTAGAGGGTGGTCTTGCAAAGGAGTATCTTTAGGAAAGAGGGAGACTGTTAGGCCTCCTCCGGCAAAAGTGTGTGCATTTCCAAGCGCTGCTGTTACATGAGGCTCCCATTTTATCTTAAAGTCGCCTTTTGCTTGTTCTAAGAATGTAGGCCAACGTCTTTGCCACAAAAAATTTAAAATAGGCTCATCTTTAAGTTGGTGGTGCCAACCGCGGGGCTTTTTAGCTCGTACAGCCTCATGCACAAGTTGTTGAGTTTCTTTCCCCAAAGCGGAAGGGCCTACAACACCAGCCATTAATTCTAACTCATCTACTTGGTAGTAGTCTGAACTGGCTGTAGCAATGCCAACCGAACCATAAAGCATAGCTGCGTAGGGACGGTCTTTTGGGTTAGGGGTTTGGGTACTAATATCCTCCGGTGTATAGAGGTTTTGCCCGATAGAGTAAATAGTTCCTACATGGTAGCCTTCTTGATACCAAGGTAGTAATTCAGCAATTTTTTGCACAGCGTGCGGTGCATGCTCATCAGTTTGCAATAGAGACAACCGTGTGCCGTGAGTATAGTTTTGATCTTTGCTATAACCGCTAAATAAATCATTCTCAAGCGTGAGAGAAAAAATTTGCCCCTCCGCCCAAACAAAAGCAGGTATAATACATAAAATTGATACTAAAAACTTCATGATGCTCTCCTATCATAGCCTGTGGATAAAATGAAGGAGCTGTTTGTAAAAAATAGTGCTAGTCTCTATTGATTTTAGAGGGAGGAGTGGTTCATTCACACAGGATTTACTAAGTCATATTAAGACACTGGCTGAATTAAGGGCTGAAGTTGAGGCCTTTGAAGGATGTTCATTAAAACAAAACGCGACCAACACAGTTTTTTGTGACGGTAACCCCGAAGCTGATATCATGCTTATTGGTGAAGCACCAGGAAGAGATGAAGACTTACAGGGTAAACCGTTTGTAGGCCGTAGCGGTCAACTTTTGGATAAGATGCTAGAAGCCGTTGGCCTAAACCGTGGAAATGTTTATATCTCCAACATGATTTTCTGGCGTCCACCAGATAACCGTACACCATTACCGCAAGAGCTTGCTAGTTGCCAACATTTTGTATTGAAGCATATCCAGCTAGTTGATCCTAAGCTACTTGTTTTTGTAGGGGGAACCTCCGCAAAATTTTTGTTAAATACGCAAACAGGTATCACCAAACTACGCGGAAAATGGCACGATTTTTCTATACCTGGCAAGGCAGAGAGTATTCCTGCATTACCGCTTTATCACCCTGCTTATTTATTAAGAAATCCACCTGCCAAAAAAGACGCATGGACAGATTTGAAAATACTGCGCCAAAAAGGTGAAGAGCTAGGTATTTCTTTTGGGCCAATGGCGCAAACATCCCAAGCAGCTTAGAGAGGAAGAATTATGGAAAAAATTTTAGTAGCAGCTGACCATGGTGGAGCGGTGTTAGCGCAAGCGCTAACAAGGTGGCTCAAAGAAAATGATTACCAAGTTGAAAATGTTGGTGCTCAAGCTCCAACACCTCGGCAGGACGCTCCTGAAATGGCAGACCGTGTGTTGCCACATGTAAAAAATGGGCAGGCAAGAGGTATTCTCATCTGCAGTTCTGGGGTGGGTATGAGCATTCGAGCTAACCGCTACATAGGTATACGTGCCGCTGTAGTTACAAGTGAAACTGCAGCACGTCATTGTCGTGAGCACAATGATGCAAATGTCCTTTGTCTCGGTGCGCACATTGTTGCTGAGCAACTGGCAATTGAATTAGTAAAAGTATTTTTAGAAACAGAATTTTTAGCGCGGGATCGTTATATTCGACGGAATCAAGCGCTGGATATACTTTAATTATTGAGGGAGAAAAGAATATGACAATTTTTAATAAAAACTTAAACGAAGTAGACCATGATGTTTACCAAGCTATTCAAGGTGAGTTAGGTCGTCAGCAGAACTGGATTGAACTAATTGCCTCGGAGAATATCGTCTCTCGCGCTGTATTGGAAGCTCAAGGATGTGTGATGACAAACAAATATGCGGAAGGTTACCCAGGTAAGCGTTATTACGGCGGGGGTGAGCATGTGGATGTTGTTGAACAGCTGGCGATTAATCGCGCTTGCAAACTATTCAATGCTAACTTTGCCAATGTACAACCTCATGCAGGCAGTCAAACAAACCAAATAATTTTCAATGCATTTTTACAGCCTGGTGACAAAATTTTAGGGATGCGGTTAGCTGATGGTGGGCACTTAACCCATGGGCACCACGTTAACTTTTCCGGTAAGTGGTACGATGTTTCCTTTTACGGTGTGGATGAAGAAACAGGCTGCATTGATTATGATTCACTTGCGGAAATTGCCGCTACTGAGAAACCAAAGCTCATTACTATTGGTGCTAGTGCTTATCCAAGAACGATTGATTTTGCTCGTATGCGTGAAATTGCTGACGATGTAGGGGCTTATTTGCTTGCTGACGTAGCGCATATTGCAGGGTTGATTGTAGCGGGTGAGCACCCAAACCCACTACCACATGCAGACTTTGTGACAACAACCACACATAAAACGCTGCGTGGCCCTCGTGGTGGTATGATTTTGTGGAATAAGGAAGAGTACACAAAACCAATTAACAGCTCACTTTTTCCGGGTATGCAAGGGGGGCCTCTTATGCACCAAATTGCTGCAAAAGCTGTTGCTTTAAAAGAGGCCATGCAACCTGAGTTTAAGGTTTATGCCAAACAAGTGATTACAAATACAAAAACCATGGGAGAAGTTCTTTCCAGCCGGGGTTGGCGCCTTCTTAGTGGCGGTACTGATAACCATCTGTTGCTTATGGACGTATTTTGTAAAGGCGTAACAGGAAAGCAAGCTCAAGAGATTTTAGGTGAAGCAGGTTTGACCCTCAACATGAACATGATTCCTTATGATACACGCAAACCTATGAACCCAAGCGGTGTACGCTTAGGGGCAGCTGCTGGAACAACACGCGGCTTTAAGGAAGCTGAGTTTACACAAATTGCTCATTGGATTTCAGATGTATTGGACGCTATAGCTGAAGATAATGCTGTTGAAGAAACAGTGCAGCGTGTTCGGCAAGAAGTACAGGTTCTTTGCGATAAATTCCCTATTTATCAATCTGAAATTTGTGCAAAAGCTGCATAGATTTCAGTATTTATTAGGTATTAAAGGTAGGGATTTCCCAAGTAGGAGTGGGGCGGCTTTGCTGAATAGCTGCCGCCTCAACCAAATTAGTTATAAGGGAGATAACAGTTAAGCGTCCAACGCCACCGGGAACAGGGGTAAGATACGAAGCCTTACCTATAGCCTCTGCTTGGATAACATCTCCCACAACTTTGCGTTTCTTGGTATGAGAATTAACAGCATTAACCCCAATATCAATAACAACAGCGCCTTGTTTAATCATATCGCCAGTGATGAGTCCTGCGCAACCAGCAGCACTAATGATAATATCTGCATCCTTAATAATACCTTGCTGAATAGGGTGCTCTTTAGAAAAGGTTGTAATTTCAGTATTTTGTTGCCGTAACATTTCTGTAAGGGGCTTTCCAACTAAACGAGAACGACCGACAACCACAGTTTTTTTATGCTCAAGCTTAACTTGAATCCATTGTAACAAGCGCATAACACCCAAAGGAGTGGCAGGATAAAAAATATGGTTGGCTTGTTGCTCCATATTTTTCCAGCTAGTTTCAGTTAAACCATCTACATCTTTCGATGGATGAATAATATTAAGAGCACGAGAAGCATTTAACATTTTAGGAAGTGGAACTTGTAGTAGGACACCGTGAATGGAAGAATCTTCATTTAAAGTACGTAGTGTACTTTCTAGTAACTCCTGTGTTGTACCTCGTCCAAGGTGGTGAACACAGCAGTTTCCTCCTAAATTCTCAATAGCTTCCTTTTTTTTGTTAACATAAATAATAGACGCTGGGTCGTCTCCCACAAGGACAACTGCAAGCGTAGGGGCAGCAGGCAAAGCTGCTACAGCACTTTTTACCTGTGGTATGAGTGCATCTACAAGTGGTTGAGTATGTAGTATTGTCGTTTCCATTGGCGGCAGAACACCATGGAGAAGGTTCTTATGTCAAGAATGCTGTGGTAAAGTTAGCAAAAAAAGGAAGAGCTTGTGGCAGAGCATGTAGATATTTGTATTGTAGGCGGCGGGATAGTCGGCCTTTACTGTGCTGCAGAGCTTGCTCAGGCAGGTTTTCTTGTCAGATTGATAGATAAGCATTATATCGGCTCATCTCGAGATAATATTGGCGATATTACACAAGTTGGTCATGCACCGTTAATGGATGAATTTATAAGTTTTTCAAATACATGCTGGCAAGAGAGTGGAAACTTATTCAATACAGATTTAGGTTTGATGCCAGTAGGAAGTGTGCAATTTGCACTATCAGAGGTAGAGCTAGAGCATCTTAAGAAAAGCTTCGAGATGGAAAAAATGGCAGGTATACAGAGTTACTTAGCGGAGCCAATACCAGCCCAATCTGAAGTCTTAGGTGGAGTTGAGGTGTCTGAAGAATCTTTAGGAGCTAAACTCATTAGTAGGGATTTGATAATAGATACGCGTGTTGCATTAAATAATTTACGCCAGCATCTTGTTCATAACGGAGTAAGAATTTGGGGGACAGATGCTGTTCAAGAATTTTTAGTAGATGATAAAGGAGTTGTAAGGGGCGTTAAAACTGATAGTAAAGAAGTCTGCATTGCTGATACAACAATTGTAAGTGCAGGTATTTTTGCCGGTAAACTATTGTCTCCTTTAGGTATAAAAATACCACTAAGGCCTGTACGGTGCCATATTTTGGAGATGGTACCAAATGGTGAAATACCTGTGCAAGTAGTTGTACACGGCTGTGAAAAAGGGTTTATGCGAATTCGCCGTACAAGTTCAGGAAAAGCGTTAGTTTCTTACGATGGAATTTTGGACCCTGAACATTCAACGTATAGCCAAGATATAGACAATGACACAGTGCAATGGATGCGGAGAAAAGCAGGGGATATCTTACCTGCTTTGCATAATGCAAGTTTAGTAGAAGCACGAACTGTAACGCTAGCAAGTACAGCTGATATGGTACCGTGTATTGGTGCGTCTAGTCGGGAAGGTCTACTGTTAGCGGTAGGCATGAACGGTAAAAGCTATGCTTACGCAGCTGGAACGGCCCGTATTCTACGGTCTATTTTAGAAGATGAGCCATATCCCGTGAATCTGAGCCATATGCAACCTAATCGTTTTGAAAGTGATACTTGGAGCCCCATAGACATGTACCAAGTTTTGCCAACATATCAGCCATCAGCGAAAGAAGGTGATAGCGAAACTGATCCAAGTATTCAGATGGCTGAAGTTCAAGACGTAGAAGCTGCAGATGTAAAACACGCAGAAAATGTAGTAACAGTAGAAGAAGGTGAAGCTGAGAGAGGAGAGGTGCAAGATGTTGACGCACCAGAAGAGCAGCGGGCTGAAAATGTAGTTATGAAAGATTCATCTCCTCAAAAAGCAGATAGTGGCGATATATCAGAAACAGAAGAAGTAACAGAAAAAACACAAGCAAGTAAAATTATACCGACTGATGGGCAAGAAGAGAAGGAAAGCAAAGAAACAGCAAGTATTTCTACGGAGGGAGATAAAAATACCAATGAAGAAGAAAAGGCTGCTAAATTAAAAACAGAAGCCGAAGAAAAACAAGAGTCCAAACCAGCATTTATGTCGAAAAAAGGTGAAAAGGTAGAAGTTGCTTTTGGGGCAGCAAGTTTAGTAAAGGCGACTGAAAAATAATTCTTGTGCATTGCACAAAATACTTGCAGAAGAGTCATAACAACTCTAATCTAAGCCGTAAACAGAAGACAAAAATAGAAAAATAAAGGAGTAGTTTATATGTTTCCTGATATGAGCAAATTTATGAATGCAGACGAAATGACTAAAGCGTTCAAAAATAGTCTAGATATCCAAAAGGCATTTTCAAGCAGCCAAAAAAACATGGATGTTTTTAAACAAACAAGCGCAATTATAGCAGAAACAGCAAGTACATGTGCAGAGTATCAGGCGCAAATGGCCCAAAGTGCAGTGCAAGAAAGTATTAAGGCAATGCAGGAATTAGCTCAGTCCGCTAGTATTGAAGAGCTGATGAGTAAACAAACTTCCTTAGCACAAAAAACAGCTGCACAAGCGCAATCTAACGGACAAGAGCTAGCCCAAATCATGCAAGATGGACAGTCTAAAGTAATCAATATTGTTACAAAAAATTTGGCAGATAATTTTCAGGCAACAACATGCTGCTCAAGTACAAAGTCTAAGTGTAGTTAAACATGACTAACTAATTGAAAGAACCCTGCTAGCGGGGTTCTTTTTATGCTATACATAGGTTTATGCAAGGCAATAAACTCTCTATTACAGGTAAAATTTGGGAGATCCAATCCCAAGCAAATAAGGTTCAGCTTTCACAAAAAATAGGCGTTTCAGAAATCATCGGGCGTGTGCTAACCGCGCGTCAGCCTGATATAAACAGCGAAGAAGCTTTTCAGTTTCTATCTCCACAGTTTTCTCATATGCCAGACCCTGAGCATTTACTGGATATAGGTAAAGCTGTTGCTAGAATTCGCCAGTCCTTGGTAGAGCAGGAAAAAATTGCAATTTGGGGAGATTATGATGTTGATGGAGCGTGTGCATCTGCCTTGCTTATAAGGTATTTCAAAGCATTAGGGGTAGAACCAGTGCTATATATCCCAGACCGTTTGAATGAAGGATACGGACCCAATACTGAGGGGATGCAAAAGCTAAAAGAACAGGGAGTTAGCCTTGTCATAACGGTAGATTGCGGTTCAACAGCGGTTGAGGCTTTGGAGCTAGCCCAACAAATAGGGCTTGATGTTGTGGTGACAGACCATCACCAGTGTTTGCCTGCTCTCCCTCCTGCCGTAGCTATAGTAAATCCTAATCGGGTGGACGAAACAAGCTCCTGTACAATGTTATGTGGTGCAGGGGTTGCCTTTTACCTACTTATGGCCTTGAACCGTACTTTAAGAAAAGAAGGATTTTTTACAGAAAAACAGCTGAAGGAGCCAGACCTGCGCCAGTGGTTAGACTTAGTTGCAACGGCAAGTATTTGTGACTTAGTACCGTTAGTTGGTGTCAATAGAGTCCTTGTCCAGCGGGGGCTACAAGTACTAAACCAACGCCAAAATGCAGGGTTAAATGCACTTGCTGAGGTAAGTAATGCTACAGGAGAGCTAGGAGCTTACCACTTAGGTTTTCAGATAGGGCCACGTTTAAATGCAGGTGGACGGTTAGCAGATAGTGACTTGGGGGCAAAGCTGCTAAGTACAGATAGTGAAAGCGAAGCCACACAGCTGGCACAGCGGCTAGATCGCTTAAACCAAGAGCGGCGAAAGGTGCAAGAAAAGGTGCAAGAAGAAGCAACTGAAATCGCTGAAAAACAAGCGCAGGAGCCAGCTATTATAGTTGCAGGAGAAGGGTGGCACCCTGGAGTAGTAGGGATTGTTGCTGCGCGGCTGAAAGAAAAATTCCACCGCCCAACATTTGTTCTTTCTATGGGAGAGGACGGGACTTCAACAGGTTCGGGGCGGTCTATTAGCAGAGTAGATTTAGGGCAGGCAGTGCAGGCGTGTCATAAACATATTCTGCGAGGTGGTGGCCATGCCATGGCGGCAGGGGTGACGCTAGAGAACTCAAAAATAAAGGATTTTTCTGATTGCCTACGCCAGTGCGTCATGCAGCAAGTGGCGAGGGTGGCAGACCCATTTACACCTCATATTAACATTGATGGAATACTACAGCCTGCAACGATAACAGAGAAATTTATGCAAGAAATGGAGCGTTTACAACCGTTTGGCAGTGGTCATGCAGAGCCAACTTTTGCACTAAGTGGTGTAACACTGCGAGACTACCGACCTGTTGGGGCAGACGGAAAGCACGCTAAACTGCGGCTTTCAGGGGCAGATGGAACATCCTTGGATGCCATTGCTTTTGGCGTAACGGGAACGCCATTGGGGGACTTTTTGTATAGCCAGCGCGGGCAACGGGTGTCTTTAGCGGGAAATATAAGGGAAAATAGCTTCAATGGCCGTAAAAAAGCGGACTTTCATGTAAAAGATGCTTTTGCCGGAATTTGGGAACCAAAAAATTAAAGCTGTATTTTTAGCAAAATATAGGCATAAATGAGGCAAAATAAGGGATAATCAGGTATTAAAAAGTGATATTTGAAGTTAAAAAAGAGTAAAAAAATGTCAAAAAAAGTTAAATTTTGACAAATTTTTTGCCCTACTTAATCATTTTTTGTACAAAAAACTAAGCAGCCACTTTTACGCAATTTCGGCCATGCTCTTTAGCAAGGTAAAGTTGGGCATCTGCTTGTCGAACAAAATCTTCAGCCGTAATCTCGTTATCACCAATATTTGTGGCAACGCCAATGCTAACCGTTGTTTTATAGTCCGTATCTAAAAAACGTTGCTCAATAGCTTGACGAAGCCGTTCCGCAAAAATAGTGCCTGATTTCTCACCCACGCCAACAAGTAGAACCGCAAACTCTTCCCCACCGTAGCGGGCAGCAATATCTGTCGTACGGGCTTGCTCTCCAATAATTTCCGCCACTTGCGTTAGTACAATGTCTCCATCTGCATGGCCAAAGGTATCGTTAAGCTTTTTAAAGTGGTCAATATCCAATAAAACAAGGGCTAGCTTTCCACCGTAACGGTTCAAGCGCTCTAGTTCTTCCTTTAGGCGGCGAGAGAAAGTACGCTTCTCAATTAGGCCTGTTAAGCCATCATGAATAGCAACCTCGGCAAGGCTTGCCAGTTTACTCTCCTCAATCAGGCTAACCTGCTTTAACAGGCCGGAACGGTTTGTGAGGTAGTCATGGGTTGCAACCATAACGCCAGGGTCGCGCCCAAGCTGCTCTAGCATGTCTTTACGATGGCTAGTAATATCTCCCCAAATAGTGCGAGCCTGCCGAGAGGGGAAGGTTTTATGGGTCAGGGCGTATAACATATCAGAGAAAAGGCTTTCCCCGCGTTCTTCTTTTAGCTTATCAATCACAACTTGCTCACGGGCATTTAAATCCCGCTCTCCAGCCAATGCCAAAACCATCCGCAAGTCCATTTCGCGGCTGGCAATTTTGTCTGTTAGGTCGTCTACATTATCAGCGACGGCAATATGCTGCATTAAGTGTGACATGGCCTTAAAGATATCCTGTTTTTCGGTAATTCTAAATAGTTTAAACCAGAAAGTACACAAATATACGTGATAGGTAGGGAAGTCAATGAATATTTGTATACATTTGTATAAGTAATTGAATGAATCATATAGAAACCATATCAGACGAACGCCTGCTACCACAGTGGGCTATGGTGTTATGCACCTTAATATTGACCGCTGGCCTTATGTTACTCACGTGGGCTATGGTTGAGCGGCATAAAAACAGAGTTATTCCTGAAGGTGAAGGCATTTCTAAAAAAGTAGTACCTGCATCATACGTTGCTGTAGAAATGCTAGAGCAAGAGCCAATGATTGCATTAAAAAGCCTGAGAGTACCAAGAAGCCAAATTCAACATAAACCTTATCAAGCAAGAAAAGAGCCGAAAGTAAAACCTGAACAGAAAAGCACGTTAGAGCTGGTAGGGTACGTGATTAAGAGCCTTGTAAAGGAAGAGGTAGAAGGCTTTGTCCAAAAAGCAAGTTTGCTAAATGAAGTAGGTAGGCATTTAAAAGAACAAAAATATTAGATGTGTTTCTTAATATTCTAAATTCTCTGATGGAATAGCTAAAAAGTAACCTTGTGCTTGAGGAATGCCAATTTTCTGAGCCAGAATAACATCCGCCTCTGTTTCAACACGTTCTAAAATAAGCGTGAGGTCATATTCTTGCGCAGCTCGACCAAGCCGAATAAGTTCTTTTTTCGCTTCAGGTGTTTGGAAGGAAAGGCAATCTAACTTTAAAAAGTTAAAATTCATCCGTTTAGCACCGGAGAGCATAGCGGGGCCGCCACCAAAGTAATCAATAGAGAACCTGCATCCCAGCTCACGACATTTATGGACAAAATCCATGGCTTTAGCGTCACGGATAATTTCCTGAGAGCGTAGTTCAAGAATAAGCTTGTCGCTCCATTCTTTCTCAATACGAGACATCATAGTTTGTAAAAAAGCAATACTTTCAAAGGTGCCGCCACCTAAATTAATAGCTAAAGGAACATCTGTATTATTTGGTGCTAGATATTCTTCAATCACACGCGTAACAACGTGGGCGTCAATTTTAGGAAGAAGTTTATAGCGTTGAGCAATAGGAATAAATTTATCCGGTGTAATAATATTTCCTTCGTCATCTTCAATACGCAGAAAAACCTCACACATAACCGCTTCCCGAGTATAAACATCAAAGACAGGCTGGAACAGTAAACGCGTTCGTTTTTCGTTCAAGCTTTTCTCAATAATATCTGCTAGCTTCCGTTCAGGTGATTTAACTTTTTGAACAGGGTTCTTTTTACGCTTGATTTTGCTGCCCGTTCCCCCACTTAACGCCGCAGCCTTACGTTCTGCAACCGTGCGGTAGTCTAAGTAAGTTGGGGTTCCTTTTGGGGCAGGACCTGTAGAGCTTTCAGTAGAATTGTGCCCTTTTTTGCCAAATTTCTTACCAGTTGTTCTGCTGAGTATACTTCTAATAAGAAGTGGTAGAAAGATAAGGAACTCGGCCAGCAAGGTAAAGGCAATAAGAAGAAAACGATGGAATGATAGTTCAGATGTTGCGGTATCTTCCGTAATACTCAATAAAGTCCACCATCCAGGGGCCGTGCTAATAGGGCGCCCAACAATCATACGTGGTTCATCTAAAGTAAAAAATTGCTGAACACGATTTTTAAGGTTAGGAATCAGAGAAGAAGGCCATACTTGAATTTTAGGCACTAAGTTGTTGAAAGCATTGGTGACAACAATGGGGCTGTAAGAGCTGGTAGCATCCATAATGAAGGTTTCATTATCTGGCATATGAGGGAGTACAGGGCGCTGATGTTGAAGTAAAACTTGAATAAGCGGCGCGGAAAATCCGGCCATGCCAATCATTTCACCTTGCCTATTTTTAATAGGAGCAGCAACAAGCAAAACAGGCCCTGCCGATGTAGACATAAAGCGCATCAGAGGAGAAACGCGGCGCTCTGAATGAGCGATAAGTTCATCCCGCATGCCGCTAGTAAAAGCTTTGGTTGTTGCAGGGTAAATAACCTTTTCTTCTAAGCTTTCACTATAAACAAAGACATCAGTAAGTTTTTGAATGTAGCCAAATTCATATAAAGCACGGCGCAAAGCATTGAGATCTATAATTCCTTCAGCAGTAAGAGGGGTAACAATACGTTCATCTTCTGCAAGAATAGTGGCGCGGTGCATCTGTAAAGAAGCCCAGCGTTCAGTCATTAAGGTAATATTGCTGACTGTATCATCAAGCTTGCCATATAGAGTATGCTGATTATAAATCATCAACCCCAAATAGATACTTCCTGAAAGAAGCAAAACAAATACAGCAAGCAGAGCACGCACGAGCATAAAATCTAAACTAACATCTTTTTCATGCAAGTTTACGTTGAAATGGATGATTTTTCCACTCTTCTGGTGTAAAAATGCGCAAAGCCAAAGCATGAATATGTTGAGCGGTGAATGATTTTTCCAACACTTGGTAAATTGAGCGGTGGCGTTGTAAGCGGGTGGTGTTTTTAAAAAAATCGCTTACAATAACAACAGTATAGTGCTTTCCTCTATGGGCTTGGGCAGCAGCGTGCCCTGCGTGTTTATCTGAGTCATCAGCAATATGCAGGTAAGATGGCTGGAAAGCGGCATGAAGGGCTTCTTCTAGGGCGTTTTGTGTCAACATAAAAGGGAATATAAAAGGTTTACAGGCAAATGAAAATAGTAACGTGGAATGTTAATTCAATTCGCACACGGTTAAACCACGTGCTGGACTGGTGGGATATCTACCAACCTGACGTACTCTGTCTGCAAGAAACAAAAGTTGTGGATGATGACTTTCCGTATGAGCTGTTTGAAGAGCGCGGCCTTTACATCTATTGTCATGGCCAAAAATCTTACAACGGTGTGGCTCTTATAAGTAAAGAGCCTTTAGAAAATATCCAGACTGGTTTTGGTGGTGTGGATTTAGAAAATCAGGCACGCGTTATTTCAGGGGATTTAAACGGCGTGCATGTAGTAAACATATATGTGCCGCAGGGGGAAAATGCAGAGTCTCCCAAATTTGATTTCAAACGCAACTTTTATGCGGCATTACAGGCAGAGTTAGAAAATACAAAAGATCCGAAGCAACCGTTGGTATTGCTGGGGGATTTCAACATAGCACCTCAACAAAGAGACGTAGACGATGCTGAAAAACGAGCCGGCAAATGCATGTTTACAGAAGAAGAGCACGGTTGGTTGGCTATGTTAGAAAGCTGGGGGCTGCAAGATGCTCTGCGCTTAGTCAGTGATAAAGAAGGAATATTTAGCTGGTGGGATTACCGACAAGGAGCCTTTCAAAGGAACAGAGGTATGCGTATTGACCTCATCTACGTAACAGCTCCTCTAGCAAGCAAAATTCAAGCTGTGGAGTTCTTCAAAGAAGAAAGAATGAGGCGACAACCATCAGACCATATTCCCGTGATGTTAAGCTTAAAAAAATAAGTTTTTCAAGTGGATAAAGGGAAGTTCTTAAGCGTCTCCCTCACCAGGCTTTGCAGAAAATAAATCAGCTTTATTTTCTTGGTCTGCAAAATCATCAGCTGTATCTAAAGGGCCTTTAGATTTTGTTAAATTTGGCCAAGTAGCACTGTAACGTGCATTGATATCTAACCATTTTTCTTCACCAGAAGCCAATTCTTCATCAGATTTAATGGCTTCAATAGGGCATTCTGGTTCGCACACGCCGCAATCAATGCATTCATCTGGGTTAATTACTAACATATTTTCACCTTCATAAAAGCAGTCAACAGGGCATACTTCTACACAGTCAGTGTAGCGGCATTTAACGCATTTTTCAGTGACGACGAACGGCATGTATTCTCTCCTTATTGAATTGACTCGGTTATAAACCAGCTACTTTATAGGTGCAAGTCTTCTATGCACATGGTTTTCACATCACATGCCTTAAGCATAATGTCGTTTGTTTTGTATAAAATGCGACAAGTAGTAGTGCTATAAGGCTGTTTACATTAAACTATCGAGCGTGGTGAATAAGAAAACAAAAAAATATACTAACTACTATTTCTGGCTAGGGCTCTTTAGCCTGACCTTTGCTTTGTGCGCAAAAGCTAACGAAGAGTCAGCTGAGGCAACGGCAGAGGAAGGTGCGCAAGTAGGGAATACTGCCTCAGCAACAGTTCATACAACACCAACGATTACAATTGGTGGGGTAGACATTATGGACGTTGTACGAGGGCAGCAAAAAGAACATAAATTTGAGATTCCGGAGTCATTAGCAGACGGTATTAGTCAACACTATCTAAAAAAGCGAACACGATTCACGCCATATAACCATGCACCACAACGTTGGAATGCAGAGGCAAAAATAACAGTTATTGAAATGGCTGATTTAGGGTGTTTAGAGTGTATGCCAACGTTACAAAAGGTAGATGAGATTCTAAAAGAACATAAGGATGAAATAAAATTTATCCATTTTTACACGCCAACAACAACATCTAGTGCTGTTCAATTGGCACCATTTTATGGGAAAATTGCTCAAAGAAGTGGAGGGTTTTGGTCTTACCGTCGTAAATTACAGGGATTAACAGAAGCAAATGTTGATACGTACTTTAATCTATTAGTGAATATGGGGTTGGATCAAACAACGGTAAGGCGGTCAGCCATCCGAGATTCTCGTCATTTTTATCGGGAGTTAGATGCTGATGCTCAACTGGCAAAGAGAAAGAAGATAAAACAGTCTCCTACATGGTTGGTTAACGGTATACGTGTATCTGAGGAAGGGAAAGAAAGTATTCCTCTAGAAAAATTAACAGATTTAATTCAGTATGAGCTATCGCGTATAAGATACGAAGAATGGCAAGAGACAAAAAAATAAATTGTAATTAAGCAAAATGAAATAGCGGATGAGAGTGTGTTAGAGTCGTTAGTATCTCAGTTAAGGGAAATACAAAAGGAGCGTTTAGAGCTTCGCTCTCATAAGGAGCTGACGCCTGTTTCTTTAGATGCAGTTGTGCTTTCTCCTAATATTTGCGATTTATGGAAGAGCCTGCAGGACTATATTGGGAGAGACATATACTGCTATAAATCTTCTGATTTAGAAGCTATTCAGCCAAGTACAGAAAAAGACGAAGGGCAAACGGAAAAAGAGCCTTCAGAAATCGGTGAAGGGGAAGCAGAGCAGGAGCAGCCACGTATCGTTAGTTTTGATGCACCGCCAACATTGCCTACAAGTACCTATGCCGCTCAATTTATTCAACAAGTATTGCCTTATTTTTCAGGAGATAATTTTAGCGAATTACCACCTGCGCTATCTATCTCAAACAAAACACTGCTATATAGAACAATTCAGGCAACGGAGTATTTAGCCAATAATTTAGGAAATTTTGGTGCCGCAGGGTTAAGTACCCTTCAAAAGCTTAGAAAAATACAAGACTATATGTTGGAAGAAAATACAGGAAGTGCTATGCGGCTGCTTAAAGCTGCTAGAGCGGCCGACCCACATAACAACACATTGGCGTATATTTTCTCTCAAGCTGAGTATTTTCATGCGAACCAAGGGTATACCGATGCTTTGCCGGATGCGAGAAGTGAGGCTCATAAATCAGGTGCTTTAAATGAAGCTTTAGATCCTCAGACATTACTATTATACCGGTATGATGCTGTGTGCTCAGAGCGTGCCTGTGGAGATAAAAAAGCAATTGAGTGGCTACAAGAATTCTACATTTTGGACCCTGAGCAAACAGAAGGAGCAACAGGTTTTTCAAAGCATGATGCACTACACTTAAAAAGTTGGCTTTTACTAACAACGATTAGGTCTCAGCTATGGGGAGACTACGTTTTCAACTCAATTATCGGCATGACTCAAAACACAATTGGCGGCGGAGCTTTATACTTACATTTATTGCGGCATAATGTCATGAAAGAGGCGTCAGACCGAGCTGTTGCACCAACAGGGGTAGAGGAGCTAGATAAGAAAATATCCATTGCACATGCTGCTTATCAAGAAATTAAAAAAGCTATACGTAAGTGGCAAGGGAGTGGTTCAGCGAGTATGCCATGGACGGTACGAAACCGTTTTTTAACTGATTTTTACAGTGTGGGGCAATTTCCAAGTTTTGATGAAGTGCTGATGAATATATCTTTAAATGGCCGTAATTTTGAAAAACGTGCTTTCCCAACACCAGCCCTTATGGATAAAGGTTACGATAAGGAACAGTATTGGCGTTTATGGGCAATTGCAATAGCACCTGAAACAGCGCAGAAAAATTGTAATATTCTTCCTTTTGTTGAAACAGCGTTGGAAAAAGATTTTTACATAGAAGCAGAAAAGTTTTTGTCTCAGTTAGAGCGAGAAGAGCAGGAACTTATTGAAACAGATACATGGGAAGAAGCTGAGCCACATATGGCGCACCTAAGTATGGATCATTTGCTAGCTGCAAGTACGCGGTCTGACCAGCCGCGCCGCAAATTTATGCCGACTGTTCCACCATTTAGCCACTATTATAGAGATTGGGGAGCACCACTTAAAACACACCCATTGCCTTCAGTTATTATCCGGCAGAATGCATCTCTTGGAGCTTTTGCTAGTAGCCAAGAAATTTATGCAGCTTTGGAAGGTGCGCAATTACTAATAAAAGACCCTAATTATGGTATTAAGGCCCAGCAAAAGCAGGCATTAGAAATTTCGCAACAAAAGGCTAAGCGTCCGCTTTTTGGTGGGTTAACGTTTGGTACAAACAAGAGAAAGCCTCAACAAGAAGCAGCAAATATAGGGCAAGCTATTGTTTATATCTTTATTCCTTTGTTAGTTGTTTCTTTTATTGTGTTCTTCCTGATTCAGTTGTTTTAACGTTAAAATAACAAAAAAGCTTGACCTTTACCAAAGTAGCCCCTAAAAAGGCCTACGCCCTTATGGGCAGAATGGAATTTATATAAACGTAAAGTAAGTAGGCGGAACAATGGCAAGCGGACCAAACAGTATTTATATCAAGCTGGTTTCTAAAGGAGTATACCCAGAAGGACATGCAAAGGCTGGCCAAAAAACAGGTTACTACTACGTAACAAAGAAGAATCCTAAAAGTGAGCGTACTCAAGAGAAGATGGTTTTTCGTAAGTATGATCCGATGATTCGTCAGCATGTAGAATTTGTAGAAGCAAAAATCAAATAGTTATTTGTTTCTTTAAATAAAAAGCCTCCCGAAGTGGAGGCTTTTTTATGTCTTACAAAAGAGCACTCAAGCAAATACATGGAAGTGCCTATTTATTAATCATACATAGTTTATATTGCGAGAAAATCGTATAAATACATAGTTTGACAAGAGTGTGACATATACTAAAGCCCTTTTCTCATAAGGGATATAGCTCTTTTTTTACAGTTATTGTCTAACCAAATTTCAGCGTACATCGTTAAATTTTTTGTCTGTGAGGCATGAATATAGGCAAAAATTGAACAAAATCTACGTAAAGAAGAGGTAAGAACCATCATGTCCAGCATAACAACAAAAATAAATCTTCTATCATTTATAGACCGTATGACGGTCATGCAGCGTATTACGTTCCTATCTGCTGTAGGTGGGCTTGCTGTGTTTGCAGTTTCAGCCATGGGTGTTGGGGCAATTAGTGAGATTGCTGCCCAAACAGATGTTTTGACAAAAGAAGAGCTGCATCACTTAGAAGATTATGAAATGCAGCTGATTATGATTGTAAGTGCTATCGTTTTCGTTGTTGGTGGTTTCATTGCCTACCTTGTGGCACGCAGTACCGCCAAGATGGAAGAGCAGGTTCAAATTATGACTTCATGCCTGACAAGTTTAAAAAATAATGTGTTGATTGCAGATAATAATGATGAACTGACTTATATGAATAAGGCTAGTGCAGACGCATTAAGAGAACTTGCCCCTGAAATTCGCCAGCAGTTTAATGGATTTGACCCTGACAAAGTAATGGGAGGGTCCATTCACAACTTTCACAAAAATCCAGATGCGATTCGTCGAGTACTGCATAACCTAAGGGAAGGAGAGATTCACTCTGCCAATATTAGCATAGGTGATCTAACACTATCTCTTAATGTTGGTGGTGTATTTGCGAATGGAAAAAGATTAGGAAGCTACGCTGAATGGCGTAACGTCACTGAAGAAATTGCAATGAAAAATGAGCAAGAGAAAATCCAAAATTTAGTAAGTAGTGCATCTAATATGATTGGTGATGCAACACGAGATATTGCTCAAGGGAATGTGAATTTATCTGAGCGAACAGAGGCTCAGGCCGCATCTATTGAAGAAACAACAGCAACAATGCAGCAGGTAACTGAGCGTGTGAATGAAAATGCACAAAATGCAAAAGAAGCTATGGAATTAGCATCAACAACACGTGAAGCAGCCGACCGTGGCGGTGAAGTTGTAAAAAATGCCATTCAAGCAATGGAAGAGATCAATTCATCATCACAAAAAATTAACGAAATTATAGGTGTAATTGATGAGATTGCATTCCAAACAAACTTACTAGCGCTAAACGCTGCTGTAGAGGCGGCTAGAGCCGGCGAACAAGGGCGTGGTTTTGCAGTTGTTGCTTCGGAAGTGCGTACATTGGCAGGGCGCTCAGCTAAAGCAGCCAAAGAGATTAAAGAGCTTATTACCGAAAGCGTTGCAAAAGTGAAGGGAGGAAGCCAGCAAGTAAACGAAACAGGTGAATGCCTAAGCGATATTATTGGAAGTGTTCAAAAGGTTGTTGAGATGATGGGTGAGATCAGCGAAGCAAGTCAAGAGCAGGCAACCAGCATCGGTGAAATTAATAAATCTGTGGCACAGATGGATTCCTTCACGCAGCAAAATGCTGCATTAGTAGAGGAAGCGGCTTCAGCAGCAAAAGCTTTGGAAGACCAAGCATCAAACCTCGTGTCTATTGTTAACGGTGAGGAAGTAGAAACAGATGATGCTCAGCTTTGCCAAATGCCAAGTAAGCAGTCTGCATCCTCTTCTGAGGGAACAACGCTCAAAGAGGCTGCTTAAGCGAGAAGTCTCATGGCAACTAAAAAGAAAAAACCAATCGTACCAGAGGATTTCAGCGCACGGTCAATTGTTGAAATATATGACCAGTTTGTTCAGGGAATACCACCCAGAAAGGCGCCCGATATTAAACTGGATATGTCTTCAGTAGAGCGTGTTGATAGCCTTGCATTACAGCTTTTAGTAAGCCTTCAAAAAAGTTGTGAAGCAAAAAAAGGTACGTTGGTTATTGAAAATCCATCAGATATTGTGACTCAGGTGTCTGAGCAGCTAGGGTTAAGTAACACTTTATTTGGAAGTAAAAGTGAATGAGTGTGCTTGAGTTATTAGCGCTGGTGTTTGTGTTTACAGGGGGCTTATGTTCTGGAGCAGGGTTGCTTTATATGCGCCAGTTGAAATTAAGTTCTAAAAAAGTGCAAGGTATTAAACCTTTTATGGGAACACACATCCAAACAACAAAAATTCTATCAGATCAGTTAGAGAGTATTTCTCAGGATATAGAGACATCTATTAGTGAAATTATTCAAGGATTTGTTGATGTAGGGCATTTAAGCCAGACACAAGGGAACCATATTCAAAAAAGCCTAAATAACACTGGAAACATTGAGCATAATGGAGAAAGTGTAGAGCTAGAAGTTTTTGTTGAGAAAGTTAATTCCAGCTTAGAAGAAATTATCCAAACTATTCTATGGATTACGGAAAGTAACGCCCAAGTAATTGCGATTATGGACGATTTAAGTGAGCGTGGAGAACGCATTAATGAGTGTTTAGGGCAGATGGATTCCATTGCTAAGCAAACTCATTTGCTTTCCCTCAATGCATCTATTGAGGCCGCACGTGCAGGAGAGCAAGGTAAAGGTTTTTCAGTAGTAGCAGATGAAGTGTGCAAACTATCAAACCAAGCCTCTGCCTTTAATGAGAGCATTGAGGATGAAATTATTGGTATTCAGCAAGGGTTAGATGAAGTGTATGCTCAAACAAAAAAAATGGGGACAAGAGATTTAACCCCAATCATACAGTGTCAAGAAACAGTTTCGATACTAGTACACAGCTTAATGACAAGCAAAAATTCAATTTCTACATTATTGGAGGAAGCAGGAAGTCAAAATTTAAATATTTCAGGAAGTGTTCAAACATTGGTTCAAAAGTTTCAATTTCAGGACAGAACAATGCAGCGTTTACAACATATAAGCGAGACACTTGACCGCATACAAAAAGACATGGAAGAAATTTTAGTTTGCTATGGGTGGCGTAAAGAGCACCTAACCCCTGATGAAGAGTTTTTAACAGGCATGTTAAGCGGCTATACCATGAAAGAGGAACGTTCTGTTCATAAAGGTGAAAGTGCCGACACTGAAGAGGACGACGATATTCTATTTTTTGATGATAATTTGGTAGCAATGCAAAACGAAACAGAAATTTTTAGTGAAAGGAAAGAATAAAAAATGAGTAAAACGATTCTAACCGTTGATGATTCTATTTCTATCCGCCAAATGGTGGCATTTACCCTAAAACAAGCAGGCTTTAACGTTGTTGAGGCATCGGATGGTGAGCAAGGGTTACAGGTAGCACGTAATAACAGTGTTGACCTTATTATTACCGATTTAAACATGCCAAATATGGATGGGTTGCAGATGATTCAGAACTTAAGAGGGGATGCTGCCTATAAATTTACACCAATTTTGATGCTGACAACAGAGTCAGACGATACGAAAAAAATGGCTGGGAAACAGGCAGGAGCAACTGGTTGGTTGGTAAAACCATTTAATCCTGAACAGTTACTCAAAGTAATTAATAAAGTAATGGCAGCATAACCATGACGATAGATATGGCTCAGTTTCAGCTGACGTTTTTAGAAGAAGCGGCAGAGCATTTAGTAGATTTGGAAAGCGGCTTGCTGGAGTTAGAGCAGCATGGCCAAACAGATATGAGCGCAATCTTTCGAGCAGCACACTCAATTAAAGGCGGTGCCGCAACATTTGGTTTTGAATCAATTGCAGAATTTACACACGTTGTAGAGTTTGTACTAGAAAAAGCACGGGACGGCGAGCTCAAGCCTACCGAAGAGCTAACAAGCCAGTTACTGCAGTCGGTTGATATTATTTCGGAAATGGTAAAAGCGGTACGGGAAGGAACCGATGTAACACCTGAAGGCAGAGAAGATTGCCTTGCGGCTTTGCAAGGCTATATTGAAAATCCAGATAGAGGAACAGCTGTAGGGTTAGAACCAACATCTACATCAAGTCCTGAAAGTCGTTTATTACAAATTACTTTCAAACCAAAGCCCAGTATGCCCGCAACAGGTTCTGATGCAGCCAACATCATCAGAGAACTTGCAAACCTTGGGGAAATAGAAGTGTCTTGCCATACTGATGAAGTCCCCTTATTGAGCGATATTGACCCTGAAAAAATGTATTTAAGTTGGGATATTCAGTTATCAACAGATGCAACGACAGAAGAAATAGAAGATGTATTTGTTTTTGTAGAAGATGATGCAGAAATTTCCATAGAGACACGCGCAGCCGTTCAAAGTGAGCAGCAATCAAAAAGTAAAGAATCAGAAACAAGCACAACAGGCAAGTCTGAAGAAAAACCAAAGCAACAAATAAATAAAAAAGAAAATGCAGAGGCAAATAAAGAAAGCATTTTTATCCGCGTAGCGATTGATAAGGTGGATCAACTTATTAACTTGATAGGAGAGTTAGTAACAACCAATGCAATGGTAGAACAATGCAGTAAAAAGCTAGATGCAGATGAAAACCAAACGCTGAAATCTGCAGTGGTAGAGATGTCTTCCCACACACGTAACCTTCAAGAAGCCATTATGGGAATTCGTATGATGCCGATTGACTTTGCATTTAGCCGTTTTCCCAGAACAGTAAGAGATACGGCGTCTAAGCTAGGCAAACAAGTAAATTTGGAGACAACAGGTAACCAAACCGAGCTAGACAAAACCGTTATTGAGAAGATTGTAGACCCTTTGACGCATCTTGTGCGTAATGCAGTAGACCACGGTATTGAATTACCAGAACGCCGGCAAGAGTGCGGTAAGCCAGCAGAAGGAACAATCAAGATATCGGCCTACCATAGGGGAGGTAATGTAGTAATTGAAATTCAGGATGATGGTGCAGGCCTCAACCGAGAAAAAATTCTTAAGAAGGCAATTGAAAAAGAACTTATCACAACAGAAACTGCTGCTGATTTAAGTGATGAAGATGTTTGGAACTTTATTTTTGATTCAGGTTTTTCAACGGCAGATAAGGTAACTGATGTCTCAGGCCGAGGGGTAGGGATGGATGTCGTGCGTAAAAACATTCAAGCTCTTGGTGGAGCTGTGCATATTCAAAGTGAGATAGAAAAAGGGACATGTTTTACAGTAAGTCTTCCCCTTACTTTGGCAATTGTAGATGGTATGGCGCTAAGGCTGGGTCGAGAAACTTACATCATTCCTATTTTAAACATCATAGAATCTATTCGTTTGCAACCAGAGCAATGTCGCACCATGCAAGACGGTGTCGAAATTGTTGATATTCGCGGAGAATATTTCCCATTGCTTCGGCTCTCAGAAGTATTTGGGACGACGGAGGAAAATACGACTTCTCAAGATATAAACGCGGGTATTACCGTTGTTGTAGAGTCTGACCAGACAAGGCTGGCTTTGCAGGTAGATGAGTTATTAGGCGAACACCAAGTTGTCATTAAAAATGTTGAAGATAACTACCGAAAAATTCAAGGAATATCAGGGGCAACTATTTTAGGAGATGGGCGTGTTGCTTTTATTATTGATTTATCTGGCCTTGTAAAACTTGCGCGTGAAAACGGGCGTTTTGCCAAAGCAAGTAAATTTGGTGCGTTGAAAATGGCGCAAACAACTCAACGACAGGAGGAAGTGGCCGCATGAACCAACAAGTACAAGAAACATCATCAAATGAAGAGATGTTAGCCGATACCGTTATAAATGGTAATCAATTCCTCACCTTTACATTACAAGAAGAAACCTACGGTGTTGATATTCTAAAGGTTCAAGAAATTAGAGGGTGGAGTGAGCCAACACCTATTCCTAATGCACCTGAATTTATCCGTGGTGTAATGAACTTACGTGGAGAAATTGTACCCATTTTAGATATGCGGCGACGTTTTCAGATGGATGAGACATCTTTCACAAAATATACAGTCATTGTGGTTGTTAACGTGCGGGAACGGACAATTGGTATGACTGTGGACGCTGTATCTGATGTGATGGATATTACGGTAGAAGATATGAAGGATGCACCAGACTTTGGAACATCTATAGATGCGTCTTTTATCCGTGGGTTAGCCGCTAGTGAAGAAAAGATGGTTATTCTGCTAGATATTGATGCCATGCTACAAAGTTGTGAGTTGGTAGACCTAGATAAAATTGTAGAAAAAACAGAGGCGACTGTATGACGCTGAAAACAAATTTTAAAGAAGATGAATTTGAATTCCCATTTACACAGAAAGATTTTGAGACTCTACGTAATTATGTAACAGAAGAGACAGGTATTTGCCTTCCAGATAACAAGAAAAATTTAATGTACGGGCGACTAACACGACGGCTCCGTTCTCTAAATCTTGAAAATTTTCAGTCTTATATTCAGCGTGTAGAACAGGAGTTGGCGCGAGGATGCCAAGATGAGCTGATGGTGATGGTCAATGCCATGACAACAAATGTAACTCATTTTTTTAGAGAGGAGCATCACTTCACACACCTTCAAGAAAATTTAGGAAGGTTATGTAAAGAGTTTGGTAGGGTAAATATTTGGTGTGCTGCTTCATCCACAGGTGAAGAGCCATGGTCCATCGCTATGGTTGTAGCTGATTATAAAGCCGCTAACCCCAATGCTGATATCCGTATTTTTGCCTCAGATATTGATGAGCAAGTTCTTAAAAAAGCGAAACAGGGAGAGTATATGCTTTCTTCCCAAACGGTTGAAAGTAATTTACAGCTTAAAAAATGGTTAAAAAAGGAAAGAAATGGCCAGCCACAAGGGCCTTTAGGGCAAGAGCTATACAGTATTAAGCCAACTTTGAAGCCGATGGTGTCCTTTCAAAAAATTAACTTATTAAAGGAATGGCCGCTACCAGCAGAAAGAATCCATATCGTTTTTTGTCGTAATGTTATTATTTACTTTAGTAAAGAAACCAAAAAGAATTTGTGTGATCGCATACAAAATAAAATGCCGAGTGGTGGGGTTTTATACTTAGGTCATTCTGAAAGTTTATTGGGTATGCAAACAGAGTTTGAATCCCAAGGAAGAACAGTATTTACAAGGCAATAGGTATATGACATCAGAATTACAGCCTATTAGCCGTAACCACTATTTTGACCCGCATAAAGAATCTTGGACAACTAAATTACTTCCGGGCGAATATTGCGTATGCCCTCAAGGAGAAATGGTTGTAACAACGCTAGGATCTTGCATTGCAGCCTGCATACGGGATCGTAAGCTAGGAATTGGTGGTATGAATCATTTTATGTTGCCCCAAAGTGACCACGGTGAATGGGCTGGTGTAGCACTTTCCGCACGCTACGGTAACTATGCAATGGAACATCTCATTAATGAGATTCTTAAAAAAGGCGGTAGTCGCCAAAACTTAGAAGCAAGTATTTTTGGTGGTGGAAGCGTAAGTGGAGAAACGCAGCTTCAAGTCGGCAAAAACAACGCGCAGTTTGCAGAAGAATACTTAAATATGGAAAGTATTCGCCTTATTGAAAAAGATGTAGGGCAAGACTATGCACGGAAAGTTTACTATCAGCCAAAAAGCGGAGAGACATTTGTTAAAAAATTGCCAGTGCTACCAAATGAAACCGTGAAAGACCGAGAAAAAGATTATGCTAAATCGCTAGATGACACAGCAATATCAGGAAATGTGGAGTTGTTCTAATGCCAAAAGATAAAATAAAAATTCTCATAGTTGATGATTCTTTATC
>JAPPOO010000017.1 GCA_028817875.1 Alphaproteobacteria bacterium | reverse complement strand
ATCCATTGGAGACTCCTAAGTAGATTTTCTTATACTTCTACGGCTTCTAAATCATTAGACTCTGATTCTGCAGGTTTTGCCGCTTGAGTTTGCTTGTTTTCAGTTTTTGTAACTTCCTGAACTTCAGGCTGATCTTCAACCTGTTTGCGCTTACGCTCTGCAATACTGTAACGCTGGGCTACACGTGAAATAAAATTACTTCCTGTTAGATCCATACCATGGCGTTCTATAGAGGATTTTAGTTTAGACACCATAAAATCTACTGAGTCCTGAAAATCTTGCCGTGTCTGCTCAAAGTCATCTCTACTACTTTTCGCAACATACCCTCTTGTTTGACGGTCTGCTTGAACTAGAACATATTCCCACAAACGGGCAAAATTAATCATATCTGTCCCTTCGGGCGTTGTACGAATTACAACCTCTGCAAAATTTCCATGGCGCTCTAGCTGTGCCTTTTGGTTTTCTAGCCTTGCTTGAAATTGGCTTTTCTTACTACTCATGAGATTTTTCCTTTAGTAGTTTATAATATTTTCACCTATTTATAGTGCAGCCTTTAATGAAGCACTGGTGGGTACGTTTAGGTAACCTGCTCAATAGCAGGCCTGTGTATCATATAACTACCTTTTGATAGGATTCAACTAGATAACTTAATTTTTTTAAATAAAACAAAGATTTTTCTGTTTTATCCACAATGTTTCTGTTTGTTTTCAACAAACTAATAATTAGCGCGTCGCAAATATTTCTATTGTGTCCTCGTCTAAATGCTGTGCTGGCATTGCTGAAATAGCAACTCCGCTAGACTCAGCTACTTTACTCAGATAGCGACTCAATGCACGCACTCTATCACGAAATTCTTTGGAATTCGGCTGTGCACCGCGTGCAAATAATGCTACAGGCTTACCTGTTTTTAATGCAGAAACGACATTTCTTGATGCTGGCAACTGGTTTCTGTCTGGCCAAACTTTCCCATCTACATAGCGGACAGTCCATACCGCCATACCTGGCTCAGAAGAAGGCTCTGACGTATCATCTGCCAAGCTTGGTAAAGACGCTCTAAAACTTCCTAGTTCAGAAGAGTGGACTTGGCGCTGAGCAGGCTGCAGGCTTGCCGTCACAGGCATAATTCCAGAAGGATACCTTTTCGCAGCTGGCGGTACTTGGGACAGCACTTGACTTTCGTTAATATCCTGCCCAATTGAACTGCCTAAATAACTAGAATCATCTGTATTCATGGATACTTCCCCACTCCCCATTCGTCCTAACTCATTGCGTTCAATAAGTTGCATACGACGATCTAATCGAATCATTGCCCTTTCAGCTCTTTGCATACGCTGGTACAGTGAATTCATATCTGATGCCAATTTCTCAACCATGACGCTGTTGCTATTCAGCACTTGCTGGTAGGATGGAGATATGTTTTGAGACTGAGGAGATGATGGCTCTGGTGATATAGCTTGCGGCGTTTGCGCATACACCTGACTATAACTACCTGTACCACTGTAAATTGGCTTTTGAACTGTACAGCCGACTGTTCCAAGACCAATAGCAATCCACGCTGCCGTACTGAAAAGATTTTTCTTCATTTTATACCCTTCAACAACCCCTTGTAGCCTTACACCCTGTAATATTTAGAATAAATACCATATATTGTTAAGCATTGTAACGAAGCCTTTAAAGGAGGGCAAGCCCTTGAGGAGAGGTTATTTCTTTTTTACAAGCATTTTAGACACGAGAGACAAAAAAGTCACGAATTACTGTAAATACGATATTAATGACACGGCCAATAAATTTAAACACCCCAAACAAGGCAATACATACTCCCATAGCTAAGCCACTTACCACTTTCCACATAAAGTTGAACGTGCTTGTTACAAAATCTTTACCTTTTTGCGCATCGTTAATCATAATTAATAGCCACAATATTGATATGATTACTACAAACACAGCCAAAGCCTTACCTAGAGGCTCCAATACATTTACATACAACGCGGCAAACTGCTCAATCATCAAAGTATATATCCATTTACTTATCCACTGATCACTCTAACTCTTATACTGAGAAACGTCTACTATCGCCAAGCCTCTTCTATGAGACATTTTAAACCTTGGAAAATCTAGAGCCTCTTCATCACTTTCATACTCCAACATCGGCACTTGAACATATGGCACTCGTAACTTTAAAACCTCACTTTTACCTATATAAATCGCCTCACCTTTTTGAGTATCAAGGTTTGCAAAGTCTTCAGGCCTGACAATTGCTTCATAATCGTAACTAATCGATTTGGTATACCCTCTACCGCGCCCCCCAGTACGCACCATAGATGTACTATCTCTATCTCCTCCACTACTAAAGCTAATTTGCTCACCTACGCTTTCGCTAACACTTTGCGTGCGCTGCTCTCCTGCAATCTTTGACATTACTTCACAACTTTCAGGGTCTTTTAAAACAAATGATATTTTACTCCATGTGTTTCCCAGTATTTTATTAGCAAAGTCTTCGCTCAACCCTCTTTCTTTATCCTTCAGCGAAGATACCGTCTGCACAAATGGAAATAGACTTACATTTGCCGACCTTGCCTGTTCAAACACAGGAGCCAAACTTGGCATGGCATAGCTTGAAAACTCATCCATAAATACTGAAAACGTTGGTGCTGGCTTTACTTTATCATTTTGAATTTGACCAATAGCTGTTCGCAAATCAGAAATAAATAATTTAGCAAAGTTTGTCGCGATTTCATTTTTACTTAGCATAGGCAAAGCAACATATACCAGCAGATTTTCCTGCATAGCTTGGTATAAATCCACCTCTGGGTTGTACGCATTTAGCACTTGAGCGGCGGTCCCTGCATTATATGGATTTAAACGACCTATCAAATCTCCAAATGAATGCTGTATTTTCTTCTCGTTTACAATGTTTACCCCTGTACGCCGGTCAACTTCCTGCATATTATTGTACCAACCTAAAAACTGCTCATATTCCCGAGAATCTTTCGGGCCATTTTGAACCAACCACCGCATAGCAGACTCTGATTTCATTAGAGTTAGCAAGTCGTCAAAATTAACAGGCAAATCAATTGCTCTTAACACACCTGTAATTGCTCTCAATGCTGTCGCGGCTTGGCTTCGGAAAAAGTTTTCTCCCCCTTTCTCAGGAATCATTGCCATAATACGTGCCGTTAACTCGTCAGCATCTCCACGCAACAATGGATTATAAGTGTTAGATAGCTCAGCATCGTCAATGTTGATAATACGTACATCGTGCCAACGGTCATGTATGCGGGCAAGATTTAAAAATTCAATAATGGCTTCTTTAGAATTTTTACCATCTATATGAATACATCCACCACCACGCATCATTTGCTGCTTTAGCTGAAGATTTAAGAAATTACTCTTTCCCCCTCCCGTTGCTGCAATACCAAGACAGTGTCGTGTTAGGATATCCCTATCCATCCATAATTCTTGATTTTTATCAGGATTATTACTCACATTCTAATCCTTTCTTTCAAATAGCTTTTTAGTCTTATACCCCCAATAAAACTCTTCTGGCACTCTATTTTTTTGATATATCCCGCTTTCTAGCTTCATACTGAGCTGACTTATTACTTTTTCCTTAAATCCTAATAAGCCTATACACGCACCAAATAAAAACCCCCATAAAGAAACTTTTTCCAAGTCTGCTTGATCAACAACTTCTGGGTTTAATACCCAACAAAAAATAACTACGACTGTTAATATAGGCTGTAATGACCATACGAGCCTTTCCTTAGCCAGCTGACCGGTATCGCTTGTCGCTGTTTCGGTAAACATCTTATCCATACTTGCCATAACTCAAGACTTTTTTATTTTTATCTTCCTTCCTCTATGCACTTGCCTATAAATTTTCCTGTTCGTGTACTGACATTTTGCAGCCATTTTTAAGGAGTAGACATCTCTCCTTTCAAAATATGCTCTCTCAGACGCTCACTCTCAACGTATCCACTGATTCTTTCAAGAGGGCGTCCCTCGCCCCGCCGAATAATTAACGATGGCGTTGTACGAATCCCCATCCGTTGAATTTCGGATTGCCCAGCAGGACGCCATGTACAGTCTACTTTTCCTAAAATATTACTCATATGCTGCCCGGAAGGCGTGATGTCTACACATGTTACATTAATAGGAATATCTAGCCCTGATAACATTTGATTAAATTCTGGTTCAAATTTTTGACAATATGGGCATTCTGCACTGAAATAATAGTCTATTTCCAATACACCGCTATCACCACCTATCCGCCCATCTCTTACAGAATTTGTTGCTGCAAAAGGATTGTTTGATGAAGTATTTTCTATCTGTTTTTTGATTTCTGCTGGTGGCGGAGGTAAAGCCTGTACATTAAGATTATTTAAGTTTGGCATGTTGGGAATATTTACCCCGAAATCAGGCACTGCCATGCTTTTTGTTGTTTCTAACACACTTGCGTCTTCTCCTCGGCTTACTGAACGGTCGTAAATTGCTTCTGCCTGCATCCATGCCCGCGTTAACTCCACATTCCTTTGAAGCATGTTATTGTACTTATAAACCCACTTAAGAGCATTCTCCAACGTTGGCTCTAGGTGAAATGCCACAAACTCACGCGGGGGCTTACCGTGGCTTTCTAAAAAATCATCTATTTTTTTATCTAGTGTAGGGGGCTCTGCTTGCTGTGTGATTTGAGGTACTTCTTTCTGCCCTGCTGTTTCTAGCACAGGAGGGGGCAGCATGTTTGTTTGTGAAACAGCAGCCGTTTTACTTACTTCTTCGGGGTTACATCCTGACATACCTACAGTCCAATAGTTGAGGCACGGCAGGTATTTTTCAGCCTGAGCGTGCAGCGTTAGCGGTGCAAGTAATACTATCGTGGAAATAGCTATACGCATTTACCGTTTTCCCTTTGCGCGCTTAACACGTTTCACGTGACGCAAAAATTTGTCAAAATCTTTATCTAAATCGTATTGGCGGCGCGTGCCAGCAGCGTCTACATAATAAATTGTTTTATACTCTTTAATGTTGAGACGCATTGCCATATAAGCCCCTGAATCAGCTCTAAACTCTAACCCATCAGCTTGGTCTTTCGCGCGCGCTACAAGTTCAAAGTACTTCTTTGGCTCCATGTCCTCCGCATATATTTCTACATTAAGGCCGACCATTTCTTTTGCTTTTTTTATTTTCCCAGCTAGCTCCGGCGTAAACATATCTGCTGTAATAAATATAAATGCATTTCCTAACGGCGCTTTTGTTGGCTGCCCCTCTTCTCTTGCAATATGGTTTGGCGTCATATTTATATTCACCTGTTGACTAGGAAGAATATCCTTTCTCTTAAAAGACTCTCCTTTCTCAGCCGCCGCATCCATCCCTTCCTGTGTTGCCGCTTCTACACTTTTGCCTGTTGCAGGGTCATACACTCTTATTTGAGCATGGCTGATAGCGCCAATCCAAATAGTTCCGATAATGCCTGTTATTAGTATTTCATTTCGACGGCACATGGCCCTATATCTCCAGTTGTTATAGCTAATGCTAGCGCTGTAGGGTCTATGAATTTCAATATATCAGTTATTGAGAATTTTACTTCACACTTTGTATGCTTCCAACGAGTTTGAACATAGTACCCTTCGTCCATCTCAGCTTGCAGGTTTGGGTTTCCTTTCGCAATATTCACAACGGATGGCAAGATGTTTAATCCTAAAGCCGTTCCATTTTCACCTGCCGTGTACCAACTTGAACTTGTTGTTCCTTCTCCGTAACAGCCGGAACCTTTGTGCTTACCGCCACCTTTACTCGCGACCTTTGTCAAATCGCCTGTATAGCCATACAGCTTAGGGTACTCATGGTTAAACTGGCGCGCTTTTCCAGAAATGTCATCTTGTATCCCCCCTATTTTTGTTGCTACACGGTAAGCGCGCGCACCGATAAGAGCTCCTGCGATCGGCTTAACTTTATTGTAGGCAAAACCGTGTTCATTGCTCATTCCCCAACTACCGATACAACCAAATACTTTTTCTAAGTATCTTAAGTTTACTAACTCCCCTGGCAGCAAAGTATTTACAAAAGCCCCCCCGCTACATACGGCATATAGTGGAGTATTTATTGCTACTTGATGTATCGCCCCCATAATTAAAGACTGTTCATTAAACCTTGGTTTCATCCAGTCTGTTGCCTCTGATGCAAAGCCTAACCACAATCCATAGGGTACGCGACTTGCTGCTGCTGCCGAAGCGTACTGCCTCAACGCCCCTTTATTTACCATTTGCAATGCTGTTTGCAACTTACTATAGGCTGAACTCAGAGTTAGTTGTGGAGAAGCTGAGGCCCCTAAAGGACTTACGCCACCACTACCTGCTGATTTTACTGTTGTTTGCCATGCTGCTGTACGTACTTGAGTTTGAAAGCCTTCCAACTGGGCCAATGCTTGTTGTACCTGTTTAACTTCCTGCATTCTCCCTTCAAGACCCAGTGATTTCAAAGCTCTCTGCCGATGGTCAGGGCGCATTGATTGAGCATCAACCAATCTTATGACACCTGTGTTTTTTATAGAACTATTTTCTTTTTTCGGTGTTATCTGTTGCAACCCATCACAAGCTATACTTGCCTTATTTTTATAGTTGTATATGTACTTTTTTGATTTATTGACATTGTTGTACGCATTCAACACAACGTGCCGCAACTGCTCACTTCTGCGCCGCTCTAATTTCTTCCGGTGATCCCACTCTGGTTTATATAGGTAACGACCTGTCGCTATTTTTTCTCCATCATACCCCTGCCTTACCTCTGGATAAATACCGTTACATGCAGGGTACAAACCATCCACCTTAGTTGTACTCATTCTGTTTTCCATACAAGAAGATCCTTTTGGCAGATAATAATCTTTATTTGGCACCCAGTCACATTTCTCCACCTCATCGGATGATACACATTCCTTGTGACACTTATGTATATTTTTTTTGATGCCATTCAGCGTTGCATCTGCAACATACCCAGCAGATGTCAGCGGACACGAAGGACTTGGAAGACCATCTTGTACATACTGCACATGCCCTTGCGGTAAGTAAGTTGCTTTAGGAAACATACCCAACTCAAAATCAGGCTTTTCCACCGCCTCTTTAAACTGTTTTATGCGATCAAAGCTCTCATCTATTGCGTCAACTGCGTAGCATACATTCCCCTCTTCTCTTGCCCCTAAGGAGTTTGCCATTTGGAGTGATTTTTCACCAACAGCCAGCACACTATCTACTATGCCGTCAAACGTTCGGTCCCCCTGCGTCACTGCCAACTCACTACCACCATTCTTGATGAACCCGTCTGCTGCCAGGCGGCCGTTTTTTCTGGCTAGCTTCACAATATCTTTAGGCCCTTCTTCCAAACCTAACTTGGCAATAATTTCATCCAAGTCTCTCTGCATCTGCCTAACCTTATCGTAATCTAAAGACTTCAACTGCAACCCCACTTCATATAGGTTTTTAGCAATATCAGAAAATCGGCGTCCTACCATCCCTTCACTACCACCAAGAGAGGCCACTTGAATATCCTGTGGCAACAAATCATCCAAGGCTTGCAAACCTGGTTCCATTGCCTGAGCTGTCGATATCATTTTCTCGCCAACCCCCTCCAAGCCTGCTGTACCACTCAATAAATTTTGGAAATCAAACATTCCAAAACCTTCTTTGTTTGGGTCAATTGCACCAGCAAGGCCAAGGTAACCTGAAATATCACCCATTTGCCCTGAGATTGCCTGAAAACTACTTACACCAGGAATAAGACTCACCCCAGGAATGTTTGTAATAGCTGACATACTATTGCTAAAGTTACCTAAACTAGAGCCAATTGAGGCCATTTCTTTAAAGGCACTCCCTGACAAAAAGCTCTTACCCAACCCTTCGACCTCACCTACAACAGAATTAGGATCTAACGTTGATATTTTGTTCAGAACACCAGAAATACCCGCCCCTACACTTGTAATTTCACCTTTAAAGCTAGTTAACATATTTCCTGCTGTTGCCGGCAGACTGGTAGCTGTTGCCCATGCATTATCCAGCTCCGCACCTACGGAATCCAATATTTTTCCCGGTTCTAAGCCAGCCGCAAAGTCATTAATACCTTTAGTTATGTCTATACCTGTTATGTCTGAAACACTGAAGTTAGACCAATCTTCTAACTTTAAATTTGTTGCAAAATTAGCAATATTGACAACTGTGTTTAAATTTACCAGTGTTTTACATAAAAGCGACTGCATAACTTGGTTTGCAGAGCCACTAGTTTGGAACCTTGATATATCACTCATTCCCCAAACATGGACATCCATGTAGTATTTGTGGTAATCTCCCCACTTACTTTTAATTGGTTCGATACACTTTTGTTCTTTAGATTGAGTTAACGATGCGCTTAACCCGCGTGAAAGGACGTTTTGCATACTTTTGAAGCCAGTCTTACCCCGCAGACATGACATTTCAATAATTGACGTTGGCTCTCTATTTTCAATGGTGAGCTTTACCGCAGGCAGCGGTACAAAAAATTTTTTACACTTTCCCGCTTTCACCTTCACTTTAAAGTCAAGACAGTCGCCAAAGTTAGCAAGGTCCCGCATTTTAATATCCGGAAGCTTAGTTATCCCTGCCTTGTTTAGTATGGTTGTTGTTTGCCAGCCTGAAGTTGTTGCCGCATGAGACACCTCTACGCACACTACCATTGATGCTGTAGTCACCCATAGAGCAACCCCTGCATAGCTACAAATCTTATTGGGTTTCATCCTTATATTATGGGGATAGGCAGTACTTTTTTCAATCTTTTCCCAACTCTTAGAGCAGCGTACAATTGAACAGCTTAGCTACAAAGCAATTTTTAGTACCTTTTAAACACCTCGCCCATATCTCATAAAAATTTAATTTATTGATAAAAATAGATAAATAATTTGACAAAAATTACTTATGACACTTTTTCGGCAAATTTTATTTTATTTTTCTACCCCCATATTTTTTACGCTACAATCCCCCTAAGCTTTAAAACTAACGGCTAAAAAAGGATTTTTGCCATGTATGTTATTGGACACCCTCTACTTGCTCTCACCAGCATATTAGGAGACCTTCTCTTCATTTATATGATACTTATTATTGCCGCAGCTATTGTTAGCTGGGTCAACCCTGACCCACTCAACCCTATCGTACGCTTTCTACGAATGGTGACAGACCCTGCTATGGATAAGATTAGACCCTATATTCCCAGCATTGGAGGACTAGACCTTACACCCATCGCACTCTTAATCGTTATCAGCTTTGTACAGAGAGGTATCCTCCCTGTTATAAAAACATTTGCGCAAGGCCTTATCCAATAAGGACAACCACCACTTTCAGAAAAAAAACGCCTACTTGGCGTTTTTTTCTTGCTGCTCTTCCTTGCTTTCAGCAGCCTGTTTTTGAAGCATTGATTGCTGATAGATTGCACCAAAATTCACAGCGTCCAATAGTGGCGGACGATACCCCCCCTCTACAACAGTAGACATAAGTAATTGACGCGCAAAAGGATACAACATAGCAGCTGCATCAACATGCAATACAGCATCCCTCTGATCATCTTCTAGGTTTTCAACCAAAAATACACCACCATAAGCCAGCTCAATCAGGAATAAAGACCTTCCTTCCAATTTCGACTCAGCTCGCAACGCAAGCGTCACGTCCCACGTAGATTCAGGCTGCTCTCTACCTGATACAGAGACACTTAGATTAAGGTCCATATCAGAAGGTACATTTTCGACCAAAAACGCTGGAACTGGACACTCAAAAGATAAATCCCTAACTGCTTGCCCTAAACACTGAAATCTAGGCTGTTTTGTAGACGTACCATTCACTTTTTTACCAGACATAATCTATCCCTTTTTAAACTTTCCCCGAAGACACTATCTCTTTTTCCCTCAAACAACCAGAGTTATAAGCATTCTCTTTCCATCTCTGGCTGCTAAATAACTGAAGCACTAC
>JAPPOO010000046.1 GCA_028817875.1 Alphaproteobacteria bacterium | reverse complement strand
ACTGCTATTGCAACTGTTATTGAAATGTATAAAATAATTTTCATTCCTTCATTGTAGGGCTTTTTAGGCAAAAGAAAAAGAGGACAAGCCCTCTTTATTCTTTAGTGCACATAAAAATCCTTAATCCTATTTAGCATCTTTTTCGTCAAGTTGAGCACCAAGTTCTGTCTCAGTTGCTCTGTCGTCTGTACCAGCAACACCAGCAGCTGCCAAAACTCCAGACGCACCTTTCGCTATTCCTTGAAAAATTCCTGGAAAAGCTGTAACAGCAACGCCAGCGGCAATCATTATAATTCCCCATGTTTCTTGCTTAATAAGCCAACCCCACGCGCCAAACAATGCAATTATAATTCCTGCAAATAACGCTAGGTTTCCTGAAAGCAGACCATCCATCATCTCTAATAGTCCTTTACCTACACTTTGCTCTGCACTAGCTGCCATAGCCTCAGGCGCTAATATTGCTAAGCCAACCGTAAGTAAACCAAATGCTGTAAACTTCAATTTCATTGTTCTCTTCAACCTAATTAAATTAAAATAATGTGTCCCTATTATGGTAGCTTTACTACTCATTTACAACCCCCTTGTATGGTTAGCGTAGTATAACTGGTATTTCTGGTGATATTCCAGGAGCACTGCTACCGTCAGAAACAACTAATAATCTTACTTTTTGGAATTGCTCAAAACGCAGGGTTATATTGTGGGTCTCTTGAATACGCTGTGTAATGAAGGCTAAAACCTCCCCCATATCAGCCTCTGCTGTCAGCGTCCAAGTTTCATCTAATAGAAATTTATTTTCTGCTGATAGTTGCCAGCTTATTCGCCAATTGCCGATGATTGGTTTGATTTCATGCAATAATTTATCCATCAAACTTTGTAGAGTCTGTCCATCAGCATGAACATTTACCGGAACTTCATCCAGCTCTATCGGCAGTGGGTTTAATTCTCTTGGCTGACCAAGCTTATCAGATAGTCCTGGTACAACAATTGTTTTCCCTTGTTTCATACGAAGTGCCCGCTCTAACAGCATATCACTCTCTTGCTTTTTACGCGCTGCTTCACGCTGCATAGCATCTTTTTCAGCCATGCGTACAGCAAAGGCTAACCTCTCGGCTTCCGCTATTTTTTTAGCGGCAGAGAGAACCATGTCTTTCCGAACCTCATCTGCTTCGTATTCAGCTACCCGCAAATCACTCTCTAGCTTACTAATACGCAAACGGTGCGCTTTATCTTTTGCTTCCTGAGACTTTGCAAGCTCTTGGTTGCGGCGTTCGTATTCACTTAACCGCCGTTTCATCTCCCGCATTTCACCATGCATTTTATTTTCTTCATGGTCCCACGCAATGCCACGCGCCTCGGTCTGTTGCCGTAGCCGTTCTATATCTGCTTGAATACGAGCCCCTTCAAATTTGGACATTTTTTGCTGGGCTTTTGCTTCATTTAATTTAGCCTGCAGCTCTAATATTTTATCTTGCTGTACTTTAATAAGTTCGCCTGAAGACATACGCTCCACATCTCTCAAGTCTGCAAAAAGCTTTTCGTTCTGTCGTATTGCCTGCCAACGGTTTACTGTCTCTTGTATATCTAGCCCTGATTGCTTCTCTTTTCGTTCAGGTCTTGTGCCTGTAGCCGCTACGGCAAATTCTTCTGCTGTTATAGGCTCATCTATGCCGAATTCCACCCGCGGCATGGTTTCTGCCGTAGCAGGCTGGGAGCCTAATTGGTCTTTAAATGCAATATGAACTGCAGGTGGCGGCATACGTGTGTCTTTTTTACTACTTCCGTCAAATATAGTTTCTGCTTTATCACAAGGCTCTCCGTTTGTTCCGTAAACAAAGTGGGCATCGCCTTCTGCACTTTCTACAGTCACGCCTATGTTGGAACCGTGACAATCTGCCAAGTATTGGCCTGAGGCAGCAGCCGCCTCTCCTTCAGTAAGTTCAGTTTGCGCGATAACAACACCGCCGCCATGTACATCAGATACTTCAATTTGCGCTGGCTTAAGCAACTCACGCTCTGAAGTTGTTGTACATCCAGAAATAGATAAAACAGTTAATGTGCTTACTGTTGCGAGAAACCGCATTTTTCCCTTATTCATCACTTATCACCAATACTCGCTCTGCATCAAACATATTGAAGTTTAACAAAACTCCCCGTGTGTTTAGCATATATTGAGCTAAATAATTAGCAAACTCTTCAAATGTTGTTTCAGCATCTAAGCTAAAACGCTCCTTAAGAATATCTTGATTTTCTTTTGTTATTTTCCATTTTACTTCCCAAGGCCCTACAAAAGGTTCTGCCCTTTTGATAATTCCCCGCACAATTGCTTTTAATGTTGCATTATCTTCGTGCAAAACAAGATGGTAATCTCTGATGTTTACCCAATCTTGCCTAAATTTGGGCGGACGTATTTTTGTTACATTCTGAGAATCAGGGTCTTGTAGAGCTGCTATTTCCAGTTTTTTACTATCTATATTCGTACCTGAGGTATCTATTATACCGTCATGCTGAACATTATCTGCTGCAGCTACCAGCTCTTCTGCTTTCTCATCTACAGCTTTATCAACCACCCGACGTATTGCAAACGTAACTTCGTTATTATCATCCAAAATAACCTGCCGTGCCGCTGAAACCAATGCCGCTTCCATAGAAGGGTCTTTTTCCTTTACAGCTTCCCGAGCTACGGTACGGATATAACTATTTGAATCAGCTAGTGTTTGGTAAGCAAGCGCCCGTATCGTATCACTTGCATCTGCCAATGTACTTTCTGCAATAATGCGTATTTCGTCATCTGTTAGCCGTGTTGCTTGTGCGACTTTCTCAGTATTTTCATTTGCATCCTTTAGTACGTTTTGAGCTTTACGGTCGGTATAAGCTGTTAAACGCTTTTCAATTTCTTGTACTTTATTTTCTGCCACCAACTGCATATCTTGCTTAGCTGTTGACATAGTCCCGACAATTGCTTCTAAAGTTTTATCTTCCAACTGAGCTAACTGAGTTGATGCATATTTACGCAAACGCTCTTCTGCTGCTTTTGCTTCGCTCTGTGCCAGTCTCTCTGTATAGCGGCGAGCATCTGCCACTTGTGTGTCGGCATATGCTTTTGCTCGGGCTTCCGACAATTCTGCCATTAACTGTACTTTTTCTTGCAGCAATTGGTTATCTTGCTTTTGTTGAGCAAGGGTTTGCTCTGTGTAAATACGTAAATCCGCATTTTGCTTTTGTGCATTTAATTTGGCTTCTAGTAGTGCTACACGCTGCTCTGCAGCTTGTTTTTCAATTAGCAATTGCTGTTCAGCTGCCTGTTTTTCAGCTTGATTTTGTTGGTTTTCAACTAACTTTTCTGCGTACTCTTTTAGCCGCACCTCTGAAAAACCTACATTTTCCACTAATTTTTCTAAGCTGCTATTTGTTTTTTGCAATGCTAGTTTTTGGCTAGAAATTTCTTCTTGTGATTGTAAGCGCTGCTCTGCTAGTAATTTCTCTAATACACGTTCACGCTTACTTTCTCTTTTTTCAGCTTGGCGTTGCTGTATTTCTAGCAAACTTGCTAAACTATTCTTTGTTTCTTGTAAGGCTTGCTCCTGAGCAAGAGCCATTCTTTCGTCAGACTGCAGAGCTTTTAAGTTACTCTCTCGCACAGAGGCTTGTGTTTCTTGCAATGCTAGTTTTTGGTCTGCTAGTTCCTTATACGTTTGCAAATGTTGCTCTGCTAGTAACTTCTCAAATTGTAAACGCTGATTTTCTGTTAAATGCTCCACATGCTTTTCTAGCTCTTTATCAGCAAAGTGTGCTTTTCTAGCTGCTTCTTTAATAATGATTTCTGCTTTTTTCAAAGCAAGTTCCTGTCTGGCAGCCTGACGCTCTACCTTCAAACTATTTGCAGCCAACGTTTTTTCTAACTGCGTTTTCAGCTGATGGTCATCATTACGCGCCCTTTCCACTGCACTTATAATTGCGCTTTGCGTTTTTTGCAGTTCATTTTTCTGTTCAGCTGCTTTTAAAGCTATTTGTAGCTGAGTATAATCTTTTGTGTTTGAGGCTACCCGTTCAGCTTCTTCGCGAATAGCTTCTTTGGTAACGTTTTGAACTGCTAGAGCAATTGGATCGTCTTTAATTTCAGAGAAGCGCTCTTCTATAATACGGCGTACTGTGTACTCAACAGGCTCATCACTCTCAAGTACTGCTAAATTTACAACTTTACGAATAGCATTCATTACCTGTGGGTCGGCTTCTACTACAGTTGTACGTGCAACACGGCGGATTGTTTCGTCTATCTGCTCATCTGAATCTACTACTGTTTGTTTTGCTACGCGGCGAATAGCGGCTTCAATGTCTGTATCATCGCTTAACATAGTTGTTTTAGCCTGCTGCCGAATAGCAGCTATTACTTTATCATCTCCATTTGTGATGACTTGGCGAGCAACCTGACGTATGGCATCAGCCAAGTTGCTATCTGCATTAATCACAGTGTCTTTTGCAACGTCCGAAATTACAGCTCTGATTTGATCATCTTGAGATAGTAGCGTGTCTCTTGCTAGTGCACGAATCAAGTCTTCAGATTCAGAAACCGTTTTTGTTGCTACACGTTGCATTTCTAGCTTATTTTTACGCCCTAATTCCGCTATTTCTTGCTCTGTTTTTGCTATTTTTCTATCACTATATTGCTTTATTCTCTCTTCAGTATGTACTAGTTGCTTATTTACTAGGCGGTTAATACGTGAATCTAACGCTTCTGGCTGCGGCGGCGGTACATATGCTTTTTGCCGCCGCATAGAGATAAACCCTTTACGAATTGTTGTTTTTTCTGAAGGAGTTATCATTACTTTATGGTCTACTTTGGGTTGGCTACGGAAGACCTCCCCTGTGTAAGCGGCTGGCAATTCATCCGTTGGTGTATATGCTAACTCTACTGGCAACGGAGGCGTATAACTATTTGATTTAACAGAACAAGCGGGCAGCGTTAAACAGCTGCTTGCTAAAAGACAAATTGTTATTTTTCTACTCAGGTATACCATCACCCCGTATTGTGATACGAAAGCCATAGATAACCAAGATGTTGCTGATAATATGAGAGATATTGGACAGTTCAGTGATGAAATTACGCAACAGTTATGTGTTACTTACTTGAGATTTAAAGAGTAAGCACAAGAACATTAAGCTCCATAATAGCGGAATGGCGAGAAAACTTGCGAAATATGGGATAGTTATCCAATACTCAAACAAATCTATACCTAAAGACCCTAAGTCTACGATTATTTTTTGTATACTTACAAATAATTTTGGCATAACTACCCAATAGGCAAGTAATCCTACAAGAGCAAAACTTAGTTCAGCCAGCATATTATCTATACCAAAAAAAACTCCGCAGTGACGACAGCGACCTCTCAACCATATCCAAGAAAATACTGGGATCAAGTCGTATATTGTTAGTGTTTTTTTACAAGCAGAACAATAGCTTGGGGGCTGGCGTAACGGTATTTTTTTAGGTATTCGATCTGCTATACAATTCGCAAAAGATCCGACAATTCCACCTAAAATAGCAATGACCGTAGGAATAAACCACGGCCATATATGTGCCAGCTCTATTATGCTTTCATCTACTCGCATACTGACGGATTTCGGCTTACCCTTGCTGGCAAGAATGGTGGCTCATCAGGCCTTGGGAGACATACCCCTGCTCTTCTATCTCTGGGGTTCATATAATAGAAAAATGGGCGTTCCTGTGTAAAATCACCATTTATCGTGCCATCTTTTACTAGAGCATCACAGCAGTATTCATCTGGCAGCCCTAATAAACGCATTAGTGCAACCATGCTTGTTAACCTTGTTTGACGCTCTATTACTGTACTGTCTTGGTTTTCAATAAATGAGTTACCACTATTATAGATTTGTACGTCCGCTGTTACTGTAGGGTCTATTGATGTTAACTGTGTTTGAGACTGTTGTACCTCTAACCCACGAGGAAAATATACTAGCCTATCTCTATCCGGGTTGTTTAATACAGTTTGTTGCTGTTTTTTACTACTTGCATAAGCAGTTAATGCAGTAGCAATTTGTCGCAACCGCAAGCGAGTTTCTTTAAATTTTTCTAACTTTATTGCGAGATCAGAAAACTTTATAAGCTGGTCGTCCCCCCCTGCTCTTACTCCTTCAAAAATATTTATACTATTCGGTACCGTACCGCCATTAATCCACCAGTTGTTGTTGGTTGGCACTGCAAAATCATTTCCGTTTAATGCAATCCCTGCCAAAATATTCTTTTGTTCGTCAAGGTTTTCTGCAACTTGGTTTACCCCTGAAGAGTGTACTGTTGCATAGTGTATTTCTAACCCCTCAGGTAGTATGGACAAAGTCTCTGTCCCCCGTAGATTTAAATACGTTCTTGGTCTATCCCAAACATCTGTTGCAATTTGTTCCGCCGATAGAACACTAAAAAGTGCTAAACATTCGTTCCATGTGTTATTCGGTGTGTTGCAATATGCATTACTGATAGGATTTATATCAGGCAAACGGTTGTACACTTTGGCAAACTCAGTCATTGCGTTCTGAATTTCTAGCATATCCGTTTGCTCTAACTCTGCCTGTCGCCTATCTATATATCTATTGACAGTAGGGGTTGTCATTCCCATGAGAATTCCTATAACAGCAACAAGAATGATTGTTTCGACCATTGTTATCCCAGCGTTTCTCATGTGCCTTTTAGGTGCTTTTTTATAACACTTATTCATGGATTAAGGACATTCATAGGGTCTTGTTGTAATACGAAGAGGCATGTACAGTGGCGCTGCGTCTGTCACTTGTGCTCGCACACCTGGACATACTGGTCCAGCAGGGTCAATCACTGGTCGTGGATTAGAATAGTAGTACAATGCTCTTTCTACCCATTCACCTCCTATTAAAATCTTTTCCATAGCATTACAGCAATAGCTATCTGGTAACCCAAGTACACGCATTAAGTTTATCATTTCTGTTCTACGTGTCGCTTCTGTCGCCCCATTATATACTGCACGATCTGCACCGAACTGGGCTGCTGGTAGTAACGCACGTACCTGATCTCCGTAACTTGTTAAAGAGTCTGCTGGTCCTGTAAGTCTTTCAGCTGGTGGGTAGAATATTTTTTTGTCTACATTTGCTTCCCCCAAAATAGCAGCTTCGTTATATTTAGTACGTGCAAATGTCTCTAATGCTTCAGATATATTTTTTAGTCTTTCGAGCATTATTTCGTAGTTTTTCATTTTCGTTGGGCGGTCACTATGTTTAATAACTAAATCATCGTTAGCAGGTATTAAGGCCTGAAAATCGTTTAAACTATCCACTAGAGTTGCTTGATTTGCCCACCAGTCGTTATCTGTTGCGTCGTCAAATACAATAAACGTCCCAGCCGCTGCCGTCGCAATACCTGCCACATTATCAGCTGCTTGGTCAGGCCCGCTACTTAGTACAGTTGCATAGTGGACAGATACTTGGTTTCCCATGAGTACAGCTGTATTATCTTCCATATGTACATAAGACCTTGGTCGTCCCCATGTATCTGTTAGTATCTGCCCTGCGGATAAATTAGAGACTGTTGCCAAGCATTCATCCCATGTATTGTTTGGTGTATTACAAAAAGCGTTGTTGGCAGCCTGATCATCAGGTAAGCGACTATATTGCTCGCTGAAAATCTCGATTGCTCTCTTGATTTCCTTAAGCGTATTTTCTTCCGACTGAACCCTCTGCAAGTTCAAAAAATCTATAAATGCTGGTGCTGTCATACCTGCTAATACAGCCATTACAGCGATAACCAACGTGATCTCTACTATTGAAAACCCCTTGTTTACCATATTTTTAGTTTCCTATTTCTACTCGATATACCATTGTGCCCGCTGCGTTCTGCCATGCAGTACCAGTGCCGCCTGAGGCTGTTACCTCAACACGCATTCTATCATGAGCTCCTGCTCCTAGTGTTGACCAGCTTGTTGCTGTTAGTTGTACACCTGTTGTTGTAGAATTGTTCTCTAGGAATGTAATATAACTGTTGTCTCCTGATTGCATTTGGTTTACTTCACCTGCCATGTTTATCATATTTGGAGAATGGAGTTCCAAGTTTTTTTGTATCGTATTAGGCAATCCTCCTGAAGGGTTCTGCCAACTTGCTAAAGCGTTTTCATTTAAATTGTAGGTACCTCCACCTGTGTTTTGTCCCCAAGGTGTACTTCCTGTTGTAAAAAACTGATCCATTGTGTTTTTATAAAAAACATCTAACGTGTCCATGAAGTTGGGATTTGAAAAGCCTTGCTTATATTTATCAAGGTATGTCAAAGCTAGCTGTCGCACATTCCACTCTACCATTTCCCAACGCTCTTCTACTGCTGATGCCGTACTAAACGTATATACAATATCATCTGAGTTAGGATCTGCTTCTATGCTTAGCACATCATTCACATTAGATACACCTGGTGCTAGGTTTCCTAAAGCCGCCTGAAGTACGTTTTCATAATTCATATCAGGACCTGGGGAAGCCATAACAAATGCGGATATTTGGGGCTGTACAACATTCCCCCCTCCTCCTGAGATAGCATGATAATCATCCGCCCTAAATATGAAAAAAGATCTTCCCCAAGGATCCAATACTGGTTGGTTCCACGCCCAATTCGTACCTCGGACAATAGAACTGTCTAATAAAAGTGAAACTATATTATTTGGACTAGCTACGCTATCTGTTGCATTCTCCCCAGGGATAAACGGAACTTGGATATCTTGCATAACAATATGTTCGTTAACCAATAGCGCAATCTGCCGAAAATATTCCTCTGTATCAGCAATTTTACGCTCTTGCAACTGCATAGCGTTCAATGCTGCATTGCTTGTTATGCCTAAAACAGTAGCAAGAAACATACCAGACAAGGCTAAAATAAATAATACCTGCATAGAGTCTATGCTCTCCCTTTCCTTTCCGCTTTCCCCCTGCTTCCTACCTTATGGGGGTTGTTACCAGCTACCTGACAGGTAAGAAATGACATACTTCTCCCCCTGTCTATCTTCTAACACAATGTTATCTTTTGTTATTTCTTTTAACGTTAGTTTAAACCCTTCTCCATCTGTTAACTCTGCCGACAGGTTAGGAAGAGCAGAGTCGTATAATGCTGGTGCTATTTGCTCCAACTCTTCAAGTAACGATTTAAAAAAAGCTTTTTCTTGCGCTGGTACTGCAAGATGATCCCCCGTAACAAGCCACCTATCTGCTATTAATACAGAAGGACCTCTATACCCTTCTAAGTACCCTTTTACCTCTACTGTATAAATATTTGGTTCTTTGAACTCACCTGTTTGTAAATACTCTCTTATTTTTTCTAATAAACGAGCACTGGCACTGTTAGATCTTACTTCTTTTTCTTCAACCTTTTGTTGAACTATTATAGGAGCTTCTGGCTTTTTACGGATTGGAAAAGGATTAAACTCCCCTTCGTATATCGGCACAACATCCGGTTCCACCTCATTGGTAACCCACCACAATAATTCTTCTGCCTGTAGTTGAGGCGTAAAAGCTACGCTTGAAAAGGCAAGTACTGTCCAATGCTTACTTTTTTTCCAAGCCATAGAGGGAGCCTTTCATTTTTATTGAGACTAAATCTCCATACATATTTGCCGACGATCCAACTGGAAACATAACATAGCTATGTAATACCACCTTTTTGTTAGCGTGCAATGTATCTGCCAATTGCAGTGCTTTTGCATATGGTAGCTCTGTTGCTAGCTCAAATTTTCTTACAAAAAGTTTTATGCCGCCTAGCTGCTCTTCCTGCCGAGATACTAAGGAGAATTTGTAGTCTTTTGTTTCTAAATTTAGGTGTCTCAATAAATCCAACCGTGTTGTATTACGCTCATCAACTGTTAAGCTGTCTAATTCTGTCAAGGAGGCTGATAAGTTTTCTACATTGTTTTTTTCTCGGCGAAGTTGAATTATCATAGCTTCTGTTTGGCTAATTGAGGCCCAAACTTTTTCAGCTTTTTGGAATAAAAACCAAGCTGTTCCTAATAAAATTACCACTACACATAGCCAAAGGTTTCTAAAGCATGTTCTTCCCATT